>CABUJP010000119.1:0-6834 GCA_902491835.1 uncultured Alistipes sp. | reverse complement strand
GTTATGGCGTATAAGAATTTGGTCGTTCGGAGTTTGCTCCGAATGTTGTTTCTTTGTCCCCGATTCATGGACGAAAAAACGATTCCGAATGATGAAAGTGAGTGAAGAAAGGGGCAGCATGTTGCACGGCGTCCTGTTGATCGCCTTGTTTTCCTGCGCTGCGTTCTATATCGGCGATTTCCCTTGGGTCAAAAGCCTTTCGTTCAGCCCGATGATCGTGGGTATCGTGCTGGGCATGCTCTATGCGAACAGTTTGCGCAACCGGTTGCCGGCCACATGGGTTCCCGGCATTCTTTTCTGCTCGAAGCGCGTTTTGCGGCTGGGTATCGTTCTGTACGGTTTTCGGCTGACTTTTCAGGACGTGCTGGCCGTGGGCGCTCCGGCCCTGCTGATCGATGCGGTCGTCGTGACCGTCACGATTTGCGGAGGGGTCTTGCTGGGACGGTTGTTGCGGATGGATCGTGGCGTTGCGCTGCTTACGTCGGTCGGTAGCGGCATTTGCGGAGCCGCCGCCGTGCTCGGTGCCGAGTCGACGATCCACGCCAAACCTTATAAAACGGCCGTGGCCGTTTCGACGGTCGTGATTTTCGGGACGATCTCGATGTTCCTCTATCCGGTTCTCTATCGTCACGGTATCGTTTCGCTGACTCCGGAACAGATGGGTATCTACACCGGAGCCACGCTGCACGAGGTCGCTCATGTGGTGGGGGCGGGAAACGCGATGAGCGGAGAAATATCCGATACGGCGATTATCGTCAAGATGCTCCGCGTGATGATGCTGGTTCCCGTGCTGCTGGCGATAAGCTATTCTATTTCGATTGCGAAAGCCCGGCGGCGCCGGCTTGCTGGCAGGCGGTCCTGCGGCGGATCGCCGTGCCGTGGTTCGCGCTCGGGTTTCTGGCGGTGATAGGCTTCAATTCGTTCGGCCTGCTCGGAGAGGCGACCGTGTCGCTCGTCAATTCGCTGGATACTTTTCTGCTGACGATGGCCATGACCGCTTTGGGGGCCGAGACCAGTATCGAAAAGTTCAAAAAGGCGGGCGCCAAGCCTTTCGTGCTTTCGTTGCTTCTGTATGTGTGGCTCGTGGGGGGAGGCTGGCTGCTGGTCAGGTACATGGTTCCCGCGCTGATGTAACGGCCGAGCGATTCTCGTATCGGTCTTGGCAGGGCATAGACCGGAAGCTCGGCATTCTGCCGGTGTTCCGCCGTCGCTGCCCGTAACCGACTCTCTTGCAGATTTCGACCGACGGCGGGTCGCTTCGGTCCGGCATGGCGCTTTCCTCGGAAACTCCGGTCCTGCTCCGGCGGGTCGGTTTTTGTGCGACTGTTCTCGCTCTCCTTGTACTCCCCGCTGTTCTCGTTCTTCCTGTTCTCCTCGCTCTCCTCACTCTCCCGCTGTTTTTGCTGTCTTCGTTGTCCTCGCTCTCCCGTTGTTCTTACTCTCCCTATTCTCCCCGTCCTCGTTCTCTTCATTTTCGCATGGGAGCGTTATTTGTAAGAGCGAGGAACGCTATCATGTCGGGATAGGCCATGTATCGGTCTCGCAGCGTTCCGGTACGTGTTGTCTTGCCGCGCGTCGGCACATGCCGGACTCCGTCGGGCTGCGGATATTCAGAAGGCCAGTGTCCTCGTTGGCATGAGAAGCGTTTGGGAAAGGCATTGCCGGTCGGTACCTGCGGCTGGTTGTCGGATGCGGTGTTTTCGGGCTGCTATGCCTGCCTGAGAGGGAAATCCGTACGCGTTTGTCGGGTATCGGTGTAAGGTGCGATGCCTGAACCGAGTTGATCGATGGCCCATTAAACTGTTCAGAGACGACGAAGGTCGCGGGAAGCCCGCGACCTTCGTCGGATTCGTATACGTACGGTTTTATCGAACGGTCAGTTTCTGGAATCCTCCGTGCAGCGGCCTGCGCTTCTCTTTCCAAACCAGTTCTCCCTCCACTCCTTCAGGCAGCGTGATTTCGGCCGACAGGGAGCCTTTCTTGTCGACTCGGTATTTTACCGCGATGTCGCCGCGAGGGTGGGGCATCGAGCCCGAAACCTCCTTCAGCTTGCCGAGCGAGGGCTCGACGAGGATGCGCGAGAATCCCGGTCCGTCGCTGTCGATACCGAGGATCGTGCGGAAAAACTCGATGTTCGGGCTCGAGCCCCAAGCATGGCAGTCCGAACGCGACGGCTCGGGCTGTTCGGCCCAGGTCGAGAGGCCCAGCGCCATCTGGTCTTCCCACACCTGCATGTTGTCTAACAGTCGGTCGCCCAGCCCGGCCTTTTTCAGCGCTTGATTCAGATAGTAGCGGAAGTAGATCGTCGTCTGCGTCAGCGTAGTGTCCGCCAGCGTGCGTTCCATGACGGCGCGCGCCTCGTCGCCTTCGACCGCTCCGGTCAGGATCGCCAGCACGTTGACATGCTGCGAATAGTTGCGCCGGTCGCGCGTGTCGGAGAACAGACCGCGCTCGGCGTCCCAATATTTTTCCTTGATCGTCCGCTTGATCGATGAGGCCGTTTCGCGGTAGCGTTTCCCGTACGAGGGTATGCCGAAAGCCTCCTCCATGTCGGCGGCCGCTTCGAGTCCCATGACAAACAGCAGGTCTTGGAACGCGGAATTGCCGTTCTTCTCGCGGAAAGGCTCTCCCGCCTCAAAATTCGACGCCCAGTCGCCGAAAAACCAGTGCGGCACGAATGCGAGCGAGAAATCCTCTTTCAGAAAGCCTTCGTACCACGACAACACACCCCGGTATGCCGGCAGAAGCGTTTTCAGGTATTCCTCCTCGCCTCGGTAGCGCCAATAGTCGTGTCCCATACAGATCCAGTAGAGCGAGAACGACGAGATGAACTGGTGAACGCCCGACGGGTAGCGGCTCATCGTGATGCCGTCCGATACAATCGACTGACGTCCCTGTTCGATGGCATTGCGTGCCATGTATCGGTCGCGCGTGTTGTAGAGCGTGATAAGCGCCTGAATCCGCGTGTCGCCGAAATATTGCAGCTGCTCGTAGTAAGGGCAGTCCATGTAGGTCTCGTTCGCGCACAGGCGCGCCGTCCGCCAGCCGATATCGAGCATGCGGTTCAGCTGCGGATGCCCCGGCGCGTCGAACGTTGATGCGCGCTCGAACGGATAGGCCGTGAACGTGCCGTATACGTCGCCGATTTCGAGCGGCTCGTCTTTCGTCTCGATCGTCAGCTGCACGTAACGCCATGTCCGCCACCAAAGCGACGTGAACAGCCGGTCGCTGCCGCCGTCGGGCAGGACGATGTCCTCGTATCCGACGAACATCTTGCCTTCGATTTCGTCCCGGTTTCCTTTCGACAGCGCAGTATCAATATAGAGCGCTTCGGCGTATGCGACGGTGATCTGCGAGCCCCGTCCGCCGCTGAACAAGAGCGACAGATAGGCCGTAGTGAGCGAGTCGTTGTCGAGCAGGATGCGGGCCTTCGTGCGGGCTGGAACGGTGATTGCGGCGGCCGAGCGCGGAAATGCGTCGGGAATCCGGACGTTTTCCGATTGGCGCACGCGCGAGAACCGCTCCTCGGCATACTCCATAGGCGGAATCGGAGTCGGGACAAGCAGCCGGCCCGGATAGTCGCGGGCGCCCTTGGCCGCGCCTTCCATGCCGACGCGGGCCGCCGCCCAGGCGGAGTCGTCGTAGTCCGGTTGCTGCCAGTCCCAAGGGTAGCGCGACGCGTCGACCCGCTCGCCGGGTCCGGCGGCGAAGTATCCGTAGACTCCGGTCGTGTGGGGGGCATAGGCGTCGTTACGCAGGCATTTCCAGCTGCCGTCCGTATTGGCGCCCTGCTCGTCGGGGCCGTTGCCCTGAACGATCAGTCCGGTCTGATTGAAGCTGATCTGCGCGATCGGCTTCCATTCGACGAAGTTCCACACTTCGGCGGCCAGCGTATTGTCGCCTTGCCGCAGCCAGGGCGATAGGTCGACCGTCTCGTAGTTCCAGTTGTAGATGTCGCCTCGGGCGGGACCCAGACTGACCAGATGTCCGTTGACGTAGAGCTTGTAGCGGTTGTCGGCCGATACGTGCACGACGTATCGTTCCGGTTTCGACGGCAGATTCAGTGTTTTGCGGAAAACATAGACGCCGTAGGCGTTCAGCGGTTCTCCGGGGACGGATATCCACCGCGCGTCCCATCGTCCCTCGGTCCAGCGGGGGGCGATGTCGCTTTGGCGGTAGCCTTCGAGGTGGATCTGGGCGCCGGCTGTCGCGGCTGCCAGCAGAGCGAGCGTAAGCAGAAACAGTTTTTTCATCGGTTCGGGTTCATTGGTTTCTCGGGTTCTTTTTTTGGGCGCATGCGTCCAGCGCTTCGAGTAGCGGTCCGCGTACGGTTTTGGGCAAGCTTCCGGCCACTAGACGATACGAATCGACGATCCATTTGCGGATCAGTTTTTCCGGCAGGTCGCCGTCGATGCGTACCGTATTCCAGTGGCGTTTGTTCATGTGCCAGCCCGGCGTCACCTCGGCGTATCGCTCCCGGAGCGCGATCGCATGATCGGGATCGCACTTGACGTTGACGGCGCGGCCGTCGGTCGTGTCGGCGAGCAGGAACATTTTACCCGCTACCTTGTAGACCAGCGTCGTCTCGTCGAACGGGGTCGTTTCCTCGCTCTGAGGCAGAGACAGGCAGAGTTCGCGTACGTCGAGTATATCCATATGGACGCATTTGTCGGACGTTCGGATAGTTCCCGCCCCTCGCTTTGCCGTTCGCGGTAAACCGTACGGGCCGGGCCGGATAGGTCCGAAAACAAAAATAGAAATAAAAACGGGATTTTGAAACGCGGCTTTGCTTCGTTTCGTCCGCTCCGCGATCGGTTCGGTCCTCCGCCGTATCGTTTCGGGGCCGGTTACGCGGGTTGTCCGCGACACGACCGCTTGCGGAGACCGTGTGCGGTTTTTGCAGGCTTTCCCTCCGTAAATTCACGAGCGAGAAAGAAATACGCAATTACCCGTAGAGTTTAATAACCTAATTCAAAAAGCAATGAAAAAAATTATCTTAGCTCTGTCAGCCATCGCGCTGGTTGTTTCTTGTTCCCAGTCACGGAAGTGGACCGACAAGGAGAGGGACGAGGTCCGCAAAGTCGTGCGCGACCGCCATGACCGTTCGGCTATCCGCCACATGGAGGCGAAAAATTACACGAATCTCGAGGAATGCGTCGTGACGACGATCGAGGAGACGTATCCCGACTACAATCGCTTCGACAAACTGACCGGCAAGACCGATACGGTGGACGCCGTGATCGTCGACTGCCTCGGCTTCACGATCGGTCCCAACTACGAGAATCTTCCGCTGCTGTTCCCCTACGACCAGTTGCAACAGGCCGGTATTCTTCCCGCCGGTTTGTCGAACGATCAGGTCAAGTCGTTCTACGGTTGTCTGACCGGCAAGATCAAGGAGTTGTACCGTACGCCCGATCTGTTCACCATCGCGCTGTTCGACGAGCCCGGAGTTCCGACCGAGGTGGCCGATGCGATGCAACAGTGCGCGTCGATGGTCGTATCGCCGGCCGATCAGGCCAAGGCCGATGCCAAAGCCAAAACCGATGCCAATAGCGCGCCTGCCCAGAACGGCAAGTAGCTCGGAACGTATCGGAAAAATCGGAAACGAGGCTGCAGGTTCTGCCTGCAGCTTTTTTCTGTTTGGCGATCCGGATAGAAACGGCCCGGAGCAAGCGATCGGAGAGCGCTCGGACGCTTTTCTGAGACTCGTAGGGGAGGGCGGAAGTAAAGGCACGGACTCCGATCTTACATTCTGAGGCGACGCCAATCGACCGTGCAGGGTAAGTCGAAGCCCGTGCTGTGCACAAGCTTCAACTGTCTATTTTCCTGCTCTATCGGGTGAATGGCGTCTTTCAGAATTGGAATAAACAGTTCGAGCTTAAATCTCGCGTATGTCTATATTCGGTTATCTCATCCGTTCATATCGTGCAAAGGTAATCAAAACGATTTTTCGCACAAAGAGCAACGTCGAATATCGACAACATAAGATATCAGGGAACGCCTGCGGCCGGATTGCGGAGATTCGGGGTATGCAGGCGCTCTATCCGGCAGCGGTCGTATCCGTGCAGATAGCAGAAGTCCCTGATCTCGTCTTCTTTCGCTTTGCGCACGTAACGATATCCGTCCGGCAGGTATTCTCCGTAGCGGAGGCCGCACGGCCGATGCTGGACCGCCTCGAGTTTGATTTTCCCTCGGTCCATGCAGTCGAACAGGCCGTACAGGCCGCATTCGGGCCTGTCTTTCCTGGATTCGGTGAACAGATACACCGTTCCCGGCTCGAAACGGAATCGGTTCACTCTCCGCATGGCTCGTCGGAATGGACTGTTTCGCGGACGGGCTCGTCCTGACCGAGCGGCGAGGTGTCGATCTTCCGGGCCCGCAGAAAGGTCTTGTAGGTGATGCCGAATCGCGGCTCGACGTGACGCCTGTATACCGCGCTCAGGTTCCGGTCCTGTCTTCCGGGTTCGTAATGCCGGGAAACGATTCGTTGTATTTCCCGCGCTCGTTTCAAGTACGATGTCTGATGTTTCATAGGTTTTGATTTTAAACGGTTAGTAAATTTATTACGAACGGATGCCTGAATTTCGGAACTCCGGTGCTTTTCGAGAAATAGTTATGTCAAAAAAGCCATAGTTTCTTGGGCTGTGCGACTATGCCGGGACCGGATACGGAAATCCTCGGCCTGTTTTCGGTTCATGTTCCTATGGGGCTCTTTCGTTCGGGGCACGCGGCGGCTTTTGTACGATGTTTGCAAGGAAAGTCTCCGCCTCTTCCGTGCAAGGATTCCGTCTCGCTGTAAGACGCCGGAGAGGACATCAAAACAATTATGATATG
>CABUJP010000118.1:0-6839 GCA_902491835.1 uncultured Alistipes sp. | reverse complement strand
GCTCGACGAGCTCTCGCGGAACTCCTTCGAGTCGCCGGCCAGCGCCGTGCGGAACGTGTCGTCGAGCGTCTCGCGCGCGATGCGGTCCATCTCGTCGAGACCCTGCCCGATCGTCTTCCCCTCGGCCAGCCCGGCCGAGACGGTCGCCGAAACGAAACGGTTGTAGCGATAGAGCTGCGGCGGTGCGACGGCTTCCTGCAGCGACACGAGGTTATCGAGCTGCACCATCTCGCCAGCCTCGCTGCGCACGTAGATCGACTTGAGGTCGGTCGGCTTGTTGCGCTGCTGGCGATTGATCTCGCCCAGAATCTCGTACTGCTTGCCGTTCATGTAGAAATAGCCCATACGCTGGCCGCTGAGACCGTACTGAAGGGTTTCGGCTATGTCGCGCGTACTGACGCCCATCAGACCGGCCTTGTCGCGGTTGATCGTGATGCGGGCCTCGGGCTTGCTGAACTTCAGATCGACGTCGGCCATCTGGAAAACGGGGCTCTCGTAGACCTTCGCCATAAATCCGGGCAGCACCTGCTGAAGTTTCTCGAGATTGGTCGCCTGCAGCACGTACTGCACGGGCATCTGGCTCCGGCGGCCGCCGAACGTACTCTGCTGCTGTACGAAAGCACGGGCCATCGTCTTGGACCGGACGGCTTTCGACAACTCCTCGGCGATCTCCATCTGCGAGCGGTCGCGGTCGGCGATGTCCCGAAGCGAAATCCGGACGTTGCCGCTCCCGCTCGACACGCGGGCCGTAATGGCCTCGGCCTCGGGGACGAGCGAGTCGACCAGACGGTTGATGTCCTCGGTATAGTCGCGTATGTACTCGTAGGTGACTCCCTCGGCCCCGCGCGTGTTGATCGATATGGACGAGCGGTCCTCGAGCGGAGCCATCTCGGACGGAATACGGCTCCAGAGCGCCCAAATCATCCCCACAGTCAACAGCACGACCGGTATGGCCACGACCCTCCGGCGCATGAATGCCGCCAGCGACCGGGCATAGAGGCGGTTCATCCCGTCGAAGAAAGGCTCGGTCGCCCGGTAGAACCAGCTCTGCCGCTCTTTCCGCACGAGCATCTTGGTAGCCAGCATCGGAGTGAAGGTCAGCGCCGCGAAAGCCGAAATGAGCACGGCGCCCGTCACGACCAAACTGAACTCGCGGAACAGGCGGCCGGTCGTGCCCTGCATGAAAACGATCGGGAAAAAGACGGCCACGAGCGTGATCGTCGTCGAAATGACCGCGAAGAAAATTTCCTTCGATCCCTCGATTCCCGCCTCCTTGGGCGTCATTCCCCGCTCGATGCGGATGTAGATGTTCTCGGTCATCACGATCGCGTCGTCGACGACGAGACCGACGGCCAGCACGACGGCCAGCATCGACAGCACGTTGATCGAGAAACCGGCTACGTACATGACGAAAAACGCCCCGACGAGCGACACCGGGATCACGACGCACGGAATCAGCGTCACGCGCCAGTCGCGCAGGAACAGGAAAATAATCACGATCACGAGCAGAAAGGCGACGTAGACCGTCTCCTTCACCTCGTCGATCGAGGCACGGATGAACTTCGTATTGTCGAATCCGAAGCGCGTGACGACGTCCTCGGGCAGATCCTTGCTCATCGTTCTCAACCGCTCGTAGACGGCGTCGGCAATGTCGATGTGGTTGGCTCCCGGCTGCGGAATCACGACGACGCCGACCATCGGAATGCCGTCCATCTTCATGTAACTGCGCATGTCCTGCGGACCGAGCTCGGCCCGGCCTATGTCGCTGAAGCGGATGATCCGGCCATTTTCTTCACTGACAATCAAATCATTGAATTCCTGAGCCGTATGCATCAGGCCCAGCGTACGGATCGTCAGCTCGGTCGTATTGCCCTCGATGCTGCCCGAGGGGAGCTCGACGTTCTCGCGGTCGAGCGCGTTTTTCACGTCGACGGGCGTGATGCCGTAGCCGGCCATTTTGACGGGATCGAGCCACAAGCGCATCGAGTAGCGCTTCTCGCCCCATATCTCGACGCTGCTCACGTCGCCGATCGTCTGCAACTGCTCCTTGACCGTCAGATCGGCGATCTCGCTCAGCTCGAGCAGCGACCGCTTGTCGCTCTGAATGGTCACCATCAGAATAGGCGACGCGTCGGCGTCGGCTTTCGACACGGTGGGCGGATCGCAGTCGCGCGGCAGATAGCGCTGCGCGCGCGATACCTTGTCGCGCACGTCGTTGGCCGCCGTCTCCAGATCGACCGAAAGCTCGAACTCGACCGTGATGCGGCTCGACCCCTGCTTGCTGACGCTCGACAGCGAGCGAATGCCCGGAATACCGTTGATATTCTGCTCGAGCGGCTCGGTAATCTGGTTCTCGATCACGTCGGCATTGGCCCCCGGATAGGAACAACTGACCGAAATGATCGGGTTGTCAACGCTCGGATACTCGCGCACGCCGAGCGAGGTGTAGCCTATCAGGCCGAAAAGCAGGATAATCAGCGTCAGCACCGTCGCCATGACGGGCCGCCGGATGCTCAGTTCGGAAATGTTCATAGGGCAGCCGGTTTATCGAAGATCGTCGAGCTTGACTTCCAGACCCGTGCGCAACTGGAGCGTACCGGAAGTAATCAGTGTGTCGCCGGGCGAGAGGCCGCGCACGACCTGAATCACCGAGTCGGTCCGGATGCCGGTCTTGATTTCGACCGGACGCGCCGTGCCGCTTTTATAAAGGAAGACCTTGTCGACGCCCATCTCGGGCACGACGGCCTCGGTCGGAATGGCGATCGCCTCGGGTATATCGCTGACCTGTATGCGAATGCTGGCGAAACGTCCCGGGAACAAATGCTGCCCGTCGTTGGGATAGAGCGCGCGCACGGAAAGCGTGCGCGACTGCTCGTCGACATTCGGATCGACGGCGTACACCTTGGCGCGGAACGTCTCGAGACTCCCCTCGACGGTAAAGGAGAGCGGAGTCCCCGGCCTGATCTCGGACGCATAGCGCTCGGGCACGCCGAACTCGATCTTGAGCGGAGCGATGCGCGTCAGCTTGGCAACCACGACCGTGGGCGACGCATAGGCCCCCTCGCTGACGCGGCGCAGACCGATGATCCCGTCGAACGGAGCGCGCAGCTCGGTCAAGGCGATGTTGGCCTCGCACAGCTCGATATCGGCGTTCAGCGTAGCCAGCTCGGTCCGCGCCTGCTCGTAAGCCTCCTGGCTCACGGCATCCTTCTCGAGCAGCGTACTCTGGCGGTAAACCCGGTCCTCGGCCAGCTTGACCTGAGCCTTGTACTTGGAGAGCTGGGCCTGCAGCGGCTTGTCGTTGACCTTAGCCAGCAATTGTCCCTTTTTCACGGGAGTGCCCTCCTCGAAATCGATCGAGACGATCTTGCCCGAGGTCTCGAACGAAAGATCGACCTCCTCGTCGGGCAGCAGGGTACTGGTCGTGAAAATGTCGTCGGTCAGATGCTGCGGACGGATCACGAGCGCGTTGACATGAAGCACGCCGCCCTTGGCAGCGGAGCCCGCGCCCCCCGCCCCGTCTTCGGCGGCAGGGGTCCGCAACAGATTGTAGCAACCCGCCCCGGCGGCCACGAGCAACACGGCGGCGGTAATCAGCCATTTGGTTCTTTTCCTCATCGAAACGAAGTTTGGGTAGTATTGTCCTTATGGGCAAAAATACAAAAAGAGGCTGAAAAATCCTTCCGCTCGGCGGTACTTTCGACCAAAATTCCTGCTCCGGCACAGGATCGGCACGAAAATCGTTCACGGCAAAGTATTTGCATCGGCAGGCATAAACCGACCGGCCGCAACAGGCATCCTATGAACGAAGACAGCCGCCTCACTCAGTGGGCGCACGAAATGCTGACCAAAGCGGGCATACGTCCCGAAACCGCCGATCTGCTGGATCAGGCGGTCATTCTGCTGCTGATCGTACTGATCGCATGGGCCGCGGACCTGATCTGCCGGTTTCTGATTCTCGGCGTCGGAAAGCGGATCGCCGCACAGGCGGACAAGAAATGGAAAGGAGTGCTGGTCGAGCGGTCGGTGCTGCGCAAGTTCTCCGACCTGATCCCGGTCATACTGGTATACCTGCTGATTCCGCTGGCCTTCCCGGCCCGCTCGCACACGCCCGTGGTGTTGCAGACGATCTGTCTGGTCTACGTCATCTTCATCGTCATCATGCTTCTCAACGCCCTGCTCAAGGTGACGTTCGCCTTTCTGAACCGGCGCGACGAAATGCACGACCGGCCGCTCAAGGGAATGCTTCAGATCCTGCAGGTCAGCCTGTTTTTTGTCGGGGGTATCGTCATCATCGGCCTCATCGTCGGACGGTCCCCGCTGCACCTGCTGGCCGGATTGGGCGCGTCGGCCGCGATCCTGATGCTGATCTTCAAGGACTCGATCCTCGGGTTCGTATCGGGCATCATGCTTTCGGCCAATAAGATGCTCAAGCCGGGCGACTGGATCAGCATGCCGAAGTACAACGTGGACGGGACGGTACTGGAAGTGACGCTGAACACGGTGAAGATCGAGAATTTCGACAACACGATCACCACGATCCCCCCGTTCGTGCTGACCGGCGACTCGTTCAAGAACTGGCGGTGGATGGAAGAGTCCGGCGGAAGACGCATCATGCGCTCTATCAGCATCGACATGAGCAGCGTGCGCTTCTGCACGCCCGAAGCGATCGAGCGGTACAGGAAAATCCCGCTGGTGAGCGACTTCATCGCCGAACATGAGAAAAAAACAGGAACGTCCGCCCGGACCGGGTCGGACGGCGCGCGGCAGGCCGGCTTGTACCGGCTGACCAATCTGACCCTGCTCAGGGCCTATCTGAATAACTATCTGAAAGCCCTTTCGGTCGTCAACAAGGAGCTCACCTGCATGGTACGGCACCTGCAACCGACGCCGACCGGAATCCCGATCGAAATCTACTGCTTCTCCTCGATCAAGGAATGGGTGGCCTACGAGGGCGTGCAGGCCGACCTGTTCGACCATGTGATCGCCGTAGTACCCGATTTCGATCTGGTTCTGTTCCAAAGCCCGGCCGGAACCGATCTGCAGCGATGGATGCAGCCGCAGCCTGCGCCGGAGGCTGCCCGGCCGGCCGATGCGAGTGCAACGAACAGGACCGCCGCAGGCGGGACGGACACGGACGAGCGGACAAACGGGACAACGGCATCCGACGGGACGCCTCCGGCGAACAACCCGCAACCGGACGAACAAACCGGTAGTGGGAGGCCGGCCCGCGCGGCCGGTCCGACTCCCGACGCGCCGAAACAATAAGCGCAAAAGACCGAGGGTATCGGCAAGCGCCCCCATCACGACAGACAAAAGGCCGCCCGATCAGAAAAATACGAGTCTTCGGAGCGGATATTCCGAACCGAATCGCTATATTTACCGTATCGCATTTCCTCACCCCTTACGAACAGGAGCGGGGAAAGCGCTCGATCTAACCCGAACTACGCAAGACGATGACAATCCGAAACGGAATGCTATGGGCTGCCATGCTGGCCTTTTCTTGCCTGACGGCGGCAAGCGGCAGCGAGCCGGAATCCGGCCCGCGCGACCGCGGAGCGAATGAAAGAAAAACGAAAGGGAGAGAAGTGCTGAGCGACCCGCAGTTCAAAAGGGGCATGGCGATCTCGCCGCTCTGGCCCGCGATCGTGCAAAACAACGGCGGATTCGAAAAGACCAACACGGACACGATCCGTTTCGGACGCAAAGGCGGAAAACCCGTCTGGCAAATGGCCCAATGGGCTAGCCGGTACGATCTGGGAGGCACTCCTCCGGTCCGGCAGGCGGACGGAAGCGTCGCGTACGCCAACGAAGGGAAGCGGATCGTCCGATCGGCGGACGGGACGCTGACGCTCGACATCACGACCAGCACCGAGTACCGGAGCCCCCGGACCGCCGACGGCGCATGGCCTCACTTGCTGATCCAGCAGGATTTCACGCAACGGCCGAACATCGGACGCATCAGGCATCTCTACTTCGCCATGGACCTGCGCATCGAGCACTGCGAGCGGAGGATGAGCGACGAGCAATACGACGAGAGCCTGCATACGGCCCAGTCGCCTTTCTACTTTTTCATGCGCAACACGAATCCCCGGTCGCCCGACTACGGGCTGTCGCTCTGGGTCGGCGTGCCATCGTTCGACTACCGCTACGAGCGGCTGAGCGACGAGGAGTACGTTCAATGGGACATCGGTACGGCGACCTACATCTATGCGATTCCGCCTCGCAGCATCTGGGGCGACGTCTCGTTCCACGACGGGGAGTGGCACAGCGCCCGGCTCGACCTGCTGCCGCTGATCCGGCGCGGCGTCGCCGCCATGCAAGCCAAAGGACAGTTCGTCCATACCATGCCGGAGGATCTGGAGCTGACGGGCATGAACTTCGGGTGGGAAGTCCCCGGCACTTTCGACGCCGGACTGCAAATCCGCAACCTGAGCATCCGGATCGTCGAGTAGCTCGATCCGCCGGCCGCTCATTTCCAAGTCGGAACGACGGGTCGTACGAAACGCAGCCTATCCCGGCCCGATCCGGCTTCTCCGTTGCGAGATCGCACAGCCATACCGCAGCGATCCGACCGGAAACCCGTCACATACCGGCAGACAGCATCCGAATAGCCGGACGCACGCCGTCGTCGGTCGACATGCGAGGCGCAACGTCCCGAAAGACCAGTATGCCCGCGCTGCGCAACCGTACCGGCCTGCGCCACAGGCCGCGATATCCGGCTATCGCTCCCCTATCGGTGGTAAGAACGGTCGCCGGGCTCGTTCGTCTCGGCCGAAGAATTTTTCGTTTCCGTTGCGGAAATCTTGCGGGCTCCGGATGATCCGCCGCGACGATAG
>CABUJP010000117.1:0-7074 GCA_902491835.1 uncultured Alistipes sp. | reverse complement strand
GAGGACAGTCGCGGCGACCGGGTCGTGGCGCAGGGGCCGGCGGGTCGGTCTGCCTACGAGCTGGCCGTGGAGAACGGCTACCGGGGCACGCTCGAGGAGTGGCTGGCCTCGCTCAGCGGTAACAACGGCCTGTCTGCCTATGAGCTGGCCGTGAAAAACGGTTACCGGGGAACGGAAGAAGAATGGCTCGCCTCGCTCAAGGGCAATACCGGCCAAAACGGTCGGTCTGCCTACGAGTTGGCCGTGGAGAACGGCTACCGGGGCACGCTCGAGGAGTGGTTGGCCTCGCTCAACGGCAACAACGGCCGGTCCGCCTATGAGCTGGCCGTGGAAAACGGCTATCGGGGAACGGAGGAGGAATGGCTCGCCTCGCTGAAAGGGACCGCCGGCGACAAAGGCGACGACGGAAATACGCCGAAGCTGAAGATCGAGAACGGCTACTGGTACGTTTCCTACGGAGACGACGACAACTGGGTGCAGCTGGGCCAGGCTACGGGGGAGGACGGACGGCCCGGTCAGGACGGCGATTCGATGTTCAGCGGCATCGACGTTTCCGATCCCGACTTTATTGTCCTGACGTTGGCCGGAACCGGGGAACGGATCGAGCTGCCGCGCTACCGGGAGAAGTTCGACCTGCTGTTCGAGAAATCGGATACGGAAAAGGTGAAGGAGATGGAGATCGCCTGCGGGGCAGGGGAGACGGCCGAAGTCCGCTACGAGCTGACGCCTGCCGGAGCGCAGGTCGCCATCGAGTGCATTTCGCACAGCGCTTACAAGGTCTCCGTGGATGAGGGCGACAGGAGAATCCTCGTCTCTGCGCCGGACGATCCGGCAGCAGTAACCGATCCGCAGAGCGAGATTCTGGTTTTCGCATCCGACGATGAGCGCACCATCATGCGTAAGCTGGTTGTAAAGCAAGCGAAGTATATTCGCTACCGGGCGACCGAGCAGTTGCGCGTGACGAGCGAGTCTTTCCCCGGCGATCCGTATTTCTGGGGCAAGGAATGCGAGTTTATCGACGGGCTGAGCTCCTATGATCCGGTTACCGGGGAGGGGAAGTGGGGCTATACGGGCACGGTAACGCAAGTGGAGCCCGGCGCTTTTGGCGGAGAGACCGCGCTGCAAAGCCTGACCTTGCCCGAGGGAATCGAGTATATAGGAAGCAATGCGTTCAATAACAGCGGGCTGGAGGAGGTCGTCCTGCCGGAAACACTCGTCGAGATCGATCAGTACGCATTTTCCAAGACCCGGCTGACCGAAGTCGTCATTCCCGGGAGCGTGGAGCTGTTGCGCGCTTCGGCGTTCGAGGGGAAAAGCAACGGCGGCTCGCCGCTGGAGAAGGTCGTTTTCGAAGGAAATAAAATCCGGGAATTGGAGTTGAGGACTTTCTCCTATTGCGATCGTCTGAAAGAGATCGTCCTGCCCGAGGGCCTGGAATCGATCGGATACAACGCGTTCGACGGTTGCAGCGCGCTGGAGAGGATCGATATACCTGCCAGCGTGACTTATATCGGCGAGGCCGCCTTCGTTTACTGTACCGGTCTGGAGGAAGCGGTCATAGGCGACGGGGTCGCCGAAATCGCGAAGCGGGCGTTCGCCGAGTGCACGGCGTTGAAAAGGGTCGTCATCGGCCGTGGCATCCGGCGTATCGGCGACATGGCGTTCAATACGAAAAGCAGCTGGGACCAGATGACGCTGGAATCGGTTACCGTATTGTTCGACGATATTTCCTCCGGCGATTTTCCCGTGCTGGAGAGCGGACAGCGGGGCGTGTTCCCGAAGCCCGGCGGATGGGACCCGGTGTCCTACAAAATCTATGTTCCTCAGGGGACCGGAGCGGTTTATCGGGCAAAGTGGGCCGATTACAGTTCCCTCATACAGGAGAAATGATACGGCCGGCGGCTCTCGGGGCAAGTCTTCGGGCACGGTCCCGTTCCGGCCGATCTTTTCCGAACCGTGCAGAAAAGAGCGTTCCTGCACGGTTCGTTTTTTACCACGGGAGAGCCCCGACCGCGCGGCGCGGAACGGGGCCGAAAGGCATGGCGTTTTGTGTGCGGGCGGGGCGGAAAGCTATTTGACGATGACGGACGATACGATCCGGATGCCCGAGGCCTCGTTGATCGCGTCCATCAGCGCGGAGCGCCGCATGAATACCTCGTTGCGCGCCACCGACGAGCTGAGATGAACGAACAGGCGCCCGCCCGTCCGAAGCTCGATTCTCGTCGTGTAGGAGGCGATGACGTCTCCTACCAGAGCAGGCCACAGATCGGGAATCTTCGCCTCGGCTATCTTGCGGGCGATGACAGGCGTGGAGCTGAAAAAGTCGTTCAGCGCGTCGCCTATGCGTACGGGGTCCCTGCGCCTCATGATTCCTCCACGATTCCTCCGGATACCCGGAACAGCCTGTATGCACACCCGCTTTCGCGAAGTATGCCTTCGAGCCGCGTCTGGTTGCAGTCCGTAATCAGTATCTGGCCGAACCGCTTGTCGGCCACGATGCGGATCAGCTCGCCGACCCGCTGCAGGTCGAGCTTGTCGAATATGTCGTCCAGCAGCAGAATCGGCCGCGATCCGCACCGGGCGGCCACGATGTCGTACTGCGCCAGCTTCAGCGCGACCAGAAACGACTTCTGCTGTCCCTGCGAGCCGTATTTGCGCAGCGGGTAGTCGCCTATGCTCATCAGCATGTCGTCGCGGTGTACGCCGCCGGAAGTGAACTGGTTGATCCGGTCCCGCTGGGCCGTCTCGCGCAGGATCTGGTCCATCGGACGCTCGTTGAGCTCCGAGCGGTAGCCGAGGCCGACCCGCTCGCGGTCGCCCGACAGCGCTGCGTAGTACTCGGCTACGACGGGGGCGAGTTCCGAAACGAGCTCGCTCCGCTTTTGCCAAAGCGTTGCGGCGAGCGGGCACAGTTGCGCGTCGAAGACCTCGATCAGCTCCTCGAATCCGGGCGACTGCTGCCGTTTGAGCAGCTTGTTGCGCTCGGCCAGCAGCCGGTTGTACCGCACCAGCGCCGAGAGGTATTCGCGGTCGAGCTGGGAGATGAAGCTGTTGAGGTACTTGCGGCGTTCCTCGCCCGACTCGTTGATCAGCGCCGTGTCGGACGGCGTGACCAGAACCAGCGGAATCAGGCCGATATGGTCCGACAGCTTCTCGTACTCCTTGCCGTTGCGGCAAAGCTTCTTCTGGCCCCCCTTCTTGAATGAGCATACGATGCGCTCGGTGCGCTCGGTCGCGGGCTCGCCGTAGCGGCCGTCCACGAGGAACGCCTCGCTGCCGTGCCGCACGCACTGGGTGTCGGACAGGCCGAAGGCGCTCTTGCACATCGAGAGGTAGTGGACCGCGTCGAGCAGGTTCGTCTTGCCGGCCCCGTTGTCGCCGACCATGCAGTTGATCTGCGGCGAGAGCTCGATCTGGGCCTCGCCGACGTTCTTGAAGTCGATCAGGGAAAGTCGCTGAAGGTACATGTGGAGACAGGAAGCGTTGCCGGGGGAAAATCCGCCCGCGATCGCGATCAAAGGTAGGCATTTTTTCGGCAACGTCCAAAGCCGGTCCTTGCCCCGGAACGGCCGGGACGGTCTTTTCCCGCCGCCGGGAAAACGGGGCCGCGGAAGAACCGGCGTCTAAAAATGACGACAAAAAGGGGCGGAATAGTTTTATATTCGCCAAAAAAAGTTACTTTTGCATTCCAGTATGTCTTTCACTTTAATTTTTTGAAACAATTATGACGGAGAAGCACAAATCGCAGACCGAGGATCCCGAAGTGGCTATTCAGTCGGCTATCGGCCGGGTCGAGGGTTTTATCATGAACAACGGCCGCTCGTTGCTTACGGCGCTGATCGTGGTGGTCGTGGTGGTCGGCGGTTTTTTCGGATATAAGTACCTGATCTCCGGTCCGCGTGCCGAAAAGGCGGCAGCCATGATGTTCGTAGCCGAGCAGCAGTTCGCCGTCGATTCGTTCGCGCTGGCGCTCAACGGCGACGGCAATTTCGCCGGATTCCTCGAGGTGATCGACCGCTACGGCTCGACCGGCGAGGGCAATCTGGCGCGTCACTATGCCGGGATTTGCTATCTGAGGCTGGGCGAGTATCAGCAGGCGCTCGATTACCTGAAGGAATATTCCGCCTCGACCAAGTCGGTTCCCGAGGCGCTTTTGGCCGCGCAGAACTGCGGCCTGCAGGGCGACGCCTATGCGCAGTTGGAGAATTACGCCGAGGCGGTCCGGATGTACGAGAAGGCCGTTGCCGCGAGCGACAACTCGCTTTCGGCACCCTACTATCTGAAAAAGGCGGGAGGCGTGTACGAGAAGCTCGGCGATTACGCCAAGGCCCTGGCTGCCTACGAGAGGATCAGCGACGACTATCCTGCCAGCATGGAGGCGCGCGACATACAGAAGTATATCGGGCGTATCCAGCAGCAGATGTAAGGCCGGCGCGCCTTGCGATCATTTCGATAATCCGAAGGTTGCGGCCGCAAGGCGGCAACCTTTTTTATGAAAAGCGATATGGCAACAATACACAGAAATCTCTCCCGGCTCGATCCGCAGCTACCGTCGGCGGCCGACATGAAGTTCGGAATCGTCGTCTCCCAGTGGAATCCGCAGATTACCGGCGCCCTGCTCGAAGGGGCCGTCCGTACGCTGCGCGCGGCGGGTTGCGAGGAACAGAATATCATCGTCAAGGAAGTTCCGGGAACATTCGAACTGGCGCTCGGAGCCCAGTATTTCGCCGAGTATACCGACGTGGACGGCGTGATCGTGCTGGGCTGCGTCATTCAGGGAGAAACCCGTCATTTCGACTATGTGTGTCAGGGCGTGACGCAGGGCGTGACCCAGCTGATGCTGTCGTCGAATATGCCGGTGGCCTTCGGCGTGCTGACGACCGAGAATCTGCAGCAGGCGATCGATCGGGCCGGGGGTAAGTACGGCAACAAGGGCGACGAGGCCGCTATGGCGGCGATCCGCATGGTGGCCCTGCAGATCGAAATGGCACCTGACGAGAGCGAAGACGACCGGAAGAAAATCAATTGAGATTTTCTGAACGGAATCTCCAGACGGTGGTTTCCTGTCGTCGATTCCGTTGAGATTCCGACGAATATCCGAATGAAATTTGCCCTTGAGCGCTCCTGCTGCTCAGGGGCAAACTCGTTATGCGCGCAGGCCATCGGACAACCCGCATGGCTTTGCGGGGAACCGTCCGGACGCAGTTGATCCGGCGAGAGCCGCGCTTGCCGGGCCGGTCTGTTGCGCGTCTTTTGTCGTTCCGGCGCCGGCCGACCATGACGATGCGTTTTATGGAAGGTGCGAACTGTCTGCCTGTTATGCTTGCTTCTTACGGAAAGTTTGTTATTTTTGTTCATAAGACGCCCGTCTTTCGATCCGGTTTCGGACGAAGGGCTGCGCATCGGTTATGTTTCTAAAATTTCGGGCTTATGAGGTGTTTGTTGCGTGTTTTCTGCCTGCTTGCGGCCTGCTTGGCAGCCGTTTGCTGTACCGAGGATCGGACCGGGGGAGGCGAGCCGCTTCCGGCGCCCGCTCCCGAAAACTTGACTGCTCAGGAGGAGGACGGACAGGTCGCTCTGCGTTGGACGGAGCCCGAGGGCGACGGCTTGCTGGAGTACGACGTCCGCTGGAATCCGGGCGGAGGGCAGAGGACGATGCACGTCGGGTTCAACTATCTGGTCGTCGACGGACTGGCCAACGGAACCGAATACGTCTTTTCCGTGACCGCCGTCTATGCCGACGGCCGGCGCTCGGATTCCGTCTCGGTCAAAGCCGTTCCGCATGTCGGACCTTGGCCTGAGGAGGGCGTGAACGGGACCTATATCAACAACGGGATCGTTCAGCTCGGCGTCGACATGGATCGCGGCGGAGCCGTTTTCCATTTTTCCGAAGTGAATACGAAGCGCAATCTGCTCAATCATGCCGACGAGGGCCGGTTTATCCAGCAATCTTATTACGGGGAGGCCGACGGCAGCGATTGGAACGGCCAAAGCTGGGTGTGGAATCCGATTCAGGGCGGGGGATGGCGCGGAGAGAAAGCCCGGGTTATTTCTCAGGAGATCACCGAGAACAGTATTCGCGTCGTCTCGACGCCCGTTCATTGGGCGACCGGCGAGGCCGTGACCGACTGCGAGATGGAAGAGCACATCACGCTCGACGGCCGGATCGCCCGCATTCATTATACGTTCCGCAACACCGGGCCCGGGGC
The DNA here is from genome assembly GCA_902491835.1 of uncultured Alistipes sp. Taxonomy (GTDB): domain Bacteria; phylum Bacteroidota; class Bacteroidia; order Bacteroidales; family Rikenellaceae; genus Alistipes_A. The sequence goes on along the minus strand of CABUJP010000117.1, from coordinate 865 downwards.
GACCGATCATCCGGCCGCCAGTCAGGAGATGCCGGCCGTTTTCGTCGATTATGCCCTGAAGAATCTGGTCTACTACGACGGTTCCTCGCCCTGGACCGGAGGTCCGCTGCGCAGGGATGTACCGGGCTGGCCGAACGAGGAGCGGACGCGGACCGAGCATTGGGCCGCCTACGTCGACGACAGCGACTGGGGCATAGGCGTCTATACGCCGGGCACGCCGCTCTCGACGACTTACCGTTTCGACGGACCTTCCGGGCCGACAGGAGGCGGATGCTCCTATTTCGCCCCGATCCGTAACTTCGCCGTCACGAAAGGGCTGGTGCTCGAGTACGACGTTTATTTGTATATCGGGACGGTCGAGGAGATTCGCAGCGCGTTCGATGCGATACGGACCGACGGCTGGGAGATCGACGACAGCGGCTTGCCGGAAGGTTATCTTTACGTGAAGGAGAGCAGCGGAGTCACGGTCGAGGAGCTCGAGTCGTCGCCGTCGGAGGGCTACACCTATCGCTGGACCGCGACGAGCGGCGAAGCGTCGGTAATTACGCAGCGCATGGCCGCCGCTACGCCCGGTCCGGTGCTGACTTTCATGTACAAGAGCGATCGGGACGTGCCTCTTTCGATCGTGCTCGACGAGAATTCGCAGATTCCGGTTCGGATCGAGCCGCTGACCGCTTCTTCCGACTGGCGCCTCTACGAATTCGACATGGGGCAGGCGGTCGAGCGGTGCGGATGGGGCGGTATCGGCTCGCGCATGCAGCTGTTGCTTGGCGGAGGCGCGGGTACCGTGTTGGAAATAAAGCAGCTGCATATGCGGGAGCGAAATACCCATGAAAACGAGCTGGCTTCGGCTCTGTTCATCGAG
>CABUJP010000116.1:0-7258 GCA_902491835.1 uncultured Alistipes sp. | reverse complement strand
CCACATTGAAGCACTCCCGGTCCGAACCCGGCAACCGGACGTTATTTCCCGCCATGCCATGCAACGGCAGACAGCTGCAGGAAGAGACCCGCTCCACCTCGGGCAACTTCCCGATCTCTTCGACGATCCGGACACGGGCCGCCGAATCCTGTCCGGAAACCGGACAGAAAGCCAGCCGGTCGAACGAGTATCCCGGGTCGCTGTCGAGCATGAAACGATGCTGCCGGCCGATCGCGATCAGCAGCGAAACCAGCAGCCCGGCAGCCGCAAACTGCAGGAACAGCAGAGACAGCTTCCATATCCGCCTGCTCTCCATGGAGCGACGGAAAGCGAAAGTTACCGGAATCCGGGCGAACAGAACGCCCGGGACGAGCCCTATAATCAAAAACACCAGGGCGCAGACGGCGAGCAGGACGACGACTCCCCGGGAAAACAGCAAGGTCTCGGGCGAAACGCCCAGCAGGTCCTCAACCAAACCGCGGCACAGAAAAATCAGTCCGATCGCAAGTATCATCGAAATAACCATGTGCAGCAGCGTTTCGGTCATCGTCAGCCGCCGCACGTCGCTTCGGGAAGCGCCGTACGACTTATGCAAGGCTATTTCCCTGGATCTGCCGACGAGAGAAGAGAGCGAGATCAGGATGTAGTTCATCATAGCGGTGAACAGCAGGGCGAAGGCCAAAATAGCCAGCATCACGAGCATGTTCCGGATATCGCTCGCGCCGGCGTGCATCTCCCGGAGCGGTTTCATCGAAAAACGCAGGGTCATCCCGGCCTTTTGCAATTCTTCCTTGTCGATATGCTTGTCGGTCATCCGCTGAATTGCCGGGTCCAGACTCTCGGGCGTCGCTCCCTGCGCCAACCGGACGTACCCCAGATAGCGATCGTTCCCGACCCAGTTGGTCCGGCTCCATTCGGCCCAGCCTTCCAGCGACAAAAGGACGTCGTAGCGAAGGTGCGAGTTTTTCGGCACGTCCTCGAACACGCCGCCCACGATCCACCTTGAGCCGGGATCGTCATCCGGTACGAGGACTTCTCCTTCAACCCGGTCGATCCCCCCGAGCCTCTCGGCCAGCGAACGCGATATCATCGCATAGCCCGGACGAGCGAGCACCTTTTTCGGATCGCCCGACAGAACGGGACGCGGCAACACGTCGAACAGGCAGCTGTCGGCCATCAGCACGTAATCGGCCAAGTAGCGCCGCTTGTCGCCGGCCGTGATCCGAGTTCCCTCTCCGGTTACGTAGGTCAGACGCGTAGCGGCCTCGATGCCCGGGACCTCTTCTTTCATGGCAGGCGCTACGGCTCCGGGAGTTTGGGGGAATTCATAAGTACCATCGTTTATCGAACCGTATTCTACCAGACGGTAGATTCGTTCCACCTCGGGGTAGAACGAATCGAACGACTGTTCGAAGCAGATTTTGGCAATCAGTATCAGCGCGACGGCCAGTCCGACACTCAGCGAAACGATTCTCGTCACGTTGTGGCGCCCTTGCTTAAAAAGCGAACGTAAAGCGATGTTCAGGTTTCTCATGGCTCCATAGGATTTGATTTCACGAAAAGTATTATATTTCGGACTTTATGGAATAAAAAGCATACCACAAATACAACAAATTAAAAACAAAAGACTTACCCATATCCGTCTATTTTTACGTGTCTTATTTTTTGACACCTGTGTCGAATAATTAGACATGTAGCGGACTTCGGCTCGATCCCGTTCGGAACGGAAGAAACCGCGCGCGGCCCGGTCGACACAGGAGAGGGCAGATCAGATAAGCCGTTTCCGACAGACGCTCCGCCGTTCGAGTTTTTTTATCACCCGGCACGGATTGCCGACCGCCACACAATCTGCAGGGACGGAACGCGCCACCACGCTTCCCGCGCCTATCACGCTGTTTTTCCCGTACTCGCAGCGGAAGTCGATGTCGATATGGACGTGCTCACCCATTCCTCCCAACATATCTTTCAAAATCGACTTCCTCCTCTCGGCGTCGGCAAAGTCCGCAGCGTCGAGTCGCATCGGCAGCCGTCCGGTCTCCAACGCCACCTCCGCAAGCTCTTTTTGCCCTTCCCCGTCGAGCACTTCTCCGTCCATATATTTTCGACATTCCGCCTTCGCATGCAAATCACTGACATACAAACCATTTCTCTCCAAAACAAAAGCAAAGAAAGCGCAATAGGAAACAAACGGAGGACCGCACATTTTCATATAAAGAGTATCTTTGCCCGTGAGAAAGCGATACGAGGCTTGAAAAACGAGAAAATGAACGATTCCGCCCGTCCGAAAAAATCGCGCGGCCTGCTGGCGCTCAGTCCGCTGGCCGTCTTCCTGTGTCTTTATCTGGGCACGTCGCTCGCGGCCGGCGACTTCTACAAGGTCCCCATCGCCGTCGCCTTTTTGGCCGCGTCGGTCTACTCGGTCCTGATCTCGCGCGGGGAGCCGCTCGCCGAGCGCATACGGCACTTTACGCAAGGAGCCTCGCACCACAACCTGATGCTGATGATCTGGATCTTCGTGCTGGCCGGAGCGTTCGCCCGGTCGGCCGAAGCGACGGGCGCGATCGACGCGACGGTCGGCCTGACGCTGCGCATTCTGCCCGGGGACCTGTTGCTGGGCGGACTGTTTCTGGCCGGCTGCTTCATCTCGCTCGCGGTGGGAACCTCCGTCGGCACGATCGTCGCGCTGACACCCGTCGCGCTCGGCATAGCCCAGAGAACCGGTTTGGAAACGCCGATGATCGTGGCCGTCATCGTCGGGGGCTCTTTCTTCGGCGACAACCTGTCGTTCATCTCTGACACGACGATCGCCGCGACCCGCACTCAAGAATGCGGCATGCGCGACAAGTTCCGGGTAAACGGCCTGATCGCAGTCCCGGCCGCCGCAGCCGTGCTCGGGCTCTACCTGCTGAGCGGCGCGGAAATGCCCGCTGCTGCGCAGAGACAACCCGTTGAGTGGATTCCGATCATACCCTACCTCGCCGTGCTCGTACTGGCCGTATGCGGCATACACGTGACGACCGTACTCGTAACGGGCATCGTGCTGACGGGAACCGTAGGTCTGCTCGGCGGATCGGTCGGGTGGATCGAGTGGATCGGGGCCTTGGGCGAAGGCATCGCCGGCATGGGCGAACTGATCGTCATCACGCTGCTGGCAGGCGGCATGCTCGAAATGATCCGCCGGGGTGGCGGCATCGACTACCTGATCGGCGCGCTGACGAGGAAAGTCTCGGGCAAGCGGACGGCCGAGCTGAGCATCGCCGCGCTCGTGAGCATGGCCAACCTGTGCACGGCCAACAACACGATCGCGATCATCACCACCGGTCCGATCGCCCAGCAAATAGCGGACCGCTTCGGAGTGGACCGGCGCAAGAGCGCCAGCCTGCTCGACTCGTTCTCGTGCTTCGTGCAGGGACTGATCCCGTACGGGGCGCAACTGATGATCGCGGCCGGGCTGGCGTCCGTCTCCCCGCTCGAGATCATCGGCTACCTCTATTACCCGATGGCTTTGGGCATCTGCTCGCTGCTGGCCATTCTGCTGCGCTATCCGAGAAAGTACTCATAAGAATCGCACGACCGTACAGCCGCCCGACAGCGATTGTCCCTCACGCCGCTCGCAATACCCGGCCGGGCGCGGCTGCCACTCGACGCCGCGCGAGCATCTTGTTCCGCACGACGCGACCGGCAACGGACCCGACGATGTCCCCGCAGCCGACCGTCGCCGTCTCCGGAACGAAAAAGCCTCGCAACCCGGGTATTACCGCTTCCCGTCTTTACGAAACGGAGCTGCGAGCCACGGTATTCCGGAGCGATAAACCAGTCCCTCAACCTAGAATAATCCGACCGGACCGGGCTCCGGAAAACGCAGCGATAACTTTTCGATAAATCCGGGACCGGACTTGTTTCCGCCTCCGAGGATATGGACGCGCCGATCCGACACTGTCGCAGAATCGGCTTGCTACACCTATTCCAAACGTTATTATATACACGTTCCTACCAAGTCGACACACTTATCCGATCGTCCGAAACTTATTGCAAAGGCAGATATTGCTACGCCTGCAAGGCTATTTATCTATGTGCTTCGAATAAGGATAATCCTGAGCATGCCTGACAAAAAATACAAGACGCTCTTCTTAACGCCTGACAAGAAATGAGTTTTTTACGAAACGGTAATAATGGAACGGGAAATTTATTACTGAGAATGAACCTGCGGATTATGCGAGTGACTTTTTCATGGAAAAAAATCGCAGCGTATCCGATCGTGGAGACCGATGTCGAATCAACCCAAATCAAGCATCGGATGTTCTGACAGACTATATGAAAACGACCGCATCCTCTCCCTTCCGGGGAGAGCGGGTCTATGAGCTTCCCCCGATACCGGACAGGGGACAAAGTTTTTTTTACTCGGAAACCCGAAAGGAAATGACGTTCCATGAAGAACCGGACAAAAACGAGGCACAGGACATTCCGAACGGTCGAAGATTATTTCCATCGACGACTTTGAGGGCGACCTAAAACGAATTACCGTAATACCGACAGGAACGTTTGGTGCGATACGTATAACGTCGTTTGTTTTCGGAGAATAAATTTGTTATATTGACCGGCAAAGCGAAACCAAATCGAAATATTATGAGAGCCATAATTTATGTCGTCTCGCTCGTTATGCTGTCGGTGGCATTTTCAGGATGCGATGACAAAGAAAATTCGCCGAAAAATCCCGAACCCGGCCAAGTAGCGATAACGCATGTCGAATCGCTGTTCGATTCGTTAACAAACTGGGGAAATATTGAGAAAGACAAATTGCATGTAATACGTTCCGGCGAAGAGTTGAAAAGTTATATCAAGGATTGCGAAACGGAACTGCCGACCGTCGATTTTGAGAAACACTCCCTTTTGGTCGTCACCGGGAATGCGTCTCATGGGATAGTAAACATGGAAAGCGAACTGAACCGAGGAGACACAAATACTTATTCGTTCGATGTGAATATCGAACTCGATCTTACGTCGGAATACTCTACATGGAAAATCATGGTATTGGCTCCTGCCATTTCCCGTCAAGCCGACATTAGCTTGGATGTGAATATGCGACCTTGATCGGATAATTCGGAAAAAGCGACGGAACCGGAAACGACGGCCCCTAACGGGTAAACACGATCCGGCCGTCATCCAGACTCTCGATCCGCGCCAGCGACTCGACGCGGATACCCCTCTCGCGCAGCATCGCACCTCCGGGCTGAAACGCCTTCTCGATCAGAAAGCCCATGCCTGCAAGAGAGGCTCCGGCCTGACCGATCAGCTCAATCATACCCAGCGCGGCGTTTCCGTTGGCCAAAAAGTCGTCGATGAACAGCACCCGGTCTCCCGCATGCAGGAAGTCCCGGCTCAGGCAGACGTCGTAGTCGCGCCCTTTCGTAAACGAGCGGACGCGGGCCGAAAGAGCGTTCTCCATCGTGCTCGGCGACTTTTTCTTGGCAAAGACGACCGGCAGGCCGAGCAGATAGCCGACCAGCACGGCCGGCGCGATCCCGCTCGCCTCGACGGTCAGCACCCGGTCCAGCGGCTCGCCTCCGAAACGGCGCGCCAGCTCCCGGGCAAGCGACATCATCAGCGCCGGGTCCATCTGATGATTGATGAATCCGTCCACCTTCAGGACTCCGCCGGGCAGGCCACTTCCCGTCGCGCAGGATTCTTTCCTCGAACATTTTCATCGTTTCGCGCCATTTTTCCCGGCCTAAATTACGCATTTCCGCCGGCACGGCCAAACACAGGCGCCCCCGGATGCCCGACGGCTTGCCTACCGGGAATATTTCCGTATCTTCGCATTATTATCCAACCGCTTCGACCATGGATGAAAAAGAGAAAACCCAGCGTGCTGCGAACGACAGCCGCGAGCGATACATGCGGCAGGCGATCGATCTGTCGATCGAGAACGTCAGGAAGGGCGGCGGCCCGTTCGGCGCCGTGATCGTCCGCGACGGCCGCGTGATCGCCACCGGGACGAACCGCGTCGTGCCGGGGTGCGACCCGACGGCCCACGCCGAAGTGACCGCCATACGCAACGCGGCCCGGGCGCTCGGCACGTTCGACCTGAGCGGCTGCGAGATATACACCTCGTGCGAACCGTGCCCGATGTGCCTCGGCGCGATCTACTGGGCCCGGCTCGACCGGATGTATTACGCCAACGACAAGGGGGACGCGGCGGAAATCGGCTTCGACGACTCGTTCATATACGACGAGTTCGCACTCGCCCCGTCCGCCCGTTCGCTGCCGCCCGAGCGGATGCTCCCCGACGAGGCGATCCGCGCGTTCGAGCTGTGGCGCGACCAAGAGGACAAAACGCCGTACTGACGGCAACCGCGAACACCTGCGAAAAAAATTTTCGCAACGGTCCGACAACGATTCGGCGACAGGAGCCCGTTCCTCTACGGAAATAAGCTCTTCCGCACACCGGTTAAGGGACAAGCGGACAGGTGGCAATTACCTGTTTCGCCGTTTTCTCACGTTCTGACAACGCATCTTGTTACGGAACGCGCGCTTAGTCCGTTCCATCCTCAGCGGGAACAGGCCACCGATAAGCCGGATGCACCCTTTTGAAAATTTCCGCAATCGAAATCTCGATTCGCAGAGACGACACTCCGCAGAAAACGACATACCCCGCGACGGATCGCCCGGTATGCCGGAAAGCGTCTTCGGGAAAATAGCGCGGCACGCCGTCTAACGGCCCCGCAGCGATTCGTACATCCGGTCGTAGGTCGGCGTCGGAACGCCCAGCCGCCGGCCCTCGCGGACGACATATCCGGTCAGCGACTCGAGCTCGGTCGTTCGCCCCGCGCGAAAGTCGCGCTGCATCGAAGTCGTCGTATCGGACGGTATCCGTTCCATCTGGGCGATCACCTTTCCGGCAATGCCCTCGGACAACGCGATCCCCTTGGCGGCCGCAACGGTCTGAAACTCGGCGAGCAACGAATCCAGATCGGCCCGGTCGGCAGGATCGCCGAGCACGCCGCCGTATGTCTTGTCCGTATAGGAAGTGGAGGTAGCCACCGTCGATATGAAGGCGAACTTATCCCATACGCGGCGCACGATGTCCGCCTCGAGCCGGGCCCGGATACCCGCCCGCTCGAAAATCCGCCCGAGTTCGGCCAGCCGGGCGGGATCGCCCGTCGCGGAACCGAACAGGTAGCGATAGCCGTTCGTATGCTCGGCTATGTGTCCCGGAGACACGATATAGGCCACCACGTAGACGCAGCCGTCCCACACT
>CABUJP010000115.1:0-7505 GCA_902491835.1 uncultured Alistipes sp. | reverse complement strand
CCGTTCCGGCTATCGGCCGGAACTCGATGCCCGCCTCCCGAAGGCAATCGGCCACATAACGGGAAGTCTCCCGCTCCTCGAACGACAGCTCGGGATTGGAATGCAGAGTCCGCCGGGCAAGCAACACCTGCCCGGAAACAGCCTCCGCCGCCTTTTTGATCGAATCATAGGTTTCCATACGGCTACTATCAAATTGTATTCGCGGGTCCGACAGCCGGGCTCCGCCACGCCAAAATATCAATCCACGCCCCTCTCTACAGGAAGCAGGGGCGCTCGTACCGTTCCCTCCGTCGGGAGACCCGGCTCCGACCGTTTTCCAACGGCTCGCCGACTCGTCGGGTGCTTCCGAACCGTTTCCTCGTCAATTCCGTCGGATCGGTTCCGATCATCCCGCCCTTCTCCCGAAATCCCGCACCGTTTTCGGCAAGGCCGGTTTCCGGCAAGCCACGGCGTCCCGGGAACGGCCTGCATACAGAACTTCCCTCTTTACGAACGACACGCGCCCGCGAACGCCCCGAATGCTCCGAGCGGGAACCGGACGGATCGGATAAATACGCCCTTTCCCGGACTCTCTCGCTTCGGACTCCGGTCCCGAAGCGTCCCGCTCACGCTACCGGCCGCCGAACGGACTGTCTCCGCTCCATATCCGGCCGCGTCAACATGCCAAAGGCGCCTTCCATCCCAAATAAGCGCGGAGCTTCGCAAGTACTGCGCGAACCGGGAAAGCCCGAGCCGGCAGCGGACGCAAATTCCGCAAACGCCGCGCCTAAAACAGCGCCTGCGCGATCTTGACCATATTGTCGGTCTTGCCCATCGTATAGAAGTGGAGGATCGGCACGCCGGCGGCGATCAGCTCGCGCCCCTGCGCTACGGCCCATTCGACGCCCACCTCGCGCACCTCGCGGTTCGTCGGGCACTTCTCGACCTCGCGGACCAGCGCCTCGGGCAGATCGACATGGAATATCTGCGGCAGCATCGTGAGCTGCGCCTTTGTCGAAAAGGGCTTGATACCCGGAATGATCGGCACGTCGATGCCCGCTGCGCGGCAATTCTCGATAAAAGTGAGTATGCTCGCGTTGTCGAAGCTCATCTGCGTGATGATGTAATCGGCTCCCGCGTCGACCTTTTCCTTGAGCCGACGCATGTCCTCGGCCGGATTCGGGGCCTCGCAGTGCTTTTCGGGATAGCCGGCCACGCCTATGCAGAAATTCGTCCGATGACAGTCCTCGACCTCGCCGTCGATGAACACGCCCTCGTTCATCCGGGCGATCTGGCGGACCAGCTCGCAGGCATGCCCGTGCCCGTCGGGATGCACCCGGAACGAATGCTCGCCGCGCAGATTGTCGCCGCGCAGGGCCAGTACATTGTCGATACCCAGAAAATCGAGGTCGATCAGCGCGTCCTCCAGATCGTAGCGCGACTGTCCGCCGCAGATCAGGTGCGGAATCGCCTCGATGCCATAGCGGCGCATGATGGCGGCCGAAATGCCTACCGTGCCGGGACGGCGGCGCACCGTGTGCCGCTCCAGCAGTCCGTTCTCGCGTTCGACGTATTTCACGTCCTCGCGGTGAGATGTCACGTTGACCGAAACCGGCGCGAATTCCCGGAGCGGATCGAGCGCCTCGAACACGCGGCCGGGCCCGTCGCCCTTGAGCGGCGGCAACAGCTCGACCGAAAAACGGGCCCGTCCCTCGGCGGCGGCTTGGTTGTAAATGTCGGTTATGTGCATTGTTTCTCGCTTGGTTACATATCTATCAGATGCTGCGGAATCAGCACCCTCATTTTCTCGGGGTCCGTTCCCCGCCGCGCCGCATACGAGGCGAGCTGCTCGGAGTCGATGCGGCCGACCGAAAAGTTCCGCGCCTCGGGATGCCCCAACATCAGCCCACAGGCAGCCTCCCCCGGCACGATCATGTACGATTCGGTCATCGTCATGCCGGTCACCGTCCCGACGTCCATCAGCGCGAAGACGTCGGCCTTGAGCGAATGGTCGGGAGCCGACGGATAGCCGAAAGCGGGACGGATGCCCTGATACCTCTCGGCGAACAGGTCCCCGACGCTCCACTGCCCTTCCCGCTCGTAGCCCCACAGCGTCACGCGCGCATAGCGGTGCAGCGCCTCGGCGAACGCCTCCGTCAGCCGGTCGGCGAGCAGCTTGGCCATGATCGCGCGATAGTCGTCGCCCTCGGAGCGGTAGCGGCCGGCCAGTTCCTCGAGCCCGAGGCCCGCCGTCACGGCGAACGCCCCGACGTAGTCCTTCACGCCGCTGTCGAGCGGAGCGACGAAATCGGCCAAAGACAAGTTCCGCTCGCGGTCGGCCTGCTGATTGCGCAGCTGCGGCAGTCTCATCCGCTCCCGTTCCCGCGATTCGTCGGCGTACAACACGATATCGTCCCCGTCCGATGCGGCCGGATAAAGCCCGATCACGCCGTCGGCGCGCAGCAAACGACGGTCGACGATCTCCGACAGCAGCCGCTGCGCATCGTCGAACACCCGCCGCGCTTCCTCGCCCCGCTTCGGATCGTCGAACAGGGCCGGATAACGCCCGGGAAGTCCCCATGCGCTGAAAAAATAGCTCCAGTTCACGAGCGGGACCAACTCTTCGAGCGGATAGTTGCGGAACAGATACCGTCCCGTCTTCCTCGGCACGGGCACCCGGGTCCAATCGACCGCCGGCTTGCGGGCGCGCGCTTCCGCGAGCGAGCGGTACGCGCCCGCGTCCCTGCGCTCGAGCTCCTCGCGCAGCCGCTGCTGCCGCTCCCGAACCGAGCGAAGATACTCCTCGCGCCGGACCGACCCGAGCTCGGCGAGCACCCGCACGTCGTCCGAGGCGTCTTTCACATGGATGACCGGCCCGCTGTACAGCGGCGCGAGCTTGACGGCCGTATGCAGGTCGGAGGTCGTCGCCCCGCCGATCAGAATCGGGATGCGGAGTCCCATTTGCTCGACCGCCACGATCACCTTGGCCATTTCCTCGAGCGACGGAGTAATCAGCCCGCTCAGCCCGATCACGTCGGCTTGCTGCCGAACCGCCGTGTCGACGATCCGCTCGCTCTCGACCATCACACCGAGATCTTCCACCCGATACCCGTTGCAAGCCAGCACGACTGAGACGATGTTCTTCCCGATGTCGTGCACGTCGCCCTTGACGGTAGCCAGCACCATGCGCCCGGCAGACGCGGCGCGGCCCTCGCGGCGTTCGGCTTCGATGTAGGGCGTCAGTACGGCGACGGCCCGCTTCATCACCCGCGCGCTCTTGACTACTTGCGGCAGGAACATCTTACCCTCGCCGAACAGCTCGCCTACGCGGTTCATGCCGCTCATCAGCGGGCCCTCGATCACGGCGAGCGGATTACCCAGTTCGCGGTAAGCCTCCTCGGTATCCTCGTCCACATAGTCGGCAATACCCTTCAGCATCGCATGGGCGAGCCGCTCGGCCACCGTTCCCGAGCGCCACCACAGACGCTCGCCGTCGTCGGCAGCCGTTCCCTTTTTATCCTTGATCTGCTGGGCATAGGCCGTCAGACGCTCGGTCGCATCCGCCCGGCGGGCCAACACGACATCCTCGCAAAGCTCCAGCAGCGGTTTCGGTATCTCGTCGTAAACCTGAAGCATCGACGGGTTGACGATGCCCATGTCCATTCCCTCGGCGATCGCATGATACAGGAAAACCGAGTGCATCGCCTCGCGCACGGCATGGTTGCCCCGGAACGAGAACGACAGATTGCTAACCCCTCCGCTCACTTTCGCATAGGGACAGTTTTTCTTGATCCAGCCGCAGGCGCGGATGAAATCGAGTCCGTAGCGGTCGTGCTGCTCGATACCGGTGGCCACCGACAGCACGTTCGGGTCGAAAACGATATCCTCGGGCGGGAAGCCGGCTTCGGTCAGCAGACGGTAGGCACGGCCCGCCACCTCGATCTTGCGCTCGAACGTGTCGGCCTGCCCCCGCTCGTCGAACAGCATCACGACCGCCGCCGCGCCGTACCGGCACACGAGCGCGGCACGCCGCAGGAACTCGGCCTCGCCCTCCTTGAGCGAGATGGAGTTGACGACCGACTTGCCCTGCACGCAGCGGAGCCCGGCCTCGATCACCTCCCATTTCGACGAGTCGATCATCACCGGCACGCGGGCGATATCGGGCTCGGCCATCACCAGGTTCAGAAAGTCGCGCATCGCTCCGACGCCGTCGATCAGTCCGTCGTCCATGCAGACGTCGATAATCTGAGCCCCGCCCTCGACCTGCTGCCGAGCGACCGACAGGGCCTCCTCGTAGCGTCCCTCGCGGATCATGCCGGCGAACTTGGCCGAGCCGGCCACATTGGTCCGCTCGCCGACATTGACGAAATTGGCCTCGGGCGTCACGCGCAGCGCCTCCAGACCGCTCAGCGTCGTCACATGCGACGGAGCGGGGACCTTTCGCGGAGCGCGGCCGGCCGCCACGCGGGCGATCTCGTCGATATGGACGGGCGTCGTGCCGCAGCACCCCCCGACGATATTGAGCAATCCCTCCCGCAGATAGCCGTCGATCGTCTCGGCCATCCGCTGCGGCGTCTCGTCGTAGCCGCCGAAGCCGTTCGGGAGCCCGGCGTTCGGATGCGCCGACACGGCGCACTCGGCCACGGAGGCCAGCCGGGCCACGTAAGGCTGCATCTGCTCGGCCCCGAAGCCGCAATTGAGTCCGACCGACAGCAGGCCCGCATGCGAGACGGACACATAGAAAGCCTCGATCGTCTGCCCCGAAAGCGTGCGTCCGCTCGCGTCGGTAATCGTCCCCGAAACCATGACCGGAATCGGAGCGCCGCGCTCGGCGCGCAGCCGATCGATTGCGAACAGGGCCGCCTTCGCGTTCAGCGTGTCGAACACGGTCTCGACGAGCAGGACGTCGGCCCCGCCGTCGACGAGGCCCCGCGCCTGCTCATAGTAAGACTCGGCAAGCTCGTCGAAAGTCACCGCCCGGTAGCCCGGATCGTTCACGTCGGGCGAGATGGAGGCCGTCCGGTTCGTCGGGCCCATCGAGCCGGCGACGAAGCGGGGCTTCGACGGATTGCGCAGCGTGAAGCGGTCGGCCTCGCTGCGGGCCAGCGCGGCGGCGGCCCGGTTGATCTCGTACACGTATTCCTGCAGCGCGTAATCGGCCATCGACACGGCGTTCGCATTGAACGAATCGGTCGATATGATGTCGGCCCCCGCCTGCAAATAGGCCTCGTGGATGCTGCGGATCACCTCGGGCTTGGTCAGCACGAGCAAGTCGTTGCACCCCTTGAGCAGCACCTCCGAGCCGGCGAACCGCTCGCCCCGATAATCCTCCTCTCCGAGGCCGTAGCCCTGTATCATCGTCCCCAGCCCGCCGTCCAGCACCAGGATGCGGCGCGAGAGCTGCTCGTATATAGAAAATTTCAACATGCGCGGTAAATAAGGTTCTGATCGTTCCCGAACGGACCCGGAGCGTTCCCCGGTCCGGCGTTACTGCCTGACGGGCACGATCTCGAAAAGCTTGTTCCAGTTCTTGCCCGTCACGAAGATGCGCCCGGTCTTCGCGTCGTAGGCGATCCCGTTCAGCACGTCGGTCTGCGCCGTCACGTCGGCGGGAGAGAGCAGCCCCGCCAGATCGATTACCCCGACGACGACCCCGGTACGCGGATCGATCCGGATCACCGTATCGGTCGTATAGACGTTGGCCCAAAGTTCTCCGTCGATCCATTCCAGTTCGTTGATATAGGGGACTCTGCTCCGGTCGGTGCAGACTTCGATCGTCCGAACCGTGCGGAACGTCTCGGGATCGATCACGCGAATCTTTTCCGTCCCGTCGCTCAGGTAGAGAAAGGTCCCGTCCGTAGCGAGACCCCAGCCTTCGCCCCCGTAGCCGAACTCGCCGACGCGCTCGAACGTCTTCAGGTCGTAGACGAACCCCTTGTTGCTGCGCCACGTCAGCTGATAGAGCTTGCCTCCGAGCAGCGCGAGTCCCTCGCCGAAATAGCTGTCGTCGAGCGGGACGCTCCGCACGACCCGCCCGTCCGTAAGATCGACCTGACGAAGCGTCGATCCCCCCTCGAGTCCCGTGCTTTCGTACAGGTATCCGTCGTGCCAGAGCAAGCCTTGCGTATAGGCGGTCCGGTCGTGCGGGTAGACATTCCTCACGCGATGCCCGTACAGCACGGGCGCCTTGCCGGCCAGCACGGCGAACTCCCCGCTGCGCGAGTCGCTCCGCCCTTCCCGGTACGCGATCACCCTGTACAAGACCTTTCCGGTAGGATGCGCCGCAGAGACTTCGTACGGGTATCCCGCCGTGTCGAGAGCGGCCACGCGCCGCTCGCCCATGTACAGCACGACGCTGTCGGCCTCGGCTCCGGAGCGGAGCCGGAAACCGATCCGCTGGACGCTTCCCTGAGGCACGGTCGCGCCATACAGAGGCGAGACGCTTTCGATAAGCGAAATATTTTTCCGCGTCGCTTTCTCCGCAGGGACGCCGCGCCCTCCGGCACTCGAGCCGCCGCAGCCGCACAGCAAGCCGCAGAGCGTCGCGGCGACAGTCAACACGCTTTTGCTCACGTTCATAAAATAGGCATTCCTTTATCGTACAAAGGTACGAAAAATTAGTATCTTTGCCTCACCGGCAGCGAAAACGGCGGTGAGGAGACAAGCTCCCGCCCGCTGCGCGAAACTCGAACAACCGACAGATTGTCAGAACAATGAGTTCGAGCAAAAAAGACGCAAAGACGAAACAACACGATAAAATTTTAACGAATAATGCTGACGATAAAGCAAATCCGGGAAAACCGGGCCTACACGATCGAGCGTCTGGCCGTCAAGGGCGTAGACGCTGCCGAGGCCGTCGACCGAATCGAGAAGCTGGACGACGAGCGCAAGTCGATTCAAGCTCGGCTGGACGGTAATTTGGCCGAACAGAACGCCATAGCGAAAGAAATAGGCATGCTCTTCAAGCAGGGCAAAAAGGACGAGGCCGAGGCGGCCAAGGCGCGCACGACCGCGCTGAAAGAAGCATCCAAAGCGCTCGACGGGCAGCTGCGCGACGTGGAGGCGGAGCTCAACGCCGAAATCGTCAAGCTGCCCAACTTTCCGAACAAGGACGTGCCGCACGGCCTGACCGCCGCCGACAACGTCGTCGTGCGGACGGGAGGAGCGACGCCCGAGCTGCCCTCCGACGCGCTCCCACACTGGGAACTGGCCCGCAAGTACGATATCATCGATTTCGAGCTGGGCGTCAAGCTGACCGGAGCGGGCTTTCCCGTGTACAAGGGACAGGGATCGGCCCTGCAGCGCGCGCTGATCTCGTTCTTTCTCGACTGCAACACGGCGGCGGGATATACCGAAATCATGCCCCCGCTGATGGTCAACGAGGCCTCGGGCTTCGGAACCGGCCAGTTGCCCGACAAGGAAGGCCAGATGTACCATGTGACAGCGGACAATTTCTACCTGATCCCGACGGCCGAAGTTCCCGTGACGAACATTTACCGCGACGTAATTCTCAGCGAGTCGGACTT
>CABUJP010000114.1:0-7516 GCA_902491835.1 uncultured Alistipes sp. | reverse complement strand
TGCGGTTCATCTCGGTGCGGAGCTGCTCGTCCGTCATGGGCGACTGGTAGACCGTGTCGATAGTCATTTGCTGCGGTGCTTTCAGTATCTCGGTCAGCGCGCCCATGTGGTCCGCATGGGGATGGCTGATGATCCACTTGTCCACATGATTTCCGAGCGCCGCGATAAATCCTCTCAGAAAAGGCGCGTCGTCGGCCGTGCCGCCGTCGAGAACCACGACACGGCCTTTGTCGGTTACGAATACGTAGGAATTCATTTGGGACGGGCCTTGCGGGCTCAGTTGCCAAAGGGCGAATCCCGGTTTCTTGGCCGAAGCCTGAAAAGCCAGCAACAGGCCTGTAAAGAACATGAGAAGAGCTTTTTTCATCATTCGTATAAGTTTGGTAAGTTTTTCGTGGCTTCTCGGCCGCCGGCCGGAACAAGCCTGCGTAAAGTTAGCGATTATCCGGTAAAAAAGAATATCCGACAGGCGGACTTTCCGATCGGGACATCGGTCCGGGCGATTCCTCCGGATCGGGAAGGGGCTGCCGCTAATGAGGACCGGCGCGGAGAATTCCGGACCGACAGCGTCTTGAGCCGTCTCTTCGGAGCGGCTACTATGCCGGACCGGCGGAGAAAACCGGGTCTTCGCAGGTTGCTTGAGATTCCGGCTCCGTCCGGTGAAAGATCGCAGTCGTTCGCTCGCGCAGTCGGCGACGGCTGCGCCGACCGTACGCTACGCAGCCCGTCAGTTGCAGACCAGAATGTATGCGTTCAGATAGGTGGCGAAAAGCAGCCAGAGAACGTAAGGGGCGAACAGGGCCGAGGCCGCCTTGCTCGCCCGGCGGCTCTGAACGACGTATGCCGCGACGAGCGCATCGAGGATCAGGATGTCGACGAACCCTGCCAGCGGGCTGCGGAAATAGAAAAAGGCGACGCTCCATGCGAAATTGAAAAGAAGTTGGACGCAGAACAGAGCGATCAGCCGTTTTTTCCGGGGCGAGTCGCCGCTGAGGATCAGTCCGGCCGAAATGCCGATGCACAGATAAATGACCGACCATGCGATCGGGAACACGATGTTCGGCGGTGTCAAGGCCGGCTTGTCGAGCAGCGGGTACCAGTTCTCGATGGCGTCCGACTGGATTCTGCCGGCGATGAAGCCCAGCAAGAAGCAAACCAGTACGGGAATCAGGTAGTACGGCGTTTTTTTCATTTTCGGGTTCCTTTTTGCCGCTCATGTGCAACAATCGTGCGCAAAAGCTCGGTTTCTCCGGTAGGACGGGCATGCGCTCGCATATGTCCCGGGCGTAACGGAAGCGGTTCGATGCCTGTCGTTGCGATACCGTGCGAAAGCGTAGGGGAGACGACGGGCCGCTCGCCCGGGCGTCCTATGGCTGAGCGGACACCCCCGGTAGCAGAGGCATTCCCGGACGGATATCCCGCTTGCGGATGCGGGAGTGCTCAGAACTCGACCGTGACCCCGAGCGCCGGGACCAGCGTGCCGCTCTCCTGTTTGATGTACTTCATCCGGTAGCGCTGCTCGGAAGCCGGAGCCGACGGGTTCTCGACGATGCCGGTGCTCATCAGTACGTCGGGCTGTCGCAATTTGCTGCCCGTGACGTTTTGCAGGTCCACGTAGATTCCGAGCGTGCAGCGGCGGAAGTAGAACGCCTTGTCGATTCTCAGGTCGAGCTGGGCGAAAGCCGGCAGACGCCCCTCGTTGTACCGCGAATAGTCGTAGTAGGGGCGCCCTCGGGCGTCCCATGCCTCCTTGAGCGACGACTTTTCGGTGTCGTAGGGCGTGTAGGGCGCTCCGCCTATCGCGCTCAGTTTCGCGCCGATGCTCCATGCCTTGGGCAGTTCGTAAGTTCCGCTCAGGTTCAGCACGAAGCGGTTGTCCCATGCCGAGGCGATATACCGGGCCCGTCGTCCGCTGCGGTACTCGCTGCGGTAGACCGTGACGGAGCCCACGATATGCAGCCTGTCCGGGATCTGCCATCTGACCATCGCCTCGACGCCGTAGGCCCGCCCTTCGGCTGTCGGGGCGAGCGGCTCGTCGCCGACCGTACCGTAATCGTTGCCCTGACAGGTCAGCGGAATGCTGTCGGCGAGCGAGAGCGGGACGCCGGTGTAAAACTTGTGAAATCCCTCGATCGATACGGTCAGCCGGTCGCGCAGCCTCCAGTCGAAACCGGCCGAGGTTTCGGCCACGCGCATGTATTTCAGTCCGCGGTTGACCCTTTCTCCCTGCCCGTTCTCGAATCCGAGCGCGGTGAAGGGAGGCAGTTGATAGTACAGTCCGGCGCTGGCGGCGACCGTCCATCGCTCGCTCAGAGCGTAGCGGACCGATGCTCTCGGCGAAAGCTGATGCCACGGTCGGGCGGTTTCCGCCGAGAAGTCGCTCCCGTCGGCCCGGACTCCTGCCGATACGGTCAGCCGGTCGTCGGCCGAGGCATAGTCGGCTGCGACGAACGCTCCCCAGCCGGCCAGTCCGAGCCGCGTGCGGTAGTTCAGCGTGCCGGCCTGTTCGGTAAAGAAGCGCCGGAAGGTGCGGTTCGTGTAATGCGAGTAGCTCAGCTCGACGCCCTCGCGCAGCGTCCAGCGTCCGAGGTACGAGCGGTTCTCGGCCCGCAGTGACGTTTTCTGCTCGACGGCTCGCAGGCGCAGGGTCAGGTTGTCCTCCGACGACTCGTCGTTGCCGAGGTATTTCGTGTTCCGGTTGTTGAGATAGGAGTGGCTCAGCGTGACGGTCTGCGCGTGCCGTCCGGCATAATGCCGGTACGACGCGCCGACGGTGAAGGTTTCCTGCCGCAGCCGGGGCAGATAGCTTAGCAGGTATTCGGTCTCCTCTCCCTTTTCGTCCGTATTGAGCCGCATGTTGTCGATGCCTGCCAGCGCCAGCACGGTCAGCTCGTCGCGTTGCGAGAGGCGGATTCTGACTTTCGCCTGAGCGTCGATGTAGTTCGGCAGGAAGGGTAGGCCCAGCAGCTTGAACAGCATCTGAAGGTAGGATTGCCGGGCCGAAAAGAGAAAGGTCGCTTTCTTGCCTATGTGGCCGCTGCCGCTCAGGCCGACCTCCGAGGCGCCGAGCGTCGCCTTGAACCGCTGACGGTCGGGATCGCCGTCACGGAGCCGGAAGTCCAGTACCGAGCTCAGCGCTCCGGCCCGGTCGGCGGGGAAAGCTCCCGTATAGAAGTCGATTTCGCGGATCAGATCCGAGTTGACGAGG
The DNA here is from genome assembly GCA_902491835.1 of uncultured Alistipes sp. Taxonomy (GTDB): domain Bacteria; phylum Bacteroidota; class Bacteroidia; order Bacteroidales; family Rikenellaceae; genus Alistipes_A. Next base: position 4,308 of record CABUJP010000114.1, on the reverse strand, counting down.
CTCACCGGGCCTCCGGAGGCTCCCTGAGTCGCGAAGTGATTGATGTTGGGTATCTCGATTCCGTCCATGAAGAAGCGGTTCTCCGACGGCCCGCCCCCGCGCACAATCAGGTCGTTGCGGTAGCCTACAGGCGAGAACGAGACTCCGGGATAGGAGCGCACGATGCGGGCGATGTCGCGGTTCGAGCCCGGGCTTTTCTCGATTTCGCGCAACCCGATCGTCCGGACGCTGACCGGACTTTCCGCCGTGCGGCGGACGGGGGAGGGCATAACCGTGACCGCTTCGATTCCCTGCGCTTCCTTCTCGAGCTCTATTTCGATGAACGGCGTGCCGGCCGAGACGATGTATTCCGGAGTGAGTGCGCTCCGGTAGCCCAGCATCGACGCCGACAGTCGGTATATGCCGGGCTTCACCTGAGCGATCGTGAACTTGCCCGCCGAGTCTGCCATCGCCCCCTTGCCCGGTTGTCCGGGGATGACGACGGCGGCGAACGGTACGGGCTGCCGTGTCAGCCGGTCGATCACCCGGCCGCTGACCGGGTAGCTTTCCGTCGCGCCGTACAGCCGGCATACGGCCGCGAGCGTTAGCAGAATCGGAACGAGGAGTCTGTGCATGATTCGTCGGTTTAGCGTCGGGTAAATGTACGAATTAACTCCCGGTTTACAGCCGGCGGTCAGTTGTCCGGGCCCTTTTCTGCAGATTTAGAGCTTTCGCGCATATCGTTCGCGTCTCGGGCCGGTATGTACGGAGCTGTTGCCTCGAATCGTTTCCCGACCGTACCCTGCCGCCGGCCATGTCTTGTCCTGTGCGGCGCCGTGCTATTTGCGCTCGATGGCTTCTGGTGTGTAGAATGTTTCGTTTTTGCAGGAAAAGGCGAGCGGAAACGGAGTGGCCGAAAAATTTTTTCGGCAAGACGAGCCGTCGGGTTATGAGTCGGGGGCTCGTTTTTTATGAAAATTATGCTCATCGGACGGGGAATTGTTCGTATGGATTACGATCTCTGTCTCGTCCGTGTGGATTTTGTCCGGAGACTGATCGTGTGCAATTCCGGTCTCTGGAGGCGGGGCGTTTCGTCGCGGACTGTCCGAGATTCATCCCGTGCGGGCGTTCGCCGGGCGATGGCAGATATGAGAAAGCGGTTGCGACCGGGTTTCGAGTTGATCTGCGGGATCGGGATATCATGGCTCTGCCTCCGGTCCGCAAGCGGATTCCGGCCGGCGCGTTCCTTGTTTCTCGACCGGTTTCCCCTGTCCCTTTCCTGTCGGCTCTTTCTGTTCCGTTATGCAGTAGGGCCGACTTCGCGCTGTCCGTATCCGGAAGCGGACCGAGGCTTTCCGGGCGAAGTTTCCGAGAAAAGCGTTCGGGTGGCATCGCCCGATTGCCGGCGGGGCTCCGGGAACGGCCGGCCTTGCGGATGCCGGGTAGATTCGTAGCCCGGTCCTGCCCGGTTTTATCCGGCCGGCATGGATCGATTCATGCGCAGAGCAAGGGGCGCCTTCCCGTTCACGCTGCGGACGACCTGCCCGAGCGTTTTCGCCATTTTTTTGCAAGAACCTTTGGGAGAATGAATATTTTGATATATATTTGCACTCGCAAAACGGAGATGCGGCAGAGTCGTTCTCGAAGCGTCCCGCAGAATATTCCTCAATAGCTCAGTTGGTTAGAGCACCTGACTGTTAATCAGGGGGTCCTAGGTTCAAGTCCTAGTTGAGGAGCAAACCGAATAAAGTAAATCAGTGAAAAACCCGATAAATCAGCGATTTATCGGGTTTCTTATTTGATCTTCCCGAGGGAAAAATGCAATTTTATGTATTGCAACGGGGGCTAAATCGGGTACAATTCAAGTGACCGAAAAAAATGTACCCGATTTGGGGATTATATCACAGATTAACAGAGTTTTGCGTCTTGCTAAGCAGCCTTTGATTTATCAACTTTAGACAGTAAATCAGGCGGCACGTTTCGAAGGACCGCGCATAAGGCGGTCGGGCTGGCACAGGGCGGCACAATCTTCTCGCAACGCAAATACTGGGGCGGCACGACGAAAGCCCCGCAGGGAAAGCAATCCTTCGCCGAAGATGATAGTAAACGGTTTTGGCCGCTCGACTATTTGCTCCCCCAAGCCGCACAGAAACGTGTCGGGAAATTGTAAAATGCAGGGATCGTGTGCCATATTACCGGACACTCAGGGACAGGGTTGCATCGAATTTATGGGCCACGCCGACACAACGCTCAGGGCTCTTTGCGAAGAAGGTCGACAAAGAGAGCGAGCCAAAGCGGCTTTGTAAGCCGAGCATGAGACCGCACCGGAGTAACAATCCGAGTAACATTTCTGGACAAGGGGCTAGTAAGCTCCTAATAACACGATTTATATTAATCAAGCAGGGAGCTCTATAAAAGAACGGGGTTAAAAAACTCGATGTATAGACTATGTAACTTATAGCTAATTCCAATTAGTAATAGCGAACTGCCGATTGGAATTAGCTATGAAATTACAAGTTTAATTCATATGTAATACTTCTGTTTCAAGATATTTATACCCCGAATGAATACCTAACAGTGGGTATTGCCCCCAATTGCCCCAACTTATACATTTGCCATGTCGTTAAGCATTATTTCGGTCGTCTATTCAGGCTTTTTATTTATGAGGAAAAATGCGCTTTTCACCTTATATGGTCTGCTGTTGCTCTTAACTGCTCCGTCTTTGTTCGCGCAGGGAATTCTGTCGGGAACGGTCAAGAGCCATTCGGATGGTCTCCCTTTACATGGAGTCAGCGTATTGATAAAAAATACTACGAAAGGCGTTTTGACAGACTCGTTGGGTCGTTATGAAATCCGTAATGTCCCTGCGGGGCAAGTAGAGCTTCTTTTCTCGTTTCTGGGCAGAAAGCCTGAAATCCGCGTAGTGGAGATGCAATCTTCGGAACACAAAGTCGTAAACGTTTCCATGTCGATAGACAAGATGGAACTCGGCACGGTGGAGGTCGTAGGCATTGGAGAGCGCAAATCGATCCGCGATGCCAAGGATCAGGGAGTTCCGGTCACAGTGATCGACGGCAAAATGTTAGCTGGACGAGGGACGACCATCAGTGAGGTCCTGAACCATCAGACAGGAGTCAAACTGCGCCAGACCGGAGGCGTAGGAAGTCAGACGAAGATCAATGTACGTGGACTGGAAGGCAACCGCGTACAGATTTATATGGACGGCTACGCGCTGAATACGCCGGACGGAAACTTCTCGATCAATGATATTCCGTTGCAATTCATCGACCGTATCGAGATATACAAAGGCATTGTGCCTCCGGAGTTTGGAGGTGACGGGCTCGGTAGTGCTATTAACGTAGTAACGATCAGCACGGACAAAGATTTTTATGATTTTTCTTACAAGTACCAGAGTTACGGCGTACACGATGCAGCGGCTACCCTGCGACATTTTTTCCCAAAAGCCAATATCGCCATGACACTATACATGAACGGTATTCATGCGCTGAACAACTATACCATCGAATCACCCTTTATTGAAGGGTTGAAAATCAAACGGGATCACGATCGCCTCCGAATGCTTGACTTTGCCGTGGGGCTCGACTTCCTAAACGGCTATTTCGACAAAGCCGAGGTAGAGTTGCTCGGTTATTTAAATAACAAGCAGATGCAAGGTATAGAAACTAATATCCGTCATACGTTTACTCGTGGACAGACCTACGGAGCTAACTTCAACTTCGAGAAGAAAAGTTTCCTGACGAAAAAATTGGACATGAAGCTCAACGCAGGATATCTTTTCATCAATTCTGGGCTTGTTGATACGTGTTCCTATATCACGGATTTCTACGGGAACGTACGTCCTAATACGGTGCGAGGGGAAATGGGCGCTATCCCCAATCTCTCGGATGACTACACGCACGACGCACGCTATAATCTGAACCTGAAGTACAACCTGTTGCCAGAGGGGAAGATGTCCGTTAACCTGAACAATGACTTGCGTTATGTGAATATGGAGATGAACGATGACGAAGCGGGGCGTTCCTTAGGACGAAATGTCAGCGGCCTGTCGTCGGATATTATAGGTACGATCACCTCTCTTTCGTTTCAAAATCGTTGGTTCGGCAATAAACTGACTTCTGTCGTGACGGGACGGCATTACTATTTTGGGATGAATGGGGAAACGGTGGATTTAACTTACCCAGGCTCGGGCGATACACCTGTCAATACGGATCGGGGGGGCAACTATTTCGGTTATAGCCTGGCATTGAAGTATGACATTACGAGGCAATGGGCACTCAAAGGAGCATTAGAACACAACTATCGGCTTCC
>CABUJP010000113.1:0-7547 GCA_902491835.1 uncultured Alistipes sp. | reverse complement strand
ACATAGGACGTATGATAAATGGGAACGGCCGAGGCCGAGGCGATCTCCGCCGCATGGTCCGAAAGCGCGGTCACGATATCCGCCCGCCCGTCGGCCAGCATGGCGTCGTACTCGGAAGGGCGCTCGCTCCGCACGACTTGCAGCTCGACGCCCAGATGATCGGCATAGGCCTTGAACAGGTCGTACTGATAGCCGTAGTTTTCGCCGCCGAACACGAAATACCCCGGCAAAGGCTCATCCATGACGACGGTCAGCCGGCCCTTCTCGCGGACGCTCGTCCGGGGCTTCGGCTCGCCGCAGGCGGCCAAGAGAAACAAACTGAAAAAAAGAACGGTTGCTTGCTTGATCGATACACAATGATTTTGGGTCATACGATTGAAGTTCGCGGGCAGCTTTCCCGATCAGTCGTAGAAGCTCCAGGAGACCCCCAGCTTGAACATCCGCGGATTCTGCGGGTAGTGGAGAACCGTAAAATAGTTCCGGTCCCCGAACATGTTCTCGTTGAGATGCTGCATCTTGATCAGTATCCGCATGCGTTTCCACTTGGCCGCGGCAAACACGTCGATCATCGGATAGTTTCCCAGTTTCTTCTCGCGCTGGTTGTAGAACTGCGCCGTCGCCGGATTATACCCGAAGGCATAGTACGACGTGTTGTAGCGGCCGTCCAGCCCGAGCTGGAGCCGCAACACGTTCTTCACGACGTTGAACTCGAAGTAATAACTGAGATACGCACTGATCGCAGGCACAGGCACAACCTCCTCGGCTGAACTATACTGATACAATACCCTGTGATTCAGGTGGAGTCCGCCGAAGCGGAAATCCTTTTGCGCGTACAAGCCCGAAACGGTCACGGTTCCGCCGTACTGGGCCGGCAGCTGGTCGGCGCCGTAATAGATGCGGTCGCCCAGCAGGCTCTGGTAGCCGCCGAGCTCGAGCCCGATCTGAGGAGCCGAGAACGTGACCGAAAAACGGGTTTCAGACTCTTTGGAGAAAGAGTTGCTCCACACGAAGTGGTTAGAGAAATAACTTTCCGTCCAGTAGCCCGGCGTCCGGATCTCGTGCGTCAGGCTGCCTTTCAGCGTCATGGGTCGTCCTCTCACATATACTTTGAACGCCACGTTGCCGCCCACCGAAAGGTCCTGCCTCCGGTAGCCGAACAGGTGGAACTTCACGTCGGCGTTCCAGTCCAGATATCTTTTCACGTTTCCCTCTATGGAACCGTAGACATAAGTGCTGTTGCGATTCACTCCCTCGTTCGAGCCCATGTAGTCCTGCAGGCGGAACTGGTAGTAATGGTGGGCGTCGTTCCCGATCCCGGCGTTGATCACGCCGACGGCTCCGTCCCGGTCCCACGGTTGAATCTGTACGAACAGGCGGTTCGACAGCAGGCTCTCGAAAATCGAGTCGTACGACCGCTCGGGACTGATATACCAGTTCTCGTAAAAATCGCCGCTTTCCGCTCTCGTATCGGTATACCTTTTATAAAAGCGGCTGTACAGGAACGAGTAGCCGAAAAAGATCGTCGAGTTCCGGGCGATCGAGAAATCCTCGTCGGTCAGTTGGCGCAGCGGCACGCCATACGACTGGACGACATAGAACGTATTGTTCTTAAACAGGTTCCGGGCGTCGTTGAGCCGAACGTCGAGCAACTCGGGACGCTCGAATACCGTATCCGTTATATCGCGGTCGCGCAGGATGCCCCCGTTCTCCTTCAGGTTTCCCATGTTATAGATGTAACCCGCATGAACGCTGTATTTTTTGCCCGTATGCGAAAAGGCGAACGAGAGATTCTTCTCCCTCGCGCCCTGCCATTCGTACTGGCCGCGCGTTCCCCGGCTTTTGTAGTCCAGATTGAAGCCCGTCGAAGGCGAAACGTTCTGGGCGTGCGTGACCCACAGACCCTCCTCCAGATGCTGCGTAGCGCCCGACATGAAGTAGGAGAGGTGGGTGAACGGCTTCTTGACATTGAAGAAGCGCGCCCGCTCGGGGGTCATCAGATAGGCGTCGAAAGCCTGAGCGAACGTAAAGTCGCGGTACTCGGGCCTCAGGAAGAAATCGAGCGGAACCGAAGCGCCGCCCATATTGCCCAGCATGGCCGAACCCACGTTGTTCTGCAAAAACGGATAATCGTTCTGGAAACCGTTGAGCGCCGTGTCGACCTCGATGATCGTGACATCGTTCCGCTCGAGGTTGACCCTCCATGCGAAGCTCTGTCGGGAGCGCGTCGAATCGTCGAAGAAATAGGATTCCAGCGGCTTGCGTATCTTCGGCGGCTTCTGGGTCGTATCGGCCTCCTGAGATGCGTTGTTATCGACTACGCCCCCTATGTTTCCGTACTGTATCTGATTAGGATTCTGGTCGTTCAAGCCCGGCATGGTCCCGTACTGGTTCCTGAGGTTATAATCGTTCATGTTGAGAGGCCTTTGGGCGGATACGGCGGAGACACTCAGAACAAGAATCGTTCCGAACGACCATTTCACGACCCGCCTTCTCAAACTCAGGAACATCAGCTACGGCAATTTCACAAAGTAACGGCAAAGGTAGCAAAAATATTACATATGCAACAGACAGAGCCGTTATGCGCTGATCTTAGGTCTTTTACCGCGACGAATCAGAAAGCGTACGATCGAAACTAGAATATAGGCGAGAATGATGAACGGTAATGCGCGGACCTGGTAGAGGCCCAACAACACGAGCGAAATTCCCAGAAAGATATAGCGGAGCTCGTTGCCCGCGAAGTCGAAATGCTTGAACTTCAGGGCGAACATAGGTATCGGGCTGATCAGCAGCAGCGAAAAAATGACGGAAGCGACGATAGACGCGACCGGAGGCGCCGCGGCAGCGTTCTGCTGCATGATGTACCCCACCGAAGCGAAAAACATCGCGCAGGCCGGCGTGGGAAGTCCTATGAACTCGGAAGTCTGACGCTCGTCGAGGTTGAACTTAGCCAGTCGCAGAGCCGAGAAAGCGACCAGAATGAACACGACAAAGCCCGACAGCTCGTCTCCTCCCGTCGCCACGTAAATCGAATAGAGAATGCTGGCAGGCGCCAGACCGAAACTGATCATGTCGGCTAGCGAGTCGAGCTCCTTGCCGACCGGCGACGAAATTTCCAGCAAGCGGGCGAAGAAACCGTCCAGAAAATCGAACACGGCAGCGACCAGCACGCACCAAAAAGCCAACTCCAAGTCGTTGATGCAGAGGGCGAAGATCACGGCCGCGCAGCCCGAAAGCAGATTGCAGAGGGTCAGAATATTCGGAAAAGTAAACAGTCTCAGCTTCATACGATCATCCGATTTAGCGTCCGCAGACCGCTCCCCGAAACGAAGGACCGAGACTCGCCGGACGAGTCTCGCCGCTTACAGGCAGTTTCCGGACGGAAGTTCCTCAGGGCGAATACGCGAAGATAGAAATTAAATTTCAATATCCAATCCGTTTCGCCGCGCCGGACGCAGCGACTCGTCCCGTCCCGCCGAAAAGCAAGGGGCCCGCAGGCGCCGGCCCGTCCCGACGCCTTCTTTTCCACGAGGCCGGAGGGCGCCGGAACGTTTGGCAATCCGGAGAAAATGCCTTATCATTGTAGTGTAAATCTCGCCTTCGACTTTTATGGACAACAACCGCTACTGCATCATCATGGCCGGCGGGATCGGAAGCCGGTTCTGGCCGATCAGCCGCCGCACGATGCCCAAACAGTTTCTCGACATACTGGGAACAGGCAAAAGCTTTATCCGGCATACCTACGAGCGCTTTGCCAAAATCGTCCCGCCCGAAAACTTTCTGGTCGTCACCAACGGCAGCTATAAGCCGCTGGTACTGGAACACATCCCCGAAATCGGCGGGGATCAGGTCCTCTCGGAGCCGGTCGGACGCAATACGGCGCCCTGTATCGCTTATGCAGCCTGGCGGCTCCGCGTGGCCGCCCCCGACGCGACGATGATCGTCACGCCGTCGGACCACCTGATCCTCGACGAGGACGAGTTCCGGCGGGCGATCGTCGAAAGCGCGGAGTTCGCCGAGCGGCAGCGCGCCCTGATGACCATCGGCATCCGCCCGGACCGTCCGGCCACCGGCTACGGCTACATACAGGTCGACAATCAGGTCAGGCTGGAGCAAAAAGACGTGCACAAGGTCAAGACGTTCACCGAGAAGCCCAACCTGGAGCTGGCGCGCTCGTTCGTCGAGAGCGGCGAGTTCTTCTGGAACTCGGGCATATTCATTTGGAAAGTCGACGCGATCATGGAAAACTTCGAGCGGCTGCTGCCCGACATGCACCAGATGTTCGCGTCGATCGCTCCGAGCTACGGCACTCCGCAGGAACAGCAAAGCATCGAAAGGATCTATCCCGAGTGCCGGAACATCTCGATCGACTTCGGCATTATGGAGAAAGCCGGCGACGTCTACGTGCGCTGCAGCGATTTCGGCTGGTCGGACGTCGGAACATGGGGATCGCTCTATCAGCACTCGGCCAAGGACGCCGACGGGAACGTAGCTCCGGCCGAAAGCATGCTCTACGACACGAAAGGGTGCATCGTCAAGGCTCCGACGGGCAAGCTGACCGTGATCGAGGGCCTCGAGGACTATATCGTGGTCGACAGCGGCGACGTGCTGATGATCTGTCCCAAATCGGGCGAACAGAACATCAAGAAATTCATTGACGACGTCAAGTTCAAGATCGGGGACCGCTTCATCTGACCTTTCGGACGAGGACGCCCGGCTGTCGGACGAGACGCCCGGCAAGGATGCCGAGCGATAATTCCGTTTGCGCACCGGACTCGACGACAATTCGCTTCGACACTCGATATGGAACTATATGAACTTTTTCGCCGGTATCCCCGGATTTCGACCGACAGCCGGCACATCGTCCCGGGCTCACTGTTTTTCGCTCTGCACGGCGAGCGCTTCGACGGCAACCGCTACGCGGAAAGTGCGCTGAAAGCCGGGGCTGCGGCAGCCGTCGTGGACGACCCGTCCGTAGCGGAAACTCTTCGGCAGCAATGGCCGGACCGTTGCGCAGAGGTCCCCGACACGCTGGCCGCCCTGCAGGAACTGGCCGCCCGGCATCGCCGCGAGCTCGGCATTCCGATCCTCGCCATCACGGGCAGCAACGGCAAGACCACGACCAAGGAGCTCGTCGGACGAGTTCTCTCGCGCAAGGCAATCTGAACAACCACATCGGCGTGCCGCTGACGCTGCTCGCCATGGACCGCTCGGTCGAGCTCGGCGTCGTCGAGATGGGAGCGAGTCACCCCGGCGAGATCGCGCTGCTCTGCTCAATCGCCCGGCCCGACTACGGACTGATCACGAACATCGGCAAGGCGCATCTGGAAGGATTCGGGGGCATCGAGGGCGTGATGCGGGGCAAGGGCGAGTTGCTCGACTTTCTTGCCGCAAGCGGAGGGACCGCTTTCTGGCTGAGCGACTGCGACCGTCTGAAAGCGATGGTCGAATCGCGCCCCGGACTGCAAGCGATCTCCTACTCCGCGCCCGAGGCGACCGGAGCAGGGCCTTTCGTCGAAGCGCGATGGGACGGCCTGCCCGTCCGCACGCATATGGTCGGAGACTACAACCTCAGCAACATCGCGGCCGCCATAGCGGTCGGACTTCACTTCGGGATAGGGCGCGCCGAGATCGTCTCGGCTATCGAGAGCTACGATCCGGACAACAACCGGTCGCAAAAGCGGCAAACCGCATTCAACACGCTGATCTCGGACTGCTACAACGCCAACCCCTCGAGCATGCAGGCTGCGCTGGACAACTTTCTGCGCGAGGCGGACCCGCGCCCCAAGGCGGTCGTGCTGGGCGACATGGGCGAGCTGGGTCCCTACGCCGCCGCCGAGCACAGAACCGTCGTCGAGCGACTCGAGCAGAGCGGGATCGAGGAAGTCTATCTAGTCGGCGAGCATTTCGCCGAAGCGGCTCGGGGAAGCCGTTACCGGACCTTCGCCGACACGGAGGCGCTCGACCGCTACATGGACGAGCACCCGATCCGTAACCGGCTCGTGCTCGTCAAAGGCTCGCGCGCGAATCGGCTGGAAAAGATCGCCGAGAAGCTGTAACCGTAAGCAGGCAAGCCTGTCCGGCAGCCTGCGAGACCGGACCGCTCACGATCCTTATTTCCGCGAACATTGTCAGTTCCGTCCTTATCGTACATGCAGTACGGCGACCGGCGCATGTCGTGCCGCTTTCGATAAAGCAGTTGCGCAACCATCGCGGCGAGCGCCCGGTTGCCGTGCTACGCCCTGCCGACAGTTACGCAAGACCGCACGGAATCGTTCCTGTATCCCCGCTTCGTCTTCCATACGTTCCCTATTACGGCGGACAACCACCTCGGACCGAGAACAGCGCAAAACCAAACGCGGTACAAAGATTCCCGCTTCCCTCATACTGCCTCTACGCGAAAGCGTTTGGGGTCGCGGCCCAAGCCCCCGGCGGAAAATCTGCCGGCCGAACGACCAATGCCCGGCACAGGCCTACGGAAGTGCGAGCGACCTCCGATCGCCTCCGGAATCGATCCTGCATCGCCTCTCCCCCGATTCCGGCGAATACAGGCAAGGGCAACCATTATTTCGACGTACAAGATGTATCGCGCTCGGAATTTCTACATCCGTCAGTTGCGGCTTGCGTCCGCAGGTCGCGTATCCGACTGAGGCCCCTACCATAAATCCCTTCCGTCGAAAAAGATCTCATACGAAAAAACCGGAAACATCGGGAACTCGAGAGTTGGTACAGTCGAAGCGTATAATCGCCAGGCAGGAGATAAACTCCGGCTCCGGACAACACGGAGGCAGAAGCACGCGCAACAGCCCAGCAGCTTTCGGCCCCATGTCCGAAACGACCGGAGGCCGGTCCCAAAAAAGGACCGGCCTCCGGCAGACATCTCGCGGCGAACCGCTATTTCTTGGCCAGCATGGCCTTCACTTTCTCGTATACTTTCTCGCCCGAGAAACCGAACTCCTTGTCGAGCACGCCGGCCGGAGCCGAGTATCCGAAATGGTCGAGTCCGGCGATCTCACCGTCGCAACCGACCAGACCGGCCAGCGTCACGGGCAGGCCCGAGGTCAGACCGAACTTGGGCACGCCGCAGGGCAGCACGCTCTGCTGGTACTCCTTGCTCTGATCGCGGAACAAGCCTTCCGACGGAACCGACACGACGCGGACTTTCACGCCGTCGGCCTTCAGCTTCTCGGCCCCGTCCACAAGCGTCGCCACTTCCGAGCCGCTCGCAAGCAGGATCACGTCGGGAGTGCCCTCGCAATCCATGACGACATAGGCTCCCTTGACGAGCTGCATCGCCTCCTTGCGGCGGTCGCCGCTGGCGGCCGGCAAATTCTTGATATTCTGGCGCGACAGTACGAGAGCCGTCGGACGCTCGTTCTCCATGGCTACCTTCCATGCGGCTACCGTCTCATAGCTATCGGCAGGACGCAACACGACGACCGAGCGCTCGCCGCGATGGTTGCGCAACTGCTCCATCAGGCGAAGCTGAGCCTCGTGCTCGATCGGCTGGTGCGTCGGACCGTCCTCGCCCACGCGGAACGAGTCGTGCG
>CABUJP010000112.1:0-7556 GCA_902491835.1 uncultured Alistipes sp. | reverse complement strand
AAGAAGCGCCGCAGGAACGTGACGAGCCACTTTTTGACCGTCGCGCGGTCGTACCGGCCGTCGAAGGCCCGGCAGGCCATGAAAAACAGCTTGGCCGGAGAGAATCCGTAGCGAATGAAGTGATACAGGAAAAAGTCGTGCAGTTCGTACGGTCCCACCGTGTCCTCGGTACGCTGGGCGATTTCGTCCCCGGCGCCGGCCGGAAGCAGTTCGGGGCTGATCGGCGTGTCGATGATGTCGAGCAGATAAGGGCGGGCGTCGGCTTCCGTACCGTTGTCGGCCACCCAGCGGACGAGATACCGGACCAGTGTTTTGGGGATGCCGCAGTTGACGCCGTACATCGACATGTGGTCGCCGTTGTAGGTAGCCCAGCCCAGCGCCAGTTCCGACAGGTCGCCCGTCCCGACGACCAGACCGCCGGTCCGGTTGGCGAAGTCCATCAGAATCTGGGTTCGCTCGCGGGCCTGTGCGTTCTCGTAAGTCGTGCTGCGGTCGGAAGGGTCGAGGCCGATGTCGTTGAAGTGCTGCTCGCATGCGGCCTTGATCCCGATCTCGCGCATGTCGACGCCCAGCGTTCGCATCAGGTTCAGTGCGTTGCCGTAGGTGCGGCCGGTAGTTCCGAATCCGGGCATCGTGATGCCGGTGATGCGGCGGCGCGGGATACCCAGCTTGTCGAACGCGCGTACCGTTACGAGTAGCGCCAGCGTCGAATCGAGTCCGCCCGATATGCCGATGACGGCCGATCGCGCCCCGGTGTGGCGTATCCGCTGGGCCAGACCGCTGACTTGGATGTCGAATATCTCGCGGCAACGCTCGTCGCGGCGCGAGTCGTCGGACGGGACGAACGGATGCGGATCGAACGTGCGGAGCAAAGTGTCGGATCCGGCATACCGGGGCCACTCCACCGCGATACGCCGGAAAGAGGGTACGGAGCCTTTCAGCCCGAACGTGTTGGTTCTGCGCCGCACGGCTTGCAACCGTTCGATGTCTACTTCGCGAATGAGCAGCTGTTCGTCGAACGAGAAGCGTTCCGATTCGCCCAGCATGGTCCCGTTTTCGGCGACGAGCGCGTTGCCGGCGAAGACCAGATCGGTCGTCGATTCGCCGAACCCGGCCGAGCAGTACAGGTAGGCCGACATGGTGCGGGCCGATTGCTGCTCGATGAGCGAGCGCAGGTAGGCGTGCTTGCCGGCCATTTCGTCGCTGGCCGACAGGTTGACGATCAGATGCGCTCCGGCTGCGGCCTGAAGAGACGAGGGAGGCACGGGCACCCAAAGGTCTTCGCACAGCTCGATGCCGAAGCAGAGAGCGTCATCCCCGAAGAGCAGCTCCGTCGACATCGGAACCCGCTGTCCGCACAGCGTCGCGCTGTCTCCGTCGAGGTCGGCTCCCGAGGCGAACCAACGACTCTCGTAAAACTCGCCGTAGTTGGGAAGATAGGTTTTCGGTACAATTCCGAGCACGCGTCCCCGGCAGAAGACGACGGCCGCATTGTAGAGCCGGTTGCCCGCGATCACAGGCATGCCCGCGATGCAGACCGTCGGGCAGTCGGAGGTCGATTTCAGCAGGTCGGCCAATGCGCTTTCCGCTCCGTCGAGCAGCGCGCGCTGGGTGAAAAGGTCTCCGCAGGTATATCCGGTTACGGCGAGCTCCGGGAAGACGACGAGCGCCGCCTGTTGCTCGGTGGCCTGACGGATCAGCTTTTCGATGCGCGAGACGTTGTGGCGGCATCCGGCGACTTGAACCGAAGGTATGGCGGCGGCAATTCTCAGAAATCCGAAATTCATGGCTTTGGCGATTATTTGACTGAGCAAAATTACGAAAATAGCGGAATATCGCGTGCTGCTTTGAAACTTCTCGGCTGCGGCGCACGGTTGCGTTTGTCCCGTTCTCAAGTCGTATGACCGATGTGCCGGCCGTCTTCGCCTTTTCTGCTTTTGCGGTCGGAAGGAGAAACCCGCTACTGGTAGGATTGCCGCGAGAAACGGCTTCCGCATCGCAGCCCGGCGGAACGTTTCGCGCGATCTCGGTCCGCTTCTGCAGAAGGGACCCGGTTACGAATCCGATTTTCGGCAACGACGGCTTTGCCCTGGGTTGTGAAGGAGAAAACGACCTCGGTAGATTCCTATCGGTGTTTTTCCCTTTCCTCCGCTCGACCGGCAGACTTAGGGTGCACCCAGGAATCTACATGCTCAAAGAAAAGACAATCGTTCCGATGAAAATCGCTATGAAAAGGATCGTTATCAGAATCTTGCTTTTGTTGTCAGACTGAGCTGATGTCGATTTTTTGGGATCCATCGTTTTTGTCTTGAACGGCTTCGGAGCGTTCCTTTTAATAAGGAAGATACTTTGGCCGGGGGATTTGTTGCAAGCGGTTGAAAATAATTGTCGTTCGTTTTTATTTCCGTTTCGGAAACTCATTCACGGACGGTGCGGCTGAGCCACTAAAATACAAAGATAGGCTATTTTATGGAATATTCGTATTGCAGGGCCGCTTTATTCCCGGCGATGGCCCGTGCCTTTTCTCAATGACATGGCCTGTTGACGTGCGGTTTGCCCGGAAACAGTGCGTTGTCGACCGGCTTCCGTTCGGGAATCGGACAGTCGGGCGTCGGTATATTGCCGGAAAGAATGCCGTAACATGGCTGCCGGCTCTCGGTCCGATCCGCTCGGTCGGGGCGAACCGCCTTTGCCGGTCAACGCGAGGCTGCGGGCCCGCCGTTTCGATGAAAGGTCTTGTCGCATACGGTCCCGACCGTGCGTGCGATGACGTGCTGTCCGCTCGGGGTATGCGGCGGCGGACCTTGTTCGTGCCTGCCCACCGTACGATTCTGCCGGCAGACCGTGCTTCGGCTTATCGCGGCGGGTGCTTCGCGGTATGTTCTCGGTTCTATTCTCTGTCTGTGTCGCGGAGACCGGTCGATGCCGCGATTCGCCGCCTGTCGCGCGGGAGCGTTCGTAGGATGGCGTTTCTCGGATTGCCCGGCAGTACGTAATTCGAGTTGTCGGTCGGTATGGCTTGCGGTTCGTGCGAGTCGGTTCCCGGCGATGTTCCTGTCGGGCGTGTTCCGATTGTCTTGCGTAGCCGGGTCGCGGTCCGCGTTGTCGAAAAGTCGTTTTGGGGCCCATCGTTCCGTCGTAAAACGGGTTTGCAGACCCGTCCGAGACAGAAGGAAAGTTTCCGACCGAATGGCCGATAGCTTCCGTACGGCTTGCATACGGGATTCTCGGTCCGGTCGGGTTGTCTTCGTTAACATTTGGAAGTCCAGTCTTGTCTGAAACGATGGGACATGGAGCCTGTTCGGCCGCTTCCGTTCGGGCGCGTTTCCTGTCTGCGGGCCGCTTTCCTGTCCGGGGCGGACGATCGGCATTATTGTACGATGAGTGGAATAGAAACGCAGCAAGCAAGTCCCGCTTGAGATACGGGCGGGCAGTGGCAAATCGCATATGTCCGGACGGTTTCGTTTTTTGTCCGGTTGCCGAGATTTTCAGGCGGGAAGCCTTATGGCGCTGCTCGGAATCGGAAAACGGGACGGCTGTGCGATGCAAGCGAACGGTCCGATACCCCGTTTCGGCAGGCCGGGATACGAATATCGCAAAAAGGGAAAGCCGCTTCCCGCTAAGGAAACGGCTTTCCGACATATCGATTCCGAACTATTTGTTCCTTTCGGGACGCAAGCTGCGTACCGTAGCGCCGGCCTGCCACATTTCGCTCTCGCGCATCTCCTTGAGCTCCTCGTTCAGCTTTTCGCGATAGTCGGGCTTGCTGTTCGAGTCGATCGAGCGCTGAGCCTCGTTACCGGCGGCTACCTCGGCATAGAGCTTCTTGAATACCGGCAGCGTCGCGTCGCGGAAAGGCTTCCACCAGTCGAGCGCGCCCCGCTGAGCCGTCGTCGAGCAGTTGGCGTACATCCAGTCCATGCCGTTCTCGCCGACCAGCGGCATCAGACTTTGGGTCAGTTCCTCGACCGTCTCGTTGAAGGCTTCCGACGGCGTATGGCCGTTCTCGCGCAGCACCTGATACTGTGCGGCGAAAATCCCCTGAATAGCGCCCATCAGCGTACCCCGCTCGCCGGTCAGGTCGGAATATACCTCGCGCTTGAACGTCGTCTCGAACAGGTAGCCCGAGCCGACGCCGATGCCCAGCGCGATTACGCGGTCCATCGCCCGTCCCGTGGCGTCCTGCATCACCGCGTAGCTCGAGTTCAGTCCCCGTCCCTCGAGGAACAACCGGCGCAGCGAGGTGCCCGATCCCTTGGGGGCGATCATGATTACGTCGACGTCCTTGGGCGGCACGATGCCCGTGCGGTCCGAGTAGGTGGCGCCGAAGCCGTGCGAGAAATAGAGCGCCTTGCCCGAGGTCAGGTGCTTCTTGACCGAGGGCCATACGGCGATCTGGGCGGCGTCGGAGAGCAGATATTGGATGATCGTCGCGCGCTCGCACGCCTCCTCGATCTCGAACAGCGTCTTGCCCGGGACCCAGCCGTCGGCTACGGCCTTGTCCCACGTCTTGGAGTTCTTGCGCTGGCCGACGATCACGTTGAACCCGTTGTCCTTCAGGTTCAGCGACTGGCCGGGGCCCTGCACGCCGTATCCGATGACGGCTATCGTTTCGTCCTTGAGGGTTTCGAGCGCTTTGCTCAGGGGGAATTCTTCGCGCGTGATCACGTTCTCGATGACTCCTCCGAAATTCATTTTTGCCATGATTCTCTGGTTTTAAATCCGATATTCGTGTTTCGTTATTGTTTTCGTTACAGATTGGCCTGCAGCTTGTCCTCGACCGAGTCACGGTGCAGCACGACGGTTCCCGAGCGGGTGAACTCGGTGAGCAGCTGCTGTTGCTCCAACTCGGAGCGCATCGCGTCGATGTCCTCCCGCGTTCCGGTTTTCTCGACGACGACGTATTGCGGGTTCATCTCGATGATGCGGGCGTTCCACTCGCGGACGATCCGGTCGACCGTGCCGCTTTCGCGGAAAATCTTCGACGTGATCTTGTACAGCGCGATTTCCTGCGTAATCAGTTCTTCGTTCGAGTAATACTCGACCTGAATCACGTCGATGATGTTGCGAAGCTGTTTGACGAGCTTGTCGATCGTCTCGCGGGTCGTGAAGGCCGAGATGACGAACATGCTGATACCCCGGATCGAGGATTCGGACACTTTCAGGCTCTCGATGTTGATTTTCCGCCTCAGATAGAGGGCCGTGATACGATTCAGCACCCCGATCTGGTTTTCGGTGAAGGCGATGACGATATATTCCTTGGTCATAGTCGGTTCGTTTTTAGTCCGTGCAAATGATGTCCGACAGCGAGGCGCCGGCCGGTACCATCGGGAATACGTTCTCCTCGGGGAGCACGGCTACCTCGAGCAGGTAGGCTCCCGGCGCGGCGGCCAGTTCCTCGACGGCCTCCCTGAGCTGTCCGGGCTCGGTGACCCGGCGGTTCGGAATGCCGTAGGCCGCGGCGATCAGTGTCAGGTCGGGACTTTCGATATGCGTGAACGAGTAACGCTTCCCGAAAAAGAGTTGCTGCCATTGGCGTACCATGCCCAGATACGAGTTGTTCAGCACGATCATCTTGACGCCGATGCGGTTCTGCATGATCGTGCCCAGCTCCTGCATCGTCATCTGGAAGCCACCGTCGCCCATTACGCAGACGACCTCGCGGTCGGGCACGCCGAGCTTGGCCCCCAGCGCGGCCGGCAGGCCGAAACCCATCGTGCCGAGCCCTCCGGAGGTGATGAAACTGCGCGTCGAGTTGAATTTCGAGTAGCGGGCGCTGAACATCTGATTCTGGCCGACGTCCGTGACGATCACCGCGTCGCCCTTCTCGACCTCGGCCAGCGTGCTGATCGCGTCGTACATCGAGATAAACCGTCCCTGCGGGTCGCTGCTCGGGCGGACGACTTCCTCGTATTCGCGCCGGTCGCAGCCTTTGGCCACGTCGATCCACGCCGAGCGGTCCTTGTGCCGGATGCCTGATTTCATCGCCTCGAGCGCTTCGCCCGCGTCGGCATGGATCGGCAGCTCGACGGGCAGATTCTTGCCCAGCTCGGCCGAGTCGATGTCGATGTGGATGATCTTCGCGTGCGGGGCGTAGTTTTTCACGTCGCCCGTCACACGGTCGCTGAAGCGCATGCCGACGGCCAGAATCAGGTCGCTCTGCTGTGTCATCTCGTTCGCGGCGATGTTGCCGTGCATGCCCAGATTACCGACGAACAGCGGGTGCCCGCTCGGCACGGCCGAAATGCCCATCAGCGTTGAGGCCATCGGCGCGCCGGCCGCCTCGGCCAGCTCGACGAGCCGGCGCTCGGCTCCGGCGAGCTTGACGCCCTGTCCGACCAGAATCAGCGGCCTCTCCGAAGCGTTGAGCATCTCGACGGCCCGGGCGATGGCTTCCTTGTCCAGTTCGGGTTTCGGGTGATAGCTGCGCAGATAGATGCACGGTTTGTAGCTGAAGTCGAACTCCTCTACCTGAGCGTTCTTCGATATGTCGATCACGACGGGGCCCGGCCGGCCGGTCCGCGCGATGTAATAAGCCCGCGCGATCGCTCTCGGAATTTCGGAAGCCTTGGTGACCTGATAGTTCCATTTCGAGATGGGCATCGTCATGCTGATCGTGTCGGCCTCCTGAAACGCGTCCGTACCGAGCAGCGCGGCGGGAACCTGCCCCGTGATACAGACGATCGGCGTCGAGTCGAGCATCGCGTCGGCTATTCCGGTGACGAGATTCGTCGCGCCGGGACCGGAGGTGGCCAGGCAGACGCCTACCTTGCCCGTCGCACGGGCGTAACCCTGCGCCGCGTGTACGGCGCCTTGTTCGTGACGCGTCAGGATGTGGTGCAGCCGGTCGGTGTGATGATACAGGTGGTCGTAGATCGGGATGACCTGTCCGCCGGGATAGCCGAAGATCGTATCGGTTCCCTCGGCGATGAGCGACAGCAGCAGCGCTTCCGCTCCCTTTATTTTTTGCTTGTTAGCCATAAGTCAATCGGTTTTGCCGGCGCCGGGTATCCGCCTGCTGGCGGAGCCGTCCGGGGACGTCGGCCGTCCTCGAACATCCGGCGCTCGGATACGAACGTGGAATGGTCTTTTGTCAAATGTCCTCGCGCACTCCGCCCCGGTCGGCCGACGTGACCATCGACGCATAGGCCTTCAGGGCCCGACTGACGACTCGGTTGCGCCCGACGGGCTCGAAGCGGACGATCGCCTCGCGGCGGCGGTCCAGCTCGCCTTCGGGCAACACGACGTCGATCGTGCGGTTCGGTATGTCGATGACGATCCGATCGTCGTCCCTCACCAGCGCGATGTCTCCTCCGGCCGCCGCTTCGGGCGATACGTGCCCGATCGACAGTCCGGACGTGCCGCCCGAGAACCGTCCGTCGGTCACCAGCGCGCAGGCCTTGTCGAGCCGGACGCTTTTCAGATACGAGGTCGGGTAGAGCATTTCCTGCATGCCGGGACCGCCTTTGGGACCCTCGTAGCGGATGATGACGACGTCTCCGGCATTCACCTTTCCACCCAGAATGCCGGCGCAGGCGGCTTCCTGCGATTCGAAT
>CABUJP010000111.1:0-7624 GCA_902491835.1 uncultured Alistipes sp. | reverse complement strand
CCGCTGACCGAAACGCCGATCTACATCGACACCGAAAAGGACGGCGTGCCGGTCGAAGTGGCAATGCAGTACAACACGAGCTTCTCGGAGAACGTCCACTCGTATGTCAATAACATCAATACGATCGAGGGCGGCACGCACCTGACGGGCTTCCGCCGCGCGCTGACGCGCACGCTGAAAAAATACGCCGAGGCCTCGGGCCTGCTCGCCAAGCTGAAGTTTGAGATCAACGGCGACGACTTCCGCGAGGGACTGACGGCCATCGTATCGGTCAAGGTGGCCGAGCCCCAGTTCGAGGGACAGACCAAGACGAAGCTGGGCAACAGCGAGGTGGCCGGAGCCGTCGATCAGGCCATATCGGGCGCGCTGACGCACTATCTGGAGGAGAACCCGAAGGATGCCCGAGCGATCGTCTCGAAAGTGATCCTCGCCGCCACGGCGCGCCACGCGGCGCGCAAGGCCCGCGAGCTAGTGCAGCGCAAAACCGTGCTGTCGGGCTCGGGCCTGCCGGGCAAGCTGGCCGACTGCTCGTCGCGCGACCGCGATCAGGCCGAAATCTTCTTCGTCGAGGGAGACTCGGCCGGCGGATCGGCCAAGCAGGGCCGCGACAGGAACTTTCAGGCGATCATGCCGCTACGGGGCAAGATACTGAACGTCGAGAAGGCCATGGAGCACCGCATTTTCGAAAATGAGGAAATCCGCAACATCTTCACCGCGCTCGGCGTGACCATAGGAACCGAGGAGGACAGCAAGGCGCTGAATCTGGAGAAGCTGCGCTACGGACGGGTCATCATCATGACCGATGCCGACGTCGACGGCAGCCACATCGCTACGCTGATGCTGACGTTCTTCTTCCGCTACATGAACAACCTGATCAAGAACGGACACGTCTATATCGCGACGCCTCCTCTCTATCAGGTCAAGAAAGGCAAGAACAGCCGCTACTGCTGGACCGAGGAGGAGCGCGAGGCCGCGCTCGAGGAGTTCGGCGCCAAGGGCGCTCACGTACAGCGGTACAAAGGTTTGGGTGAAATGAACCCCGAGCAACTGTGGGAAACGACCATGTCGCCCCAAACACGCATTCTGCGCAAAGTGAATATCGAGAGCGCCGCCGAGGCGGATCGGATTTTCTCGATGCTGATGGGCGACGACGTGCCTCCTCGGCGCGAATTCATCGAGCGGCACGCCAAGTACGCGAATATCGACATTTGACCGAACACGGTGCAACCGACACAGGGGCCGCTTTTGCGGCCCCTGTCGTTATTTAGCGTAACGAAAACACAACGAGCGCTCTCCCCTGTCGAGCGACGGCTGTCCAACAACGCTTGTCGCACCTCTACTCCGCCCGGATATCGCATCCGGCCGGATTCCGCCGCCCCGAACCGCTCGGACCGAAGAGCCGCAGACGAATCCCGGCAGATACTTCCGACATCACACGACACAGCCCGAAGCCGGAAAAAGAGGCAAGCGCTCCGAATACTCAGGCGCTTCGAGCCCATGCAGCCATAGCCGAAACGAAGCACCGTGAGCACGAAACCGCAACCGCTTCCGAACGCCCCGGGAAACGACCAGCCCGACGATATGCGACAAAATCGGCTCGAAAAAGGGGAAGGCAATGATATATGCTTCAACGTACCAAGCGCGCTCGCAACCGGAGCTTTCATATCCGCCGGTCCCGATTGGCCACCGCAGACCGTGCATCGTCCGATTAGCCTTCCGTCATAAATCTCCTCTGCCGGGGGGAGAAAATTTCATGCCCGAAAATCGGAAACATCATAAACTCGAGGACCCGTACAGCAAAGCATATAATCGGAAAACGGAACGACTCGCTCACCGACAAGCAAACGAAACGGGAAACGCAGCTCCAAACCGACGGCATGACCCGGCGTGCGGCCGAGCGACAAAGACGATGCGCGCACCCCGGAAAGTCCCTCGCTATCAGAAATCCGCTGTGTTTCGGGCAGATAGAGCGCCTTTGTAAGTGATGCTCTCGCAGCTCTCGGGAACGAGGGAAACGCTCGTCAGACCGTTCGGTTCGATGCGGAACGTGAACGAGCACGACTCGGTACTCGTCCGGGCGGAAAAGGTAATCACCCAATTACCCCGCTTCATTTTTTTCACTCGGTAGTTGGTAATCGGCGCGTCGTTGAAGCTCATGCCCTCGTCGGCTCCCAACGGAGCCCGGTAGCTTTGACCGACATAGGGAAGAACCGTCTGCAGCGTATCCCCGCAGACATGAATCGTATAGCCGCTGACGGTAAAACTCCTCTGCTTGAGCGGATAAACGCTCGTGACCGCTATCCAGTAATCCCGGCTATTCAGCATTTTTTCGACGATCGCCGCCTGACGGGGATCCGTCACCGGCTTCTTGGCCTCGGCAGAAAGAACCGACATCAGCGAAAAGAGCAGCAACGACAGACTGAGCAAGCTTCGTTTCATAACGATAAAGATTTTAGACCTTGAGCGAAAGATAAGAATTATTTCCGAATATCCAACCGATTCCCGAACAACCTGTTCGACCGATTCCGAAGACCTTCTTCCCCGCTGAGAGCGGGAAATTTTCTGCGACGGCGCGGGCGGATATCCGTCAGATCCGCCCGGGACCCGAATCCGCTCCTCTATGGCGTCTGCGCAGCAGGAGCAGAAAAGGAAGCGCCGAGGCGAGCGTCAGCATCACGACGATCGTAAAATCGTCGGTCACTCCCGAAACATAAATCTCGGTCCGGCTGCCCGCGTCGCGGGCCGTATGGTAGGCGATGCGCGAGGTCATGATCGCCGTGAGCAGCGCGATGCTGATACTTCCGGCCAACTGCTTGACGCTGTTGGATATGCCTGCTGCCGCGGCCATTTGGCTCTGACTCAAGTTCTGAAGAGAGAAAGCGTTCAGCGGCGCGAAGGTCAGTCCCATGCCGAATCCCCGCAAATAGACGACGGCCATGATAGCGGAATGGGGCGTGTGAACCGTAAACCGGCTGGCCAGAAAAAAGCTCAGCGCCATCACGGCGATGCCGGCGAACACGAGCGGCAGCGCGCCGACATAGCGCGTAAGAATGCCCGAAGCGGTCGACAGAACACCCTGAATCAGTCCTACCGGCAGGAAAACCATGCCCGCCATCAGCGCCGTATAGCCCAGACCGTTCTGCATGTAAAGCGGCAGCAGGTAGCTGCCGCCGAACATGCCGATGCCGAAGATAATCAGCACGAGCATCGAGACGCCGAAATGACGGTCGCCCAGCAGGCGGATGTCGAGCAGCGGGTGATCCGTCCGCAGCTCGCGGACGATGAACACGGCCAGCGCGACGACCGCCACGACGAACGAGCCGACCACGTCCCAGGCCGTCCAGCCGTGCGGGTTGCCCGACGCATTGCCCCGGGCCAGCCCGTAGATGACCAACGGCATGAAAAGCGCGACGCTCACGAAGCCGATCCAGTCGAACCGGCCTATGTCGGGATTCCGCCACTCTTTCTGAATCAGCAACGCCGCGGCGATGCCCAGTATGCCGATCGGCACGTTCACATCGAAGATCAGATGCCAACTGTAATCGTCCACCAGAAAACCGCCCACCAAAGGTCCGAAAGAGATGGACGCCGCCGCCGCGACCGCCCACAGACCGAGCGCCGTACTGAGCTGTTTGGCGGGGAACTCGCGCGAAACGATGGCCAGTCCCAGCGATTGGATGATGCCGCTGCCCACCCCTTGCAATGCCCGGGAAAAAATCAGGAACTCGTCGACGGTAGCCCGGCCGCAGCACCACGATCCGAACGTAGACAGAATCATGCCGAGCACGTATATCCGCTTGTTGCCGTAGCGGTCGGCCAGCCAGCCGGCCGTAGGCAGCATGATCGTCATCGTAATCATATAGGCCGTGACGACCCACTCGGCCGTCGCAAGGCCGATGTGAAAGACATTCATGATCGTGGGAAGCCCTACGTTGACGACCGTCACGTCGAGCACCGCCATGAACGTGCCCACCATGATCACGGCGAGCACCCACCATTTGTAACTCCGGCTCTTCTGCAGCCGGACCTGCCACTGTCTCATGCGTATTTTTCCGCGATGCCAGCGCAAAAAAAATGCCACCCCGACAGAAGGCGCGCGGCGCTCCGGTCTCGCCGGCAGACGAATTCTCCGGGACATGCCGGACCGTCCCGAAGCAACGCGAAACGGGAAAAGTCCGGACAAAGAACGGTCGGATCGGCGCGAACGGGGAAATACTCGTCAGAAACGCTTCGTATAGCCGTGACAATAAGGCTGCGTGCCCTTGCGCTCGTAATAGTCCTGATGATAAGCCTCGGCGGGCCAGAACGTCCCGGCCGGGGTGACCTTCGTCGCAATGCGGTAGCCCTTGGCGCGCAACGTATCGAGCAGTCGCTCGGCGATCGCTTTCTGCTCCGGCGTCCGATAGAATATCTCGGAGCGGTATTGGTCGCCTATGTCGGGACCCTGACGATCGACCTGCGTCGGATCGTGAATCTCCAGAAAAAGCTTCGTCAATGCCTCGTACGACGTTTTCGATGGATCGAACACGACGCGGACGGCTTCGGCATGGCCGGTCTCGTGGCTGCAAACCTGCTCGTAGGTAGGATGTTCGGTCCGGCCGCCGGTATAGCCCGACTCGACCGACAGAACGCCCGGCGCCCGCTGCATCAGATGCTCGACGCCCCAGAAACAGCCTCCCGCGAAAACGGCCGTATCGGTCGCGGCGCGCCCTTCGCCGGCCGTCCTCTCGAAATCGAGCGAAACGGAGTTGACGCAATGGCGGACATTTTTGGGCGTGAATCCCTCGCCGGCGAACACGTGGCCCAAATGTCCTCCGCATTTCGCGCAGACGATCTCGGTCCGGCGTCCGTCGGCGTCGGGAACGCGTCGGACGGCTCCCTCGATCTCGTCATCGAAACTGGGCCAGCCGCAGCCCGAGTCGAACTTGTCCGCAGAGCGGTAAAGCGGCTGATTGGAATGCCGGCAGCGGTAGACGCCCGGCTCCTTGTGGTCGTAATACTTGCCGGAGAAGGGCCGCTCGGTGCCCTTGTCGACGATCACCCTTTTTTCTTCCTGTGTAAGCGGTTTCATGATCTGTGCCGTTAGCGGACCCGCCGGCAGCGCCGACAAAAGAGTCCAGAATAAGAAGTGACGCATAGAATCGACGTTTTCGATACCGTTCGCCACACGGTATTTCAAATATTGTTCCGCAACCGTCCGTTTCCGCCCGCAGCCCCAAACGGCTCTGCCGGAACGGGCTGACGAAGCGCGTAGCGCGAACCGTAACGCTCCGGGCACGGACAAGCATCGTACCGACAGTTCCCGAGCTCTACTCCCGCGCCACAAGGTTCCGTCCCGCCGCCTGACAACCCGCCTGAATAAGTATGGCCCCCCTCGACGGCACGCTCGGAAGAGCAGATCGAGTGGCGACGGGTAACCGGGAAAGACTCACAGGGCGCATATCGAGACCCGGCAGGCATGGCTTTGAAGCGGGAAACCTCAGACAGACCGTAGATACGGTATTAAATTCCAAATATTTATGCGAAAAAAAATCGGAATCCGGGACAGAAACGGTTTTAACATAAGAAAAGCCCGAAAGCCCCCTTCCCGCCGGTATCCGCGACCTCAGCCCGAAAAAACGGCTGCCAGCAACAGCGCGCCGGGAAAACCCAAGGCCAAGCCCCCGACCGGGGCACCGTTTCCCACTATGCAGACATGCAGGCCGGAGACTCGCGCGCCCGTTCCCCCTTCCGACCCGTGTTACAGGTCCTGCGCCTCCTGCTCCAGATGCCGCACGTAAAGGCTATGCACGATGCCGTCGATAATGCCGATCGTAGGCACGATGATCGGACGGTCGCCGGTCACGGAAGCGATCCGCAGGAAAATTTCGGCCGCGGGAACGATCACGTCGGCCCGGTCGCCGTTGAGCGAATACTGCTCCATGCGCTGCTCGACGGTCTTGTCCTTCAGTTCGTCGTACAAGGCGCGCAGCTGCCCGATCTCCAGACGGTTGTCATGCGAGGCGCGGGCCAGGCGGTACAGTTTGTTGATGTTTCCGCCCGAGCCGATGATCTGCAAGTTCCCGTAGCGGCCGGCCCACACCTTCAGTTCGCGGTCGAGCGCCTGCCAGTCGTCGGGACGGACCGTGCCGGTCAGCTGACGGACCGTGCCGATGTCGAAAGAATGCGAATCGACGAGCTGCCCGTCGGCGATCAGGCTGATTTCGGTACTGCCGCCGCCAACGTCGACATAGAGATACGTGCCCTCTCGGTCGAGCAGGTCGGCCACATGGCTGTCGTACACGATGCGGGCCTCCTGCTGTCCGTCGATGATCTCGAGGCGGATGCCGGTCTTGTTATGAATCTTGCGGGCGATCCGCCCGCCGTTCGACGCGTCGCGCATGGCCGAGGTCGCGCAAGCCCGGTAGGCCGTCACCCCGTACACTTTCATCAGCAGACGGAACGCCTTGACCGTGCGCATGAGCTGTTTCTCTTTGAACGTCGTGATGACGCCCCGGCGAAACGCGTCCTCGCCCAGCCGCAGCGGAATGCGGATCAGGACCGTTTTGGTCATCGCCGAGGGAGGCTCGCCCTCCGCGACGCTCTTGATCAGGAATCGCACGGCGTTCGACCCGATGTCGATCGCGGCGAAATTGAGTTTCTTATTCAACATGTCTATGCAATCAGAGAAGACAAGATAGCTATTTTTCTCCGGATTCGGCACGGTAATGCTCGTAAAGTCGCTGCTGCGAGCGCCGGGGAGGCCGCCCGTCGTCGTAAAGCAGGTTGTCGCCCGTACCGTCGACCACCCGCGCGGCCACGTTGTCGGCCAATCCTTCGTCCACGATCCGGCGCAGCTCCCGGCGAACCGCCTCGTCGTAAACCGGCGCGTAAGCCTCGACGCGGTTATCCAGATTGCGCGTCATCCAGTCGGCCGAGCCGATATAGATCCGCTCGTCGCCGCCGTGACCGAAGATCAGAATGCGCGAATGCTCCAGATAGCGGTCGATGATGCCGCGTATCTCGATCCGCCCGCGATCGTGCGCGGAAGCCACGATCGAGCAGTTGCCGCGCACCAGCAGGCGCAGCCGGACGCCAGCGTCGGCAGCGGCGTAGAGCCGGCCGATCAGCTTCGCGTCGGTAATATGGTTCACTTTCGCCAGAATATAGGCTTCCTCGCCCTGCCGGGCGCGGCGCGCCTCGTCGGCGATCAGCGCGTTGAGCTTGCGGCGCATGTCCTGAGGCGATACGACCAGATGGTCGAAGGCGAACGGCAGGGCCGGCTGACGGATGAACTCGAACACGCGCTCGACCTCGCGCGTCAGCCGGCGGTCGGCCGTCAGCAGCGCGACGTCGGTATAGGTCCGGGCATTGCCCTCGTGGAAGTTGCCCGTGCTCACGCAGGCGATGTCGCCTCTCGACGATCCGATGTGCGTCAGCTTGGCGTGTACCTTGAGTCCCTCGACGCCGAAAATCACCCGAATGCCGGCCTCCTGCATCTTTTTCGCCCAGTCGATGTTCGACGCCTCGTCGAAACGCGCCATCAGCTCGACGACGGCGGTCACCCGCTTGCCGTGCCGCGCGGCGCAGATCAGCGCCCGGACGACCTTGGAGTTTCGGGCCAGCCGGTAGACGGTCGTCCGGA
>CABUJP010000110.1:0-7633 GCA_902491835.1 uncultured Alistipes sp. | reverse complement strand
CGGTCGTCTGGCCGACCAGTCTGGCCGTAGCCAGCATTCCGCTCGCGCCTCCGCTCCGGCCCGGCGGGGCCGACGAAATGATCAGGCTGTTATTGGGCGACTGAAACAGGCCGAATCCGGCGCCGCACAGGGCCATTCTCCACAAGATGCCTCCGTCGGAAATTCCCTCCGGCAAAAAAGCGAGCGAAAACAACCCGGCCGAAAAAACGAACAGGCCGATGCCGCCCAGCACGCCGGCATGCACGCGCTCGACCAGCAGCCCGGCCAGCGGAGCGACGAAAATGATCGCCACCGGCCATGCGGTGAGCAGCAGACCGGTATCGACTTCGCTGCGCCCGCAAGCCGACTGCAGGAAAAAAGGCAAAGACACCATAGCCAGCATCTGCGCGGTGAACGAGCAGACCGACGTGGCGATCGACATGGAGAATATGGGAATCCGGAGCAAATCGACCGGAAGAATCGGATAGGGCCGATGCAGCTGACGGCGAACGAAAAAGTATCCGAGAACGAGTGCCGCGACGGCTACGGGCACGATATGCCTCGCATCCAGCCCGTGCGCATATCCTTCGATCGAGGCGATCAGCAATCCGAACGTCCATGCGTTCATCACGGCGCTCGTCCAGTCGAACTTACGTCCGCGCGCCTCCACCGGATTGCGCGGAAGAAAACGCCGGCCCAACAGAACGGCCAGCAGGCCGAGCGGCAGATTGACGGCGAAAAGCCATGGCCACGGAGCGACCGACAGCACGCCAGCGGCCACGGTAGGCCCGGCAGCCGCCGAGACAGCGACGACCAGCGCGTTGATGCCCATGCCCCGGCCGAGATAACGACGGGGATAAATGACCCGAATCAGCGCCGTATTGACGCTCGACACGGCCGCAGCGCCGAATCCCTGCACCGTGCGCGCAATCGTAAGCTCCGCGAGCGACCGCGACAGCACGCATCCCAGCGAAGCAACCGTAAAAAGGGTCAGGCCGCCGAGATAAATCTTCCGGTAGCCGATCAGATCGCCCAAAGACGAAAGCGCCAGCAAAGAGACAACGATCGCCAGCTGATAAGCATTGACGATCCAAATCGAAGAGGCCGGAGAAATTCGTAGGTCGCCCGCGATCGTAGGCAGCGCGACATTGGCGATCGTCCCGTCCAGCACCGACAGCGACACGCCCAGCGCAA
This sequence comes from uncultured Alistipes sp., assembly GCA_902491835.1. Taxonomy (GTDB): domain Bacteria; phylum Bacteroidota; class Bacteroidia; order Bacteroidales; family Rikenellaceae; genus Alistipes_A. Next base: position 6,460 of record CABUJP010000110.1, on the reverse strand, counting down.
TGGCGGCTATGGCCCCGTACCGTCGGGGAAGCGGAACGCCGTCCTGTATCGTAGGATCGACATACGTATCGTCAGCGTAGCGTTTCATGCAAAAGGCAAGATGATACCTAGGCACAGGCAATCGGCAGCGGCAAAAGCGGACGAAACCCACGCGGCGGAAAGCCTGTACGGACAATCGGAAACATGTGCCGGAATAAAAAAGAGGAAGCCTTTCAGGCTTCCTCCGGATGACTTTGGCGGTATGGACGAGACTCGAACTCGCGACCTCCTGCGTGACAGGCAGGCATTCTAACCAGCTGAACTACCACACCGTTTAAAGTACACCGCAACTGCGTTTTCTCAATTGCAGTGCAAAGATAAGGCTATTTTTCGAATCTCCAAAATTTCGGAGCGTTTCGTTGAAAAAATTTCCTGCTTTCTACGGTTGTACGAATATCGAGAACTGGACGCTGCCGTAGCTCCGCCGCTCGACGAAATGCTCGAACCCGCTCACGTCGAGGCTCTTCGGATGCTCCAGAATCAGCCATCCGCCGGGCTTCAGAAGCTGGCGGCCGAAAACGGTCCCGGGAATCGTGTCGCTACCGACGATGTCGTAGGGCGGGTCGGCAAATATCAGGTCGAACTGCTTGGGACAGCTTTTCAGATAGAGAAAGGCATTGGCCTTGACGGGATGAATCCGGTCGAGACCGAAATTCCGGGCAGTTCGCCGGATGAAGTCGTAATGCACCGCGTTGATTTCGACCGAAACGACCGAAGCGGCCCCCCGCGAGGCAAACTCGTAGCTGATCGAGCCGGTCCCGGCAAACAGGTCGAGCACGTCGGCGCCTTCGATGTCGCGGTGGCTCTCGATCACATTGAACAGGTTCTCCTTGGCGAAGTCGGTCGTAGGACGGGCCCGCAAATTTTTCGGCGGCTGTATGATCCGGCCGCGAAGGATGCCGCTAACGATTCTCATAACACATTCGGATTACGGACGCATACCGGTACGAATCGTCCTTGTGCCCGACCGAGCCGGGAAGCGCGGGCCTGACGGCCCCGACGCGGCGGAAACGCCGCCCGAGGGAGCGGACCAGCCCGTCGGGCAGCTCGCCCGACAGCGCGATGCGGAACTTCCGGTCGGGAAACATTCGTCGGACGCTCTCTAACAGATAAAGCAGATCGGCTTCGGTCCGGCACGGCAGCGTCGCGGCATAGAGCAATCCCGACGCATAGGCCGTCAAATGAACCGTGCCGCGCGAGAGAACGGCCTCGATCACCTCGTCGCCGGGCCCGACGCGAAGCACGTCGAGCAGCGGATGCGTGAACCCCACCTCGCCATAGCGCCGGCGCAAAAAGGCGCATACTTCGCCCTCGCAGGCCATCAGGGCGATCGCGCCGGCGACTTCCGACGAAGCCAGAACCTCATCCGCGTCGCCGAGCGACACGCCGTGAACGGCCAAATAGCTTCCGGCATCGCTCGGATCGAAAAGCTCGGCGGGAACCAGACAGACCCGATCGGTATCGAGCGATATTTCCGTCCGGTCGCCCACGGGCTCGGGTAGCCGATCCATGTCGGAGGCTTCTCTCAGGGCTTCCGCAAGACTCCTCCCGGCAGCGAACCGGACGGAAAGCAGTCGCTCGACCGCTCCGTCGCAAAGCAGGCAACCGGTCATTCCCCGGCGGGAGAGTTGCAGCGCGAGCAACCGGCCCGCGCGATATTTCGGTTTGCTATCAGTCATCGTTTCTCGTTTCGGGCGATTCGCGCGCTCGGTGAAAAACGAGCGTCTTTTCCGGCAACGGCCTTTCCGATCCCCCGTTTTTGAACTAATTTTGTCTCCGGACGGACATCCGCCCCTTACCGACAACACCGAACATTTTCCGACCATGCTATCGTCGCATATCGCCTCCCAAATTTACAAGAATTTCGGATTCGACCCAACTCCGAGCCAAAAAACGGTCGTCGAGCGACTGTCGCAGTTCATCGCCGAAGCACCGACGGACCGCACTTTCATCCTGAACGGCTATGCCGGAACCGGCAAGACGACGCTTGTCGCCGCCCTGGTACGGACGCTCGAGGAGATGGACGTGCCGGCCGTACTGCTGGCCCCGACCGGACGGGCCGCCAAGGTAATGAGCCGCTACGCCGGCCGCAAAGCCTATACGATCCACAAGAAAATCTACCGGCAGAAGACGCTGGCCTCGGCCGAGTCGCACTTCTCGCTCGACTATAACAAGCAGAAGAACGCCGTGTTCATCGTCGACGAGGCGTCGATGCTGTCGAACTACTCCCCCGACGGGTCGCTGTTCGGGTCGGGACAGCTGCTCGACGATCTGGTCACCTATGTCCGCCGAGGCGCGGGCTGCCGGCTGATTCTGGTCGGCGATACGGCCCAGCTTCCGCCCGTAGGACTGGAGCATAGCCCGGCGCTCGACGTGCAGCATATGCAGGGGTACGGCGAAGCCGAAGCCGTGCTGCTCGACGACGTGGTACGGCAGGACAGCCAGTCAGGCATCCTGTTCAACGCGACGCTCGTGCGCTGTATGCTGGAGGCCGACATCATCGACATTCCGATGTTCGACACCTCGTTCGACGACGTGGAAGCGCTCGAAGGAGGCGAAATACTCGAAGCGATCCAAAGCGCCTACGACCGGTACGGCATGGACGAGACGATCATCATCACGCGCTCGAACAAGCGGGCCAACCGCTTCAACGAGGCTGTACGGCGCCACGTGCTGTTCGCCGAGGAAGAGATCGGCTCGGGCGACCTGCTGATGATCGTCAAGAACAACTACCATTACACGGGCAAGCAACAGCAGCAAGACCGACAGGAAAATCCGGAGCAGCAGCCCGGCGGCACGGACTTCATCGCCAACGGCGACACGGCCCGCCTGCGCCGCATACGCCGGTTCGAGGATTTCTACGGATTCCGCTTCGCGCAGGCGAGCCTCGTATTTCCCGACTACGACGACATGGAGCTCGAGTGCCAAGTGCTCCTCGACACGCTCTCGAGCGAGTCGCCCGCGCTGACGCGCGAGCAGAGCAGCCGGCTGTTCTTCGCCGTCGCGGAGGACTACGCCGACATTCCCTCCAAGGCGAAACGCTATAAAGAGGTGCGCGAGAATCCCTATTTCAACGCGATGCAGGTCAAGTTCGCCTATGCCGTCACCTGCCACAAGGCGCAGGGCGGACAATGGCGCTGCGTGTTCGTCGACCGGATGCTTTTCGGCGACGAGACGATCAGCCGCGACCTGCTGCGATGGCTCTACACGGCCCTTACCCGGGCAACCGAAAAATTGTATTTTATCAACTTCGACGAACGCTTTTTCGAAGATAAATGACTATTTTTACGCTCTGAACCGATTATTTTAAAAACTTGGCAAAAGAAACCAAATACGTCGAGACGCCGCTGATGAAGCAATACTACGGTATCAAGGCGGTGCACGGCGACGCAATCCTGCTGTTCCGCGTGGGCGACTTCTACGAGACGTTCGGCGAGGACGCGATCAAGGCCAGCAAGATACTCGGCATCACGCTGACGCGCCGGGCCAACGGCGCGGCCTCGTACGTCGAACTGGCCGGTTTCCCGTACCATGCCGTCGACACCTATCTTCCGAAACTGGTCCGCGCCGGGGAGCGCGTGGCGATCTGCGAGCAGCTCGAGGACCCCAAGACGACGAAGAAAATCGTCAAGCGGGGCGTCATCGAACTCGTCACGCCGGGCATTTCGCTGAGCGACAACATCCTATCGTGCAAGGAAAACACTTTCCTCGCCGCCGTGCACTTCGCGGGCAAGCGCACCGGCGTCGCATTCCTCGACCTGTCGACCGGCGAGTTTTTCGCGGCCGAGGGCGACGCTCCCTACGTCGACAAGCTGCTGGCCAACCTGTCCCCTAAGGAAGTGATCTATCAGAAAGGATACGAGAGCGAGTTTTCCGAGGCTTTCGGAACGAAGCACTATACCTATCGGCTCGACCCGTGGATGTTCGCCGAGGATTCGGCTCGCGACAAGCTGCTCGCCCAGTTCGGCACTACGTCGCTCAAAGGATTCGGCATCGAGCAGATGCCGGCGGCGATCACGGCGGCCGGAGCGATCCTCTATTACCTCGAGTTCACCGAGCATCGTCAGACGGGCCATATCTCGTCCATCTCGCGCATCGACGAAGACCGGTACGTGTGGATCGACAAGTTTTCGATCCGTAACCTGGAGCTTTTCACGGCCAACGGCGGGCAGGAAGGCTGCTCGCTGTTCGACGTGCTGGACCGGACCGGATCGCCGATGGGCGCGCGGATGCTCCGACGCTGGATCTCGCTCCCGCTGAAAGACCCCGGACAGATCAATCGCCGGCTCGACGTCGTATCGCTGCTCCGTGACGACGCTTCGCTACGCGAGACGCTCGCCGAGGCGGTCGCCTCGACGGGCGACTTGGAGCGGATCATCTCGCGCGTCGCGGTCGGACGGGTAACCCCGAGGGAAGTCGTACAACTGAAAAACGCGCTGTACGCTGTCGAAAAGATTAAGACTGCCATGGAGCAGTCCGGGCAGGAACCCCTGCGGGAAATGGCCGCGAAGCTCGACCTCTGCCTGAAGGTAAGGGACCGCATAGACAAAGAAATCTATCCCGACCCGTCGAATCAGATTCAGAAAGGCGGCGTGATCGCGCAGGGAGTGAGCATCGAGCTGGACGACCTACGGAACATCGCCTCGCACGGCAAGGAAATCCTCGCGAGCATCCAGCAACGCGAAAGCGAGGCCACAGGCATCCCGTCGCTCAAGATCAGCTTCAACAACGTGTTCGGCTACTATATCGAGGTGCGCAACACGCACAAGGACAAGGTCCCCTCCGACTGGATTCGCAAGCAGACGCTGACCGGAGCCGAGCGGTATATCACCGCCGAGCTGAAGGAGTACGAGGAAAAGATACTCGGCGCCGAGAGCCGGATGCTCGTGCTGGAGCAGGAACTCTTCGCGGCGCTGCTCGCCGAGCTGGCCCGCTACGCCGCGCCGATACAGGCCGACGCTTCGGTCGTCGCCCGGCTCGACTGCCTGCTCTCGTTCGCCACGCAGGCCGTCGAAAGGAACTACTGCCGGCCCGATGTGAACGACTCGCAGACGATCGATATCCGCGAGGGAAGGCATCCGGTGATCGAGACGCTGATGAAAGTCGGCGAGCAGTACGTGCCTAACGACATCCGCCTCGACGACTCGTCGCAGCAAGTGATCGTCATCACCGGACCGAACATGTCGGGTAAGTCGGCCCTGCTGCGACAGACGGCGCTGATCGTGCTGATGGCCCAGATCGGCAGCTATGTCCCTGCGGCCGAGGCGCACATCGGCATCGTCGACAAGATATTCACGCGCGTCGGGGCCTCGGACAACATTTCGCAAGGCGAGTCGATCTTCATGGTCGAAATGCTCGAATCGGCCAGCATCCTGAATAATATCTCGCAGCGGAGTCTGGTGCTCTTGGACGAGATCGGACGCGGCACGAGCACCTACGACGGCATATCGATCGCATGGGCGATGGTCGAGTACATCCACCAGCATCCGACGGCCAAGGCCAAGACGCTGTTCGCTACGCACTATCACGAGCTGAACGAAATGGAGGAGCTCTACGAACGGGTCAAGAATTACAACGTGGCGGTCAAGGAGGTCGACCGGCAGGTGATCTTCCTGCGCAAGCTCGTGCGCGGGGGGACGGAACACTCGTTCGGTATCCATGTGGCTAAAATGGCCGGCATGCCGGCCGCAATCACCGACCGGGCCGGACAGATTCTCCGGGACATGGAATCGGCGCACCGGGGAAAGCTGAAGGACAGCCGCAAGAAGGCCCCGACGGTCGCCCAATACGGCGGCAGCGGCATCCAGCTCAGCATGTTCCAGCTCGACGACCCGGTCCTCAAGCAGATCCGCGACGAGATCAAGGGACTCGACATCAACTCGCTTACGCCGCTCGAAGCACTGAACAAGCTGAGCGAAATCAAGAAAATAGCCGGTATCTGATCCATTCGGCCCAAAGACACATATCACTGACAACCAGACGGTTGTCAGTGATATTTTGTCATCGATCCGCCGGTTTGTCAGGACAGAATGGCGCGACTGGATCGCCAAGGCGGCCATCACGGCGGTATTTCGCCCCGGAACGGGACCGCAAAGCCGGAAATCCGTCCTCCCGATCCCGCTGGCATACATTTTGATCTTCCTCATATCGAACCCGGAAAACCGAAAGGAGCCCGGGACGAAAAAGAAAGTCGAACTAAAACAAATAAGGAGGACAAAACTATGATGCCTGCAAGAAGATCACAGAACTGGCTGCCGGGAATCTTCAACGATTTCTTCGGCAACGAATGGGTAGAGAAAGCCAACACCGCCTCGCCGGCGATCAATATCATCGAGTCGGACAACGACTACAAGGTCGAAGTGGCCGCCCCGGGAATGACCAAGGACGACTTTTCGATCAAGATCGATCCGGAGAACCAGCT
>CABUJP010000109.1:0-8254 GCA_902491835.1 uncultured Alistipes sp. | reverse complement strand
GGAGTAAGAGGTCGTATTAGTCTTGCTTCGTACCAGATTGGAAATGGTCGGCAGCGAGGTATATCCTATACCCAAGTTAAAGTTCACATTGCTGGCCAACCACTTGACAGGGAGTCCGTAGTCCACCGCCCCCCGGACGTTCCAATAGCCGTTCAGGTTGACCGGGCGGGAATACTGCGCTCCCTGATCGAGTACGACCACCGTCTCGCCCGCATCGTTCTTGACTTCGTAGCCGGGACGGTCGGCTCGTTCGATCGAGTTGGCGATATAGTTCGACCGGGCATTTCCCCAAAGCATGGCCACGAAAGTCCGCCCCTTGGTCACATTCGTATTCGTGTAGCGCAAATGCAGCATATGGTTGTAAACCGGACGAAGCGACGGATTGCCCTGCGAGACGAACAGCGGATTCGACACATCGAGCACATCCTGCAACTGACTGACCGACGGATTGCTCGTATAGCTTCTCAGCATCGTCCGCAGCGAATTGGTCCGTGAGAATTTGTAATCCAACATAGCCATATAGACCAGATTGTCGAACCCCGCCGACATGTTCGACCGCGAGACCGTCGGGAAAACCTGATCTCCGGTCAGCGTGGCGTGCTGATAATCGATATTGGTCACGAACATCGCCTTTTCGCTACGGTAGCGGAATCCAGGCCCGACACGGTGAGTCAGGTAACCGCTGTTATAGGTGTTCGACAAACTGTCCAGAAACAGGTAGTCGGGCAACTCGTAGGAGCGCTTGTCGCGGTCGGAATAGTTGTACGACAGGTTATAATTCAGCAACAGCTGGGCATGATCGCTCACAGGCTCGGAATAAGACACCCGGCCGTTCAGATTGTATCCGCTCGAATAGTTGGCGATATACTGGTCGAGCTGGGAGGTCGAGTCGGGATCGAAATAGCGCGTCAGCGAATAGCGATCATTGTCCTGATCGTTTTTCGACAAGCCGCCCTGAAACGAGGCTACCAGCACGCGGCCGGGCCGACCGCCGAACCGGTGCATCCAGATCAGACTGCCCGACAGGTTGTAGCCGGTGGACCGATTGCTGGAAAGGCTTTTCAGAAAGTTCAGGATCGTCCCCTCGATACCGGCGTCCCCCGACAGCGTCGCCGACGTATCGCTGCTCGACACGTCGTGGGTCTGGAAGCGAAGCGTCGGACGGAACATCAGCGTATTGTTCGAGTCGATCTTGTACTCGATGCGCGCGTTGAGCCGGTGATTGAAGTTACGGGTACGAGAAGCGCCTATATCATGGTACTGCTGCCCGATGAAATAATCGCGGTCCGTCAGCGCCTCGATCGTATTGTCCGACGAGTTGAAAAAATAGCTCGCGCTCAGTTTCAGTTTCTCCCGCCATTCGTTCGAGTAGTTCACTCCGACCGACCGGACGGTCGATATGCCGCTCTGATTGCCGATCAGAAAATTACCGGCCCCCCGTACGCCGCCTCCGCCGTTCATCACGCCGAGCAGATCGTCGATAGCGAAATTCTGCTGGTTGACGTTGTTGACCATTCCGAGCAACGTAAGCCGCCGGGAACCTTTGAAAAGGCTCAGATTCAGTCCCACATTGTACAAGTCGTCGAACCCGTAGCTGGCCGCGAATTTGCCGAACTTGGCCCGGTCGACCCCGTCTTTGGTAACGATATTGATCGCCTTGTAATCCTCGCCGTCGTCGACGCCGCTGAATTCGGCCTGATCGCTTTTCTTGTCGAACACCTCGATCTTATCGATCACCTCGGCAGGTAGATTCTTGATCGCAGTAGTAACGTCATCGCCGAAAAATTCCTTGCCGTCGATAAGTACTTTCTTCACTTCTTCACCGTGCGCCTCGACCGTTCCTCCGTCGACCTTGATACCCGGCATCTTGGCCAGCAGCTCGTCGGTATTGGCGTCCTGCGTCACCTTGTAAGATCCGGCATTATAGACGACCGTATCGCCTTTCTGGGTCGTCCGCATCGCCACTGCCTCTACGACGGTCTCTCCGAGCTGCTTTACATCGGGCTGCATCGCAAGCTGGCCGAGCTGCACCTGCTTCTTGTCGATCTTCACCGATGCGGTATAGGGCTTCATCCCCAGATAGGTCACCTTCAGCAGATAGTCTCCGAAAGCGAGAGCCGGCAGCGAGAATTGTCCCGAAACCGCTGTCGTGGCATACTTCTTCTGGTCGGGCTTGTCGGCGGGCGAACACTCCACGACGGCTCCGATCACCGGCTCGCCCGTCGACTCGTCGACCAGCTTCCCCGAAACGACGCCCGAGCCCTTGGACTGAGCGAGAGACGGACAAGGCAAGCTCCAAGTCAAAAGCGACACGACACAACATATCAACGATACTCTGAATCTCATAGTTTACTCCATAGTTTACCGTGTGCAAAGAAAGCCCGTTTTCCCGTTCGGCCGCACATCGTTCCGGTAAAACGGAAAATATAGCGGGTGAAACGACGCGAAGCAGCTCGGGAAATACCGAAAAGCGGAGATGCGCTCCCGCATCTCCGCCATAGGCTCAGTGAATCGCACGGAAGTCCGATTATTCGAAAACCGCCATAACGGGCCGGCCGATCCATACCTGCGGCTGCTGCAGGGAGAAGATATGGGCGATCGTCGACGCGCAGTCGTAAACCATCACGCTGTCATCCACCTCGTTGCCCCGCTTGATCCCCTTGCCGCAAACGATGAAAGGCGACTCCATCTCCTTCATCGTGATACCGCCGTGTCCGCGCCCGGTACCGCCGTGATCGGAAGTAAATATCACGATCGTCTCGTCGGTCATTCCGGCCCGGTCGATCGCATCGAGAATCTGTCCCACGTAACCGTCGATCGTTTTGCTCATGGCGAAATACTCGTCCGACTCCCAGCCTTTGTCGTGCCCGGTCATATCCGGATTATCGAAAGCGATGAACGTAAACAGCGGCTTGTTCCGCTCGATGTAGATGCACATGCTGTCGGCCAGCGCGCGGTCGCTCGAAGCATGGTAGTTCACGTCGGCGGCCTTCTGCTCGTAAATATAGCCGATTCCCTCCCAGGTGAAGCCGCAGTCGATCTCGGCCTCGGGATAGGAATCGCGGATCAGACCGCAAATCCCGGGAAAAATGCCGTATTTGCCGATCACGCGCGACGGCAGCTCGGGCGTGCGACTGTTCCATGTCGTGTAGCCGTGAATCTCCGGACTGGCTCCCATCATCATTGACGCCCAGTTCAGGGCGCTCGACGACGGCAGCACGCTGCGGCGCTCCAGCGTATAGCTGCCCTCCCGCATCAGTCTTTCCAGATTCGGGAAAGCTCCCGGATGTTCGCGCACGACAGCCGAGGCGAATCCGTCGGCACCGATCAGCACCACATGCTTGGCTTTCTGAGCCTCGCATTTTTTGCCCTTGGCCGATACGCCGGTACATAGAACCGTTGCGCATGCGAGCAGGCAGATCATAATTTTCTTCATGGGTTTAGATAGTTTTGGTTGATTTCTCAGGCTACGAAATTAGCAATTATTCTCCATTATCCGAAATTCCGCTTCAGGCCTATGCTCCGTCCACGAACCAACGCTTGAACTCGGGCACGCGCGCCTTGCTGATTACGATCCGCTCGGGTGTCTTGACGCACAGATTCAGCGTCAGGCGACTGCCGAACCAAACCGACAGGTCGGCGATCGCCCGGCGCGACACGATGAACTGCCGGTTGGCGCGGTAGAAATCGGCCGAGGGAAGCTGTCCCATCAGCGTATCCAAAGACTTGTCCATCGGCAGCGTCCTTCCGTCGAGAGTCGCTACCGAGACCCGCTCGTCCGAAGTATGGAAATAGGCGATCTCCTCGGGCGTCAGCGGTACCAGCTTGTCGCGGAACGGGATCAAGAAACCGCGCGAGCGCGAGGCCACGAAGCGGTTCGTCTGCTCGACATACTCGGCCACCTGCGGAGCCGACAGTCTGCGAAGCTTGTCGAACGCCCGGCGAAGCTCCTCCTTCTTGATCGGCTTGAGAATGTAGTCGATGCTGTTGACCTTGAAGGCGTCGAGCGCATAGCGGTCGTATGCGGTCGTGAAAACGATCGGGCACTCGATATCTATCTGCTCGAAAATCTTGAAAGCCTGTCCGTCCGCCAGATGAATGTCCATAAAAATCAGATCGGGCAGGGGATTGTCCCTCACCCAGCGGACCGTCTCGACGACTGTCTCGATTACGGCCTCGATACGGATCGAAGGGTCGATCTGGAGCAGCAGAGCTTTCAGGTTAGTGGCGGCCGCCGTTTCGTCTTCGACAATCAGAACATTCATGCTTTTCTCGGTATTTAAAGGGAAAGGGCTCGTCGTTGCTCCTCGATCCGGTCGAGCACAAAACGGATATTGATCTGTTTCTCGAGCAGATCCTGCGGAACATAGAAATAGTGATTCGACGATTCGTAGCCGATAGCGGGATCGGCCTTCACCAGCGGCAACAACTCCCGGGCATGAATGGCCTCCGACTCGGCCGCCCGGCGCATGCGCTGCAGGCAGAGGAGTTTTTCGTCCCGGTCGGACGATGCGAGAAAACGGTTGCGCTCCATCGTAAAACGAGCCTGAGCGGCCGAGGAGGCACAGTGAATACGGACCGCTTCGGCACGTCCCAGCTCGCGCTCCAAAGCGAGACGCTTTCTCCCCGATGCGAGCGCAACGGCCGAACGCAGCGACTCGCATCCGCGCGCGAACCCTTCGGCCACTTTCTCCATCTGCCCGATAAACGTCTCGGCAGGATACACCGAGCGCCAATCGTCCAGCGCATCATAGGGAATCCCGACCATGCTGGCCCGGTAACCCGTCGGCTCGAGATAAAGCGGATTGGCCGGCCCCATATGCTGAGGTCCGCTGTAAAGCGTCAGGCCGTGATAGGGGAACTGCTCGAATGCCTCCGAAAAAGCCCTCCATGCTCGTCTTACTTCGGACGCAGCCCGCTCCCCATAGTATTTCCCGGCCAATTGCATCAAAGCCGCCTCGCCGTCACCGCCCCCGTGAGACTGGAACAGTTCCAGGTTAGCAGACGGATAGCCGCCCAGACTCCAACTGAGCATGACGCCGTCCGTCGATGCGTCGGCCAGATTGCAGGCATGGCGGGCCACCAAATCCAGCACGGGCAGGGCAGGAACCACGGCCATTTCCCACGAAGCGTTGACTTGGACTTTGGCGACCGTCTTCAGTCCGGCCTCTTTCGCATAGCGCCAGTGAGCCACCGCCCTCGGCCCCGGCCCGACCGCCGACAGCGAGTACTCGCCCACGGCCGAGGCGATCCCGCCCCGCTCGATCGGCAACGCCCACTCGCTGACCGACATCAGCCAGCACGATTTCGGCAGGCGGCGGATGATCTCGCGGGCCTGCGAATCGTCCCACCCCCAATCCCAGACCAGCACCCGCGCTTCGGGATTGCCGGCAAGAACGCCCTCGGAAACCGCCGTATTGACCTCAGCGATCAGCTCGGCATAGGAGCGCCCGGCACAGCGGCTACATCCCGCGCGGTTCCCGTGCGAGACGCAGTTGGTCAGATTTTCGGAAGCCGTGATCGAAAAAACGCCCGCAAGCCCGGGAACCTGCCGGAATACGCTCTCCAAGGAACGGCTCAGCCACTCTCTAACCTCCGGCAACGACGTGCACAAAGCGCTCAAATCTCCTTCGACCGTGCCGGAAAGAGACTTTCGCCGGGCATCGGCATCGAAAAACGAACCGGGCATCGCGCGAGGTTCGTTTACGTACAAATACACCCCTATGCCGTATTTGGCGGCCCGCTCGACGAGCCGGCGCAGGCCCTCAATACGCCGCGAGGCATCGTCGGCCCCCGGAAAAATTCCGTCAGGCTCCACCAGCGTCCGCAACACCGAATGAATCCATATGCCGTTGACCCCTTTTTCGGACAACCTCTGCAAGAGTCCTTCGGGATAGGACGACAGGTCGGGATCGGTCAGCGGATCGCCGTATGCGGCAAAATAGGAAAAGATCAGGCGCAGGTCGAACCGTTCTTCCGGACTCTCCGCCTCCGTCCGCCCGTTCCGCTTCACGGGCCGGGGCCGCCGGAACTCCTCGATGAATGAAAAGCGCGGTTCTTCCCGAGTAAAGGCTTCTCGGCCGAGCGTTCCCAGAAGCGAGTCGATCCGGGCCGCTCCTCGCATCGCCCGCTCGTCAGGAGTCCGGTAGTACAATGGCTTGCAGGCAGGCTTGACATTCCCCAGCTTAACAAACAAAAAGTCGTCCTCGATCAGCCGCCATGCCAGTTGCTCGCGCGTCAACCCCAACAGGGCAAGCAGCTGATCGTACGGCAGCAGATGCCAGTTTCTGCGCAGCACGGTGATATAGCCCCTCGCATCGCTCCAGTACGGCTCGATCCCGCGCTGTGGCCGCAGCCCCATCGAAGCGGCCAGCCTGTTCACGTTCTCCTCGCTCGTCGCGAGCACCTCGGCCAAACGCGCGACCGGAACCAGCGTCCAGTTCCGCCAGACAAAAGCATGCTGCCGGTCCGGAAAATAGGGGTACTCCACGGCAGGAAGCGTTCCTCCCTCTCCGGGCAAAGAAACGGAATCGGCCTCGGAAACCGCTCCGGCGCATGGACAGAACAAAAGAAAACCGCACGACAGAAAAGCCAACCGTCTTATCGACATATCGTTCAGCATCATTTAAGGTTTCACCAATGGTAGTTCGACCCGAAACAGTCCGTTCTCCCTGACGACCCGTATATCGCGGGAAATCAGCAGCAGATAGCGCGAGGAGAGGTTTTTCAGCCCGATTCCGGTTCCCGGAGGCGTATCGATTTTCGGAATAACGGGATTGGAAACCGTAAGCATACTGCCTTCGGTACGGATCGCGATGCGCAACGGCCGAGCAAGCGTGATACTGTTATGCTTGACGGCGTTCTCCACAAGCGGCTGCAACGACAGCACGGGCAGGCGCCAGTTACGGTACCGCTCGTCTATGCTCATATCGCAGAACAGCTTGTTCTGGTAGCGGATCGTCAACAGATAAAGATAGGCCTCGATAAAGTCGAGCTCCTCCGAAAGCGTGGCCAGCTCGCTGCGACCCGAACGCAGCATGTAGCGAAACGTGTCGGCCAGCCGGTCGATATAGAGCTGGGCATTCTCGTTCTGCCCCTCCCGCACGAGCATCGACAGCGAATTAAGCGAGTTGAACAGGAAGTGGGGGCTGATCTGATTAGCCAGCATGTTGTACCGCGTCTGCAAATTCTCGTTCTTGAGGCGCTCGTTCTCGATCGTGATATGCTGCTTCTGGTAAAGCAGCTCGAATATTTTTCCGTACAGCACCGACACGACCAGCATGAAAGAGGCTTTCATGACCAGAAACGGATTGTAGAGGCGCCCTGAGGAAAGTTGAACATACCACTCGCCGAACCGATTCAGGCCCGGAGTGAGCAGATAGAAGGCGACGGTTGCCGCCACGCTCAGCAGAATCTTGCGCACCAGCGAAAAACGACGAACCGTGTTGAGCGACACGACGGCCCACGACGCGACGAAGAAATAAACGACCTGCACGACGGCGTAGTCGGTCCGTATCGGCGGACGGTGCCCCCGGGGATCCGTTCCGGTCAGAAAGAACGAAAAATTCACGAGCAGCGTCAGCGCAAGCGCGAGCAGCGCGTTGATAACCACGATCCTGTAACGGACCGGCCTCATGCTGTAACGGATCATGCGTTTCATATCGGACTTTTCTGCTTACGGTCGACGTTTCGTCCTTACGGTTCGGCAAACGGAGGTGCTGCCCGAGCAACCCGCCCTCCCGCCTCGCATACGTGCTCCGAGGCCGAACAGGCATTTTCTGCCACCGTTCAGACATCCGCGTCTACTCCTTGTACCACGAAGCGTACATCATATAATCGCGCGCAGTCCGCTCGATAATGTCCCGGACCTGCTCCGGCGTCACGTCCTTCACCCGTTTGGCGGGCACGCCGGCATAAACGCTGCCCGGCTCGATCACCGTGCGCGACAGCACGAGCGAGTTGGCCGCCACGATCGACCCGCTTCCCACTACCGCATGGTCCAGCACGGTCGCCCCCATGCCGATCAGGCAGCGGCTTTCGATGCGGGCTCCGTGAATATTGGCGTTATGTCCGATCGAAACGTCGTCGCCGATCTCGGTGACAGAGCGCTGGTAAAGCGTATGGACGACCACGCCGTCCTGAATGTTGACCCGGTCGCCGATCGTGATCTTGTTCACGTCGCCGCGCAGCACGGCTCCGAACCAGACGCTACAGTCGCGGCCGACGGTCACGTCGCCGATAATCGCGGCCGTAT
>CABUJP010000108.1:0-8408 GCA_902491835.1 uncultured Alistipes sp. | reverse complement strand
TATCCGAAAGAATCTCCGCGCCGTCGGGATCGTCCTTGTATGCCACCTCGATCCGGACCAGATAGTCCTTCAGAAGCTCGTAACCCTCGCTGTCGAGCACGAAGGCCACGCCCGCAATGCTCACGTTTATCGTATGGTTCATCGTCATATGCTTTCATTTGTGATACAAGCCGCGTCATTCGGCGGAAGCCTCCTGCGAAGCGTCCGGACGGGGAGCGCCCTCGCGGATCGTGCGAATCTGCGAGATCAGCTCGGTCCATGCCATGTCGAGCTGCTCGAGACACTGGCGCCCCTTCTCGGTAATCGAATAATACTTGCGGGGAGGGCCCTGCGGCGACTCTTCCCAGCGATAGGCGAGCAGCCCCTGGTTTTTCTGCCGCGTCAGCAACGGATAGAGCGTTCCCTCCACGACGATCATCTCGGCCGCCTTCAGCTCGGCAATGATCGACGACGCATAGGCGTCGTTGCGCGAGATGATCGAAAGGATGCAATATTCCAGAATGCCCTTGCGCATCTGCGCCTTGATGTTGTCGATATTCATCTCGCCCATATCATTTCCTCCCCCATTCGTTTGACTCGTCCGAGCGCGGCTCGTTCGGGATGACGATCCACATGACCAGATAGACCAGCAGGCCGACCCCGAAAACGATGAACAGCGCCATCAGCACCCGCAGCAATGTCGCGTCGAGGCTCGAGTATTCGGCTATGCCGCCGCATACGCCGCCGACGACGCGGTCGCGGCGGCTGCGGTACAGATGCTTTTCGTCGTTCCGGACACCTGTCTGCTCGTGTCCGGGCATACTCCGACGCGGCTCGCCGAACTCCTGGGCAGGACCTATCACGGCAATGGCACGCTTGACGAGCGCCGTGTCCACCACCTGCACGCGGGGCGAGATCGCGTCGCTGAAAATGTCCGCGATGCGAGTCTCGATGTCCTGCATCGTCTCCTGATCGTCCACTCCGTCCAGGCGAATCTCGATCTCGGAAAGATAGCGCTTGAGCGCGTCGTAGGCATCCTCGTCCAAAACGAAAGGCATGCCCCCGATGTTTACATGGATTGTTTTTTTCATATCGAGCGGAATTAGTCTATTCTCGGCATTCGTTTCATTGTATTGCAAATATATGTAATAAAATTTATACTTTGCAATACAAAGTACCATTATTTTGCAACAAATACCGAAAAAACAAAAGAAGCGCCGACAACATACTGATTGTCAGCGCCTCTCTATTCAAATTATTTTCCGGTCGCCGGAACTCATATCCTCGGCATCCGGACCGCTGTACGATCCGGCCCGTTACGATCTCCGGACGCAGGTCAGGCCTCTTTCCACTGGCTGCGCACCAGCTCCAGCGCCGTCGGAACAGTCTGCATGCGGTCGCCCTTGCTGCCGCACTCGAAGCTCACGTAGTTCGCATAGCCCATTTGCTTGAGCGTCCGGAATCCGTCCACGTAATTGTCGACGGCTCCGTCCTCGCCGGGCATGTTGCGCGTGGCGCGGCTGGCGATATGCACATGCTGCAAGTAAGGTCCGGCGGACAGGAAAGCTCCCGAGTCGGAAGGGTCTTCGGAAGTCATGTGCCAGAAATCGCCCATGCACTTCACGCCTTCGTTCTTCGCATCGCGGCAGATCGACGCGGCGTCGGCCACCTGACGCAGATAGAAAGCCTCCTTGCGGTTCAACGGCTCGAGAATAACGGTCGTGCCGCATTGCCGGGCATAATCGCCCAGCAGACACAAACGCTCGATCAGGTAATCCCGCGTAGATTGCGTATGCGGCATAGCGGGCACTTGCGAGTTGAACGCAGGGACCATAATCACGCCTGTCGATCCGAGCTCTCCGGCCGCGGCGATGATTTCGCGCATCGTCCGGTCGAACTCGTCGCGGACAGCCTGTTCCTCCGACAGGATGAACCCGCCGAATCCAGCGCATATCGCGCTGATCTTCACCTCGCGGCCCCGGAGCGCCTCTTTCAACTCGCTGACGCGCCCCGCCAGACCCGCCCCATTGGGCTCAAGGCCGACGACCCCATGATTTTCCATGAAGTCGAGCTTCTCTTTCAGCGTCTCGCCGGGAGCAACGCCTTCTTGCAGCGAGATTTTCAGTTCGGCCTCTCCTTTTTTCGGACGGCCTTTGGTCCCGCCCAGCAGATCGAGCGGAGCGACCGCCGCCACCGCTGCGCCCAGCAGCGATGCCTTCAAAAACTCTCTTCTTTTCATATCGTACGATTTACATAGTTTATTCCGACGGCGGCACTTGCTCGCGAAGCCACGCGAGAAAGCGCCCGACCGCCTCGGCATCGTCCGCCGCCGGCGTCCACGGCGCCAGATCGACCGCTCCGACCGGCGCATACGGGCCCGGCTTGACCTCGAAGACGACCGTTCCCGGCTCGAGCACGAGCGATCCGTGCCATACGCCCGGAGCGATGTCGAACCCGTACACGCCGAGCGACGGATCGACGACCGCCCGTTGTACGATCCGTCCCCGGTCGTCGAAAACGAACGCGGCAACGCGTCCCCTGAGCACGACGATCGACTCGCTCTTGGGCGGAGCCGTATGCCGATGCACCGGCAGATAAGTCCCCGGCTCCATGGCGTTCAGCAACCGGTTGACCGGCTCGTCCTCCCGCGCATGAAAGTTATGATTCATTCGCAGACGGGGAGCGCGGAGCGCCTTCTCGGATGTCCGATCGAGCAGACGGTCGTCAATCAATACCATTTCGTTCATCGCATCCTTTTGCATAATCCGTCGGATTCGTAGCGCTGCGCCCCTGATTCGCAGGCGGGACGAAAGCGCGTCCCGGGAAGACAGGCGAGGCGGGTATGGGATATACCCGCCTCGTTCCCGTCCCGTTTGCGCGAACGGATTTATTTGCCGGTACCCGGAACGGGCACGGTATAAGCGCTCATATCCATCGGACCGAGCTCGAGCTTGGCCGGAGCGTAGCTCAAGGGCGAAGCCGTCATCTGCTCCCAGGTGATCGTCTTGCCGGTATAGGCCGACTCGCGTCCCATGATACCGCACATGTTCGACAGGGCCGTCTCCTCGGCCTGCACGAAAGGCGTGTTGTTGCGGATGCTGCTGATCCAGTTCACATGCTCGAGCGTATAGGGATCGTTCTGCTGATGCTCGGTCTTTTCCGCCTCCAGATCGTAGCTCCAAAGCACGTTGCCGTCCAGATCCTTGATCACGCAGGCACCGCTCACCATCGGACCGCTTTCCCACGTACCCTTCGTGCCGTGGATGAACTCGCTGATATTCGTGTCGCAGCCGTCGATCTGGCGGCTCATGCTGTGCACGTGCACGCCGTTCTCGTATTCGAAGTCGACGCTGAAATTGTCGTACTGGTCTCCCGTCACGCGGCGCTGGCGGCTGCCGAAAGCCGTCGCGCTGATCGGCTGCTTATAGCCGAAGAACCAGTTGAACACATCGATGTTATGCACATGCTGCTCAACGATATGGTCGCCCGAAAGCCACTTCCAGTTCACCCAGTCGCGGAGCATCCACTCCATGTCGGACCAGCCCTTCTCGCGCGAGCGATACCACAGCATCGGCTGATTCCAGTAAACGTTGCCGCCCGTGATCTCGCCGATCATGCCCTGCTGAATCCGCTTGAACGACTCGACATAGGCTCGTTGGTGATGGCGCTGCGTGCCGGTCAGCACGCACAGCCCCTTGGCCTTGGCCTGCTTGGCGGCGGCCATGACCGTCCGGTAACCCTCCGCATCCACGCAGATCGGCTTTTCGAGGAAGCTGTGCACCCCTTTTTCCGTCGCATACTTGAAATGCTCGGGACGGAAGAACGGCGGCGTGGCTATGATCACGACATCGACGCCCGAATCGATCACGTTCTTATACGCATCGAAACCGGTAAAGCAGTTCTCGTCGGCCAAATCGACCTGGTACTTGTCGTGGAGCATCTGCTTGAGGCTCTGGACCCGATCGGGGAAAACATCGCCGATCGCCGTGATCGTCACGCCGTCGGCAGCGGCCAGAAAATTCTCGGCGGCTCCCGAACCGCGCCCGCCGCAGCCGATCACGCCGGCCTTCAGTTCCCGTCCCGCAACGGCTTTGTCGGGCAGATCCGGAACATAGTACTCGCCCTCGGCCATCAGCGGCTCGTAAGCGTTTTTCTTCTTGCCTCCCGCACAGGCCGAGAGGATCGGGGATACTCCTATCGCACCTACGACGCCGGCCATGGCCGAGTAGGAAAGGAATTCCCTCCGAGTCATTGCATTCTTCTTCATATCGGTTTATTTTAGGTTAAGTCTCGTTCTAAATTTCTCCGTTTCAGGCTCGAGCGGCTAACGGACCGTGCCCTCGGGCGGCTCGCATACGATACGGAAGCCGACGCTCCGGATATCGGAGTACCACCAGATGCTCTTGGGGTCTTGCGGATCGGTCTTCAGCCAAGCGTCGTGCTCGGTCTGCCCCCGGGCCGCCGAGCGCAGGTCGGCCGCATCGTCCGAGAACTGCCCGCCCCGGACGACATGCTCGGTACCGGTCTCGGGTCCTTTCGGATCGACGGCCCCGTCCTGCATTTTCGAGTAGGCGTCGGGAGCGTACCAGTCGGAGCAGTACTCCATGACGTTCCCGAGCATATTTTTCAGTCCGAACGGATTGGGCAGCACGGCCGAAGGCTCCTGCGTGCGGTTCGGGCTGTTCTTCACATACACGACATAGCGGTTGATCCCGGCCGTATCGGCATCGAAAAACTTGCGCCAGAATCCGCGGTCGGAAAAATCCTTCGGACTTCCCTCGAAGAAATAAGGCGTCGACGTGCCGCCGCGCGCGGCATATTCCCATTCGGCCTCGGTAGGCAGGCGGTATTTCTTTCCCGTTTTCTTCGACAGCCACTGGCAGAATGTCTCGGCCGCATAGTGCGTCATCGTGATAGCCGGCCGCTCGCCGCTTCCCCAACCCTGATCGGGTGCCCCGAAAGGCGGTGTGGGACCGCTCACGGCATCGACGTCCGGATCGGAATTATTCGCATAGACGACCTCGGGCGGCGTCCGGCCTTCGGTCATCGTCTCGGAGTAGAAAGCCCAGTACATGTCCCATGTCACCTCGGTCTCGCCCATGAAAAACGGCGAGACGGTCACTTGGCGCACAGGTCCCTCGTCGTCGCGCCGGAACGGCTCGTCCTCGGGACTGCCCATCGAGAACGTACCTCCCGGTATGGCCTTCATGTCGAACGACACGGTCGTTCCCGGAACGGTCTCGGTGAAATTCTCGAACGCGACGACCTCGGCCGGAGCCGCATACGGTTCGCCGCGCCGGGCGGCCTGCTGAGGCACGCCCTTCATCCGCTCGTGCTTGTAGTTCGGGTCGTAATGGCCCACGTCCAAATGACAGCTGATGCACTGCAGGTCGAGCTTCTGCTCGTTTTCCTCATAATAAAGGTGGGCCGTGATGCCGTCCTGACTGATCCGCGACGGATACAACTGCTTGTGGCACTCCTTGCACGACTCGTTGTAGACGATCTTCACGGCATGCTCCAACTGTCCCTTGCTCTCCCAGTCGAACGACGCGCTATCCTTGGTCAGATAGGACCACACGTCCCGAAGCCCGGTCGTAGCCTTGGCCATGAAATACTTGAGCGATCCCCGGGGCGGGAGATGACACTCGGCGCAGCCGGTGACCGCGCCGCTGCGGCTATTGTGATGGACCGACAGCTTCCAACTCTGGTCGGCACCGGGATGAATATGGCACGACTGGCACGACTCGTCGGTCGAGCTGTGCACATACACGCGATTCAGAGCGATCGTAACGCTCACACCGACGGCGAAAGCGGCCAATGCGATCCATGGCAGAAGCCGTCTCTTTCTGCTTTCGTCGCGGATTTTTCCTTTTCTTCGTTTGGGTTTAAAGAATAACATGCGCGAAACCGACTTTCGTTGCTTTTACAAAAACGGAAAGAATCCCGATCTTGATACAAACTTACGAAAAATATCACGGAAAATATCACGGGAAGGACAAAATATCTTCCGAAAGGCCGGCGTTCCCTGCGACAGAAAGGTCCCCGGACCGGCTCCGGCCAATCGGGGAGTATTGTTCGGCTTCCCGTCGCACCCGAACGCTCCGCCGCCGAATCCAAGGCATCCGATACGGTCCCCCGCGGCCTCGGCCGTTCCGAAAACGCCGCCCCGCATCCGCATCTCGCCCGCCGCCGTCACGACAGAACCGATATCCGCCCGCAAGCCTGCCCCTTTCGGCAACAGGACAAGGGAAGCGGCCAAGAGACTCGGAAGAACCGAATGCCCGCTACCGCTTCCTCTCTGCCATTTCGCGTCCGCACGCAACGATGCGTTTCCCGCACGCTCCGACGCAAGCGGGGCTGCGACCCGCCGGTCACAGCCCCGCTTGCGGATTCTCCGCGCCAAAACATCAGCTATTGCCGACCTCGGCCCCCATCATATCGAGCAGCTCGCTGGTAATCATCTGCTGGCGCGACTTGTTGTACTGTACTGTCAGC
The DNA here is from genome assembly GCA_902491835.1 of uncultured Alistipes sp. GTDB lineage: Bacteria > Bacteroidota > Bacteroidia > Bacteroidales > Rikenellaceae > Alistipes_A. The sequence continues at coordinate 1,934 of CABUJP010000108.1, read as the reverse complement.
TCCTGCAACAGCTCGGTCGCGTTGTCGGTAGCCATCTGCATCGCGATCGTCCGCGCGGCGTGCTCGGCAGCGTTCGAGTCGAGCAGCATCGTGAATATCTTCAGGCTCAGCACCTGAGGGACCAACGTCCGGATCACTTCCTCGCGCGACGGCTCGACGATGTAGTCGGCGGCCACCCCTTTCGTCTTTGCGGGCTCGACCTGCAACGGCAGATACTCTTCGCGCCGGAGAACTTGCGAGGCCGTGCTCTTGAAATGATTATAGACCAATTCGACACGGTCGATCTCGCGCTCGGCATACATTTTCATCAGCCTCTCGGCCAGTTGAGACGCCTCCCGGTAGGTCGGACGCTCGGCCAGCGACTGGTAGTCTCCCTGCGGGACATAACCCGCTTTGCGGACCGCCTCGGCAATTTTCTTCCCGATCGGAAAAACCAAAACCCCCTCCTTGCCGAGCGACCGGTACTCGGTCAGCGTCTCGCCGAGCTTCCGGGCCACGTTGGCGTTGAACGCGCCGCAAAGCGACGAGTTGGACGACACGACGACCACGGCCACGCGCTCTACCGCGTCGTGCTTCTCGGCATAGGCCGAAGCGACGGCGCCCTCGGACGAAAGAAAACCCTCGAGTATTTCGTGCAGTTTTCTCTCGTACGGCAGCATGTTCTCGATAGCCGCCTGCGCCCGGTGCAGCTTCGCCGACGCGACCATCTTCATGGCCGACGTGATTTTCAGCGTGCTGTTGACCGACGCGATTCTTGCCTTGACCTCCTTGAGCGACGCCATAGCCTACGATTTTTTATACACGGACGCGACGGCGGCGGCGACCTCCTCGATCTTCGCACTCACCGCGTCGTCGATGATGCCTTTTTTCAGCGTCGGGAACACGTCCGTCTGCTGCAGGTTGTTGATCAACGCCTTCTCGAACTCCTGCACCTTGTCCAGCGGCACATCCTTGAGCAATCCGTGCGTACCGCAGTACAGCACGGCGATCTGCTGCTCGACAGGCATGGGCGAGTACTGAGGCTGAACGAGCAGGCGCGTGTTCTTCTGTCCTTTGTCGATCGTCAGCGCGGTCACGGGGTCCATATCGCCGCCGAACTTCGTGAAGGCCTCCAGCTCGCGGTACTGCGCCTGATCGATTTTCAGCGTGCCGGCCACCTTTTTCATCGCCTTGATCTGCGCATTGCCGCCGACACGCGACACCGAGATGCCGACGTCGATCGCCGGCCGGTTGCCCTGATTGAACAGGTTCGTGTCGAGGAAGATCTGTCCGTCGGTGATCGAGATCACGTTCGTCGGGATATAGGCCGACACATCGCCCGCCTGCGTCTCGATGATCGGCAGGGCCGTCAGCGATCCGCCGCCCTTGACCTTCCCCCTGAGCGTTTCGGGCAGGTCGTTCATCTTCTCGGCCACTTCCTGCTGGCCGATAATCTTGGCCGCGCGCTCCAGCAAACGGGAGTGCAGGTAGAAAATATCGCCCGGATAGGCCTCGCGTCCCGACGGACGACGCAGAATCAGCGATACCTCCCGATAGGCGACGGCCTGCTTCGACAGGTCGTCGTATACGACCAGCGCATGCCGTCCCGTATCGCGGAAATACTCGCCGATAGCGGCGCCGGCGAACGGCGCGAAGTATTGCATCGCGGCCGGATCGGACGCCGTAGCGGCCACGACGACCGTATAGTCCATCGCGCCCCGCTCGCGCAGCGTGTTGACGATCGTCGCCACCGTCGAGCCTTTCTGCCCGATCGCCACGTAGATGCAATAGATCGGATCGCCGGCCTCGTAGTTGCTGCGCTGGTTGAGTATCGTATCGATCGCAATGGCCGTCTTGCCGGTCTGACGGTCGCCGATGATCAGCTCGCGCTGGCCGCGGCCGATCGGAATCATGCTGTCGATTGCCTTGATGCCGGTCTGAAGCGGCACGGAAAC
>CABUJP010000107.1:0-8581 GCA_902491835.1 uncultured Alistipes sp. | reverse complement strand
AACGCGGCAAGCCGGCCGTGCTGATGACCGTCACGAAGCAGCCTAACACGAATTCGCTCGAACTGACCGAGAAACTCGACCGGGCCGTCGCCGAACTGAGCGAAACGCTGCCGGCGGACGTGCGCGTATCGACCGACTCGTTCCGGCAAGCCCGTTTCATCGAAGGCTCGATCGACAACATTCAGAAATCGCTGCTCGAAGGAGCGGTCTTCGTCGTGATCGTCCTGCTGGTCTTTCTGATGAACTTCCGCACGACGGTCATCTCGCTGGTCGCGCTGCCGCTCTCGCTGCTCGTGTCGATTCTGGCGCTGAAATGGATGGGGCTCACGATCAATACGATGAGCCTCGGCGGCATGGCCATTGCGATCGGATCGCTCGTCGACGACGCGATCATCGACGTCGAGAACGTATTCAAAAGGCTGCGCGAGAATTTCGCACGCCCCAAAGACCAGCGGCTGCCGACGCTGAGCATCGTTTTCGAAGCGTCGAAAGAGATCCGTACGTCGGTCGTCCACGCGACGATCATCACGATCGTGGCCTTCGTCCCGCTTTTCTTCCTCGACGGCATGGAAGGGCGCATGCTGCGCCCGCTGGGCATCTCGTTCATCGTCGCGCTGTTCGCGTCGATGATCGTGGCGGTCACGCTGACGCCCGTGCTGTGCAGCTACCTGCTGACCGGCGACCGGGTACTCCGCCGCAACGAAAAGGAACCCGTCGTCTCGCGCTTTCTGAAGCGCGTCTACCGCCGCGCGCTCGAATGGGTACTCGCCCATAAGAAAGCCGTACTCGGCTCGACCGTCGTCCTGTTCGCCGGAGCGCTCACCGTCTTCTTCTCGCTGGGCCGCAGCTTCCTGCCTCCGTTCAACGAAGGCTCGCTGACGATCAACGCCTCGACGATGCCGGGCATCTCGCTCGAAGAATCCGACAAGATCGGCAGCCAAGTGGAAAGCATACTGCTCGAAATACCCGAAATCCGGACGGTCGTTCGCAAGACGGGCCGCGCCGAGCTGGACGAGCACGCGCTGGGCGTCGGCGTATCGGAAATCGAAGCGCCGTACGAACTCGCGGACCGATCGCGCAGCGAATTCATGGCCGACGTACGCAGACGGCTCGGCGTACTTCACGGCGTCAACATCGAAATCGGACAGCCCATTTCGCACCGGATCGACGCGATGCTGTCGGGCACCAAGGCCAATATCGCGATCAAGCTGTTCGGCCCGGATCTGAGCCGCCTGTTCACGCTCGGCAACCGGATCAAAAGCTCTATCGCGGACATTGACGGCATAGCCGACCTGAACGTCGAGCAGCAAATCGAGCGGCCTCAGCTGCAAATCCGGCCCAAACGCGAAATGCTGGCCCGCTACGGTATCACGCTGCCCGCTTTCGCCGAATTCGTCGAGGTGGCGCTCGGCGGACGGGTCGTCTCGCAGGTATACGACGAAGGACGTTCGTTCGACGTGACGGTCAAGGCATCGGATGCCAGCCGGAACGACATGGAGCGCATCGGCGAGCTGATGCTCGACGGAACCGACGGGAAAGTCCCCCTGAGCTACGTGGCCGACATCGTGTCGACATCGGGTCCCAACGCAATCGGTCGCGAGAACGCCCAGCGCCTGATCGTCGTATCGGCCAACGTGGCCGACCGCGACCTGCGCAGCGTCGTCAACGAAATCAGCGAAACGATCCGGACGCAAGTGCCCATGCCGGAAGGGTATCACGTGGAATACGGCGGACAGTTCGAGAGCGAGCAGGCGGCCTCACGCACGCTGACGCTGACGTCGCTCGTCGCGCTGCTCATCATTTTCCTGCTCCTGTATCAGGAATTCCGCAGCCTGAAGATCGCCGGCGTCATCCTGCTGAACCTGCCGCTGGCCCTGATCGGCGGCGTTGCGAGCCTGTGGCTCACTTCGGGCGAGGTGAGCATTCCGGCCATCATCGGGTTCATCTCGCTGCTGGGCATCGCCACGCGCAACGGCATTCTGCTCGTTTCGCATTACAACCACCTGCGCGGCGAGGGCATGCCGCTGCACGAAAGCGTCGTGCAGGGCTCGCTGGACCGGCTGAACCCGATCCTGATGACCGCGCTGTCGTCGGCTTTGGCGCTGATCCCGCTCGCGCTGGGGGGCGGCCTGCCCGGCAACGAGATACAGAGCCCGATGGCCAAGGTCATACTCGGCGGATTGCTCAGCTCGACGCTGCTCAACGGATTCATCATTCCGTCGGTCTACCTGATTGTCAACCGTAAAAAACTGAAAGCATGAAACGCATACCGATCATACTGCTTTTCCTCGCACTGGCCACGGCGGCCTCGGCTCAGCGAAGCATCGACGAGGTGCTCCGTCAGGTCGAAAACGCGAGCCGCGAGCTGGAGGCGCAACGACAACTGACCGCGGCGCAGAAGCAAGATGCCGCTACCGGCAAATACATGGCCAACCCGACGATCGAAATGGAAAAGATGTGGGGAGCGGCCGGAGCAGGGCAGAACACCGAGCTGGCCGTTGTCCAGACGATCGATTTTCCGACCGTCTACGGGTCCCGCAACCGGATCGCCAAGCTCAAGGGCACTTTGTATGAAAGCCAATGGGCGTCCCAAAGACAACTGCTGCTGCTGCAAGCCAAGCAGCTCTGTATCGAAATCGTCTACCTCTACCGTCAGCGGGACCTGCTCGACGAGCGGTTATCGAATGCCGAGCGACTGAGCGAAGCGTACAGGCGAAAAATGGAAACGGGCGACGCGACCTCGCTCGAAGCGAACAAGATCGCCGTCGAGTCGATCTCGGCCCGTACGGCCGCCGACCTGAACCGAGCCGAGCTGCAAGCCAAAATTCAGCAGCTCAACACGATGACCGGAGACAGCGACGACTCGTTCGAGGACGTGACCTACCCGCCGGTCGAAACGCTGCCGCCGGCCGACGTGCTGTCCGAGGCATACATGAGCGGCAACCCGCTGCTCGAAAGCATGGAGAACACGCTCGAAATCGATCGCCGGACCGTGGCCCTGAATCGGGGACTCTCCCTGCCGCAGTTCGAGGTAGGGTATCGGCACGACTACGGAGAAGGCCGCGCCACGGGATTCAAGGTCGGCATGTCGGTGCCGCTTTTCGAAAATAAGAACAAGGTCAAGGCGGCCAAGGCGGCGGCCGTCTCGTCTCAGGCTCAATTGGAAAGCGCCCGGACGAACGCGGCGTCCCAGTTCCGGATGCTGTACGATCAGGCCGTCACGCTCTCCGAGTCGATGCGGTCGATGCGGTCGGCCCTCGCGTCGCAGAACAGCCTCGAGATTCTCGGCAAGGCGCTCGATGCGGGGCAGATCAGCGTGATCGACTATTTCACCGAGGCGAACCTGCTGTTCGAAAGCCGCGAAACGCTGCTCCAGATCGAGCGGGACTACCAGTCGGCCGTAGCCGCCCTGTACAGCTTCTCGTTGTAGACCGCGTCAGATCCGACCAGTCATGCCGGGCTTCCTTAAAAAATACGAAGGAGGCCCGGCTTTCGCTATCGAATAATACGTATTTTTAACAAATTAAATATTTTTTTAACATACATTCCGATTCTCAATTAAAATTGCTATCTTTGCACAGGTAGAGAAAGGTCGTTTACATGGGACAAAAACACACTGTCAATAAGCGACATACGCCCTCCCGAAAGAAAGATAAAACAACACGAAGTCGCCCCGCGAGGCCGACGAAAAACCAATAGAACCCGCAAAGATGAAAATTGTAGGCGAACCGAAAGCGTTTCTGAGCAACGAGGCGCTGCAGCTTCTGAACCTGTACGAATCACTGGGACAGCGTGCGGAAATCTTCCTGCCGCGCCACATCTTCGATAACCTCACAAGCTTCGTGAGCCTCTGCATGGAGGAGCCCGACGATCCGGCCAAGCAACAGGCCGAGATCAACCGCTATCTGCTGAAGTTCCGCGAAGATATCCCGGGATACACGCACGTGTCGCTGATGCTGATTCCGCACAACAACTCGAAGGCTTTCGAGCTGAGCAGCAAGCGCGGCGAGTTCGCCAAGAAAATATCGGCCCTGCTCGACACCGACGGCACGACGACCGAAATCAAGACGCTGCTGCGCAACATCCGCGACAGCCACGACCTGTCGGTCGGCACGCCTCCGATCAACAGTCGCCATATCGATTTCATGTCTCAGGTACAGCTGGGCGGCCATGTGCGCGACCTGCGCAAGTACCGCGACGTGATCGGCGTGACGGGCGACATCAACGAGGCGCACTGGAACTACCTGATGGACACGCTCGAGCAGATGATCAGCCAAAGTACGCACTACACGACCAAGGCCGAGATCAGCGACTTTCTGCACCGCAGCCAGTGGGCCGTCAACTTCAAGGGCATGAACGGCATGATCCGAACCGTCGTCTCGGGCAACGCCGACAAAGCCGTCCAGCTGCTCAAGGGCGACGTGTTCCACAAGGACGCCGTCGTCGTGCTGGAAAGCCCCGCACCCGAAACGCTGTACGAACAGATGACGGCCGACACGACCTCGATTTTCGTCGTCAAGGTCAAGCACGCGCGCATCAACCACTACTCGGGTCCCAAATGGTTCCCGCTGCTGACCCGGCTGGTGATCGTCGACGACTCGAAAGAGTCCCGCAGCTCGAACACGTCGCTCGTGTTCTGCTTCCACAACGGCATTATCAACACGCTGAACAAGGTCCATACGAAAAAACTCGGCTCGCCGGCCAACACGCAGCTGAATCTGCGGCTGATTCTCGAGAACGTCAATCCGAGCTACCTGAAGGAATTCCGCGAAAAGCTCGAAATGCAGATCGAGGAGTACGGCCGCGAAATCAAATCGCTGCTGCTCGAGCAGACCGGGTCGGACACGGACATCGAAAAGCGCATCACGTTGTTCAAGCTCGACTCTTTCTCGCGTCAGGTCGTGCAGGACAAATACTCGCTCGAGAAGCTGCGCGACTTCATTTTCTTTTTGGAAAACTGCCACAAGCAGGAGAATAAGAAGATTCAGACTCAGGAGCTGATCGACGAGTTCGAGAGCCGGATGAAGAACTATTTCTACGCCGGCAACAAGCTGATCGACGTGATCACGATCCTAGAGGGCGGCGGACGGCATCAGATCAAAACGTTCGGCGACTATCTGCGCAGCCGCACGTTCAACAACCTCAGCAGCAAGATCCGCTATGCCTGCCGGTTGATTCTGGACATCATCCCGAGCTGCTACGAGCGGACGCTGAAGAACCATTTCCACAAAAATTTCGGCATCAATCTGTTCCTCGAAAAATATCAGGAGTACATCACCAAGACGAGTCGCGACGCCGACAACAAGGGACGCTTCGAGAAGTTCCTGATCGATTTGGGCATCCGCGACAAGTACTTCGCGCTGAGCGACGACGACAAGGAGATCGTCAAGAACTTCCTGTCGGCTTTGGGCAATCTGGACCAGACCTCGGTGTCGGACTCCGTGCAGATGATTATCCGTGACCTGCTGTTCAATCCGAACGGCCGGCCGAAACCCTATATCGTTTATAACGCCGTGCAGGCATGGGAATACAAGGACCTGCTGCCCGACGACTGTTTCGACATCAATCCGTTCGATATCGAGATCGAGAACGACGCCGACGGCCGCCTGGCCTACGACCGTCTGGTCGACAAACTGCTGCGCATCAAGTCGACGCTCGCGCTGTTCGACGACAGCGGCAGCCTGTGGGACCTGTTCTGCGAAAACACGACGATCATCGTCAACGACCCGAACAACCCGACGGGATATTCCGACTTCAACAGCGAGTCGGTCAACAATTTCCTGCGCTTCCTGAACAGCTGCAAGATCACGCTGTTTTTGGACGAGGCATACGCTGAAAGCGTCAAGATCGAGGACCGCACGATGCCCAAGTGGCGGACGCTGTCGCGCTACATCATGAACAATATCAATGCGCAGTCGCGCATCAAGGCGGTCTCGTCGCTCTCTACGACCAAAAATCTGGCCGCCACCGGCGAACGCCTCGGCGCCGTCGCGCTGACGCCTCAGGCATCGGATTTCGCCAAGTACGCCCGCAGCTGCAACAGCGCCGCGCACGGGAACAACAACTCGCTGCTGATGCTCAACAACACGCTGCAAACGGCGCAGGTGGCCAAAAGCATCAAGGACCAGATCGAAGCCGAGCTGCCCAAAAACGCCTCGCGCTCGAAGATCAAGAAAGCGATCGTCCGCTTCATCGTCAACCAGATCGACAAGACCGAGCAGTCGAACGAGATCAGCAAGACGAACCGCCAGCTGCATAAAACGGCCGGCTTCGAGGGCTCGCCGCTCTACCTATTCCTGCTCGACGAGCTGATCGCGCTGGACAAGCTCGACGTGCTGGGACTCCCCGACGATTTCAAGTATCAGGGCGAACCGTTCTTCGTCTACTATCAGGCCAAGCTGGTCGAGAACCTGAACCGGTTCCGGATCAACAAGAACTTCCGCAGCGAGTCGCTCAAGCGGATGAAAATGGCCAAGAGCGTCGCCGCCCGCCTGTTGGAGGAGGCGCCCGAAGGAACCGAATTGGGCTACATACAGTCTGACGGATCGTATCTGTTCAACTTCCGGATTCTCGGCCCGTTCTCCTACGCCGACGTACTGCTGTTCTGCCGCGCGCTGGCCAAGTACCGGGGCGTCGCCACGGTCCCGTATCCGACGGGGCTCGTGCGCTTCTCGCTGGGCGGGTACATCGCCGCCGGCAAGGAAGGCATGAAAATTTTCTCGGCCGAAATCGAGGATGCTTTCTCGATCTTCATCCGCTACTGGACCCGGTTCGCCGCCGAGCGAGCCGACGAGGCCAACAAGGGAGTCGAGAGCAAGGATTTGCTCGAGCGCGTGTTCTACTCCCCGAAAGATCAGGACTTCATCGACAGCCTGATCCGCGACTACAAGCTGTCGGCCCAGTACAAGAAAGACAAGGCCCCGTCGCTGCAGATCCGCGACGTACGCTCGCTATACCATACGTCGCCCGAACGCAGCGGCGTGACGATCACGACGATCGGACGGTCGGCCAACTCGGTAATCGAGCTGCACGGCGACATCGTCGGCAGCTGCAAGGACGTGTTCGAGTTCGTGCGCAGCTCCGCTTTCACGAAAATCTACGAAAACCTGCTCGCACAGGTCTATAAGAAAGTGCCCGCCTTGTCCGACATGGATTTCAACACGGTCAGCTCGCGATACAGCAAAGCCGTGATCCTGAAATACATCACCAATAAGAAGACCTTCCAGCCGAACCATCACGTACTGGACAATCCGGAGGAAAAGAACGTGATGCGCGAGATACTGATCGAAATGGAGAATCTGCTCTTCTCGGACAGCAAGATGAAAATCCTCGCGATCAACGCTACCGGCGACCCGGCTCTGGACAAGGCGAAGCTCGAGGGCCTGAACGCAATCATCAAGAAGTACATCCGTGAAATCCTGCTCCACTTCAACCTGCCCTTCGAGAAAGAGAGTCTGGAGCCCAGCCGCAAGGAGATCATCCGCACGGCCGGCGAATGCTTCGAGGAGATCACGGGAATCAAGCTCTCGGAGCTCAACCTGAATATCTGGGTCGACGAATTCATGCGTAACCTGCGCGATCTGCCCGAGTTCAAGGGGCTGCTGATCTCGCAGAAAAGCATCGGCTATATCATGGACACGGTAGCCGAGGGCATCGCCCGCTCGCCGGAAATCACGGACAAGATCCTGTATCTGTACCTGCTCAACAACGACAACTCGTTCTACAAGCTGGTCTGCAAGAAACTGCAATACTTCAACGAGAAGATCAAAGGCTGCGACGACGCCGAGCTGCGGATGTTCACCGAGGAATTCGTCTCGGAAATCCTCCCGATGCAGCTCGAGGAGCTGAGCAACTACATCATGCGCAAGAAGGACATCAAGATCGCCGAGAGCGAGATATACGCCGTCACGCGGCGCGTGGTCCGGTTCTACATCAGCATGATCAAGCGCACGCGCGGAACCGACTACTACAATCGCTACGCGCATACGATGGTCCGCATCGTCGAGACGGCGTTCAAGAAGCAGAACTCGAGCGTCAACGAAATGGTGCAGCACGGCATATCGCTCTACAAAGGATTCGCTATGGAGAATAAGGCACTCGAGACATTCGAGGGCGGCCGCATTTCCTGGATCAACGAACTGATGAGCAAATGCGGCGTGATCAGTTCCGAGCAGCCCGTGCAGCAGCACACGCGGATCGTGACCGATGCGAAGAAGCGCGAATACCCGTTCCATAAGATCGACCGGACCGAAAGCCGTCGGGCAGAGGCGCTGCCTTCGGACGACCATCCCACCGAGTATATCCGCTATATCGATACGCGCCCCGACTCGTCTTTCTTCACGAACCGGCTGTCGCGCTTCGTCCGGAACATGGACTCGGACGACTACCGTTGTAAGGTCGTCAAGCACGGTATCGTCAAGGAGCTGGTCATTTTCCAGAAGGGATACCTGAAGTATCTGACCGACAACTACCGACTCAATTACACCGAGGATATCAGCCTGAAGGACATCGTGAATTTCGTTCCGGACGTGATCTCGCTGCTCGGAGCGCCCGAGAAGCTGATTTCGTTCCCGCAAATCGG
>CABUJP010000106.1:0-8626 GCA_902491835.1 uncultured Alistipes sp. | reverse complement strand
CCGAACGTGCTCGCGCTCGGAATTTTTGTATCCGCCGCTCGCGACTTGTGCCACAGACCGTGCATTCCTGAGCTTATATCTCCTTCGTCCCGAAAGGAACTTTATCCCGGGGAGCCGGAAAGGTCGAAAGCTCGGGGACCGACATAAAGCGTATGTCCTGATAGCGCGGTATGCGTGAGCTTTGAAACGGGTCCGGTGGGAAAGCGTTGCTTCCGGGGCGTTGGCCGGTTCCCGTTCGGACCGCTCGGCTGCGTTTCTTATCGTCAGGCTGTCTGTCCGGAAATCTTGTCGCCTCGGTTGCTTGGATGTTCGGAATTCGTGCGAGGGTCAGGCGGCTTCCGGCCGATATCGGCATGACGGACGGCAGAGAGGCATGCAGCGGCTTGCAATAAGGACTGCTTGTCCTGAAAACGAAAGCCGGCCTTGCATAAGCAAGACCGGCTTTTTTTAATAAGGCCCGGAAGACGCTACGCATCCATTTTTCCGTGGCAATGCTTGTATTTCTTGCCGCTGCCGCACGGGCAGGGATCATTACGTCCCACTTTCTTCTCTACATGCACGGGCGAAGGCTTGCCCCGGTCGGCTTGTCCGGCTGCCGCCGCAGCCTCCGAGCGCAAGGTCTGCATGCGCGACATGTCGGTCTTGGGCTGCTGGACAGGCGGTTGCTGGCGCATGGCGCTCTCCGGGTTTTCCTTGACCGGGATGAATGCCTTGAACAGCGTCGAGAGCACTTCGCGGTTGCCCTTGTCGAGCATTTTACTGAACAGGTTGTACGATTCGAACTTGTAGATCAGCAGCGGGTCTTTCTGTTCGTAGGAGGCGTTCTGCACGCTTTGGCGCAGGTCGTCCATTTCGCGCAGGTGCTCTTTCCAGTTCTCGTCGATGGTAAGCAGCATGACGATCTTGCTGAAGCTCTTGTACACCTCTTTGCTCTGGCTTTCATAAGCTTTCTTCAGATTCACCGGAATCTGGAATACGCGGCGCCCGTCCGAGACAGGCACGTAAATATTCTCGTACTGGGCGGCGTGCTGCTCGTATACGTTCTTGATAACGGGATTGGCCGTCGCCGCGACTGCGCTCATGCGGCGGGCGTAAGCCTCCTGAAAGTCCTTGACGAGCATGCCGACGAGCACTTCTTTTTTCACTCCGGTAAACTCGTTCTGGTCGAACGACGGCTGGACGGCCACCTGACGGATCAGCTCGAACTTGAAGTCTTCGTAGTCGGTGTCGTTGTCGTAATAAGTGTCGACGAACGTTTCTGCGAAATCGACCATGATATTGTTCAGGTCGACCTCGATTCGCTCGCCATAGAGCGCGTGGCGTCGACGGGTATATATCACCTCGCGCTGGGAGTTCATCACGTCGTCGTATTCGAGCAGCCGCTTGCGAATGCCGAAGTTGTTCTCCTCGACCTTGCGCTGCGCGCGCTCGATCGCCTTGGACATCATGCCGGCCTGAATGACTTCTCCCTCCTTGAGACCCATGCGGTCCATCAGACGGGCGATCCTTTCCGAGCCGAACAGCCGCATCAGGTTGTCCTCGAGCGATACGAAGAACTGCGACGAGCCCGGGTCGCCCTGACGGCCCGCGCGGCCCCGGAGCTGACGGTCGACGCGCCGCGACTCGTGGCGCTCGGTGCCGATGATCGCCAGACCGCCGGCGGCCTTCACCTCGTCCGACAGCTTGATGTCGGTTCCTCGTCCGGCCATGTTCGTCGCGATGGTGACCTGCGCCCGCTTGCCGGCTTCGGCCACGATCTGGGCCTCCTGCTGGTGCTGCTTGGCGTTCAGTACGTTATGCTTGATCCCGCGTAGCTTCAGCATGCGGCTGAGCAGTTCCGAAATTTCGACCGAGGTCGTGCCGACCAGCACCGGCCGGCCCTGCTCGACCAATTCGACGATCTGGTCGATGACGGCGGCATACTTCTCCCGCTTGGTCCGGTAGATCAGGTCGTCCCGGTCGTCCCGGATGACCGGGCGATTCGTCGGAATGACGATCACGTCGAGCTTGTAGATGTTCCAGAACTCGCTGGCTTCCGTCTCGGCCGTACCGGTCATGCCGGCCAGCTTGTGGTACATGCGGAAATAGTTCTGCAGCGTGATCGTGGCGAAGGTTTGCGTAGCGGCTTCGACCTTCACCCGCTCTTTGGCCTCGATGGCCTGATGCAGTCCGTCCGAGTAGCGACGGCCCTCCATGATACGGCCCGTCTGCTCGTCTACGATCTTGATTTTATTGTCGATGATGACGTACTCGACGTCCTTCTCGAACATGCTGTACGCCTTGAGCAGCTGGTTGACCGTATGCAGCCGCTCCGACTTGATCGCGTAGTCGTTCAGCGCCTCGTCCTTCTTGGCGGCCTTCTCCTCGGCGCTCATGTCGCTTTTCTCGATATCGGCCACGATCGACCCCATGTCGGGCAGCACGAAGAACTTTTCTTCGTTGACGTTTTTGGAAAGCACTTCCTGCCCCTTGTCCTGCAGTTCGACCGCATTCAGCTTCTCGTCGATGACGAAGTAGAGATCGTCGACGATTTCGGGCATCCGCCGGTTGTTGTCCTGCATGTAGATGTTCTCGGTCTTCTGCATCAGCGACTTGATTCCCGGCTCGCTCAGGTACTTGATCAGCGGCTTGTATTTCGGAAGTCCCTTGTGCGCGCGGTAGAGCAGGATGCCGCCCTGCTCGTTCTTGCCTTCGGCAATCAGCTTTTTCGCGTCGGCGACCAGCTGGGTCACCAGGTTACGCTGCAGGTTGAACAGATTCTCGACGGCTCCCCGGTACTGCTCGAACATCTGGTCGTCGCCCTTGGGAACGGGACCGGAAATAATCAGCGGAGTCCGGGCGTCGTCGATCAGCACCGAGTCGACCTCGTCGACGATCGCGTAGTGGTGCTTGCGCTGCACGAGATCCTCGGGCGAGTTCGACATATTGTCGCGCAGGTAGTCGAAGCCGAACTCGTTGTTCGTGCCGAACGTGATGTCGGCCATGTAGGCCTTGCGCCGGGCCGGCGAGTTGGGCTGGTGCCGGTCGATGCAGTCGACCGACAGTCCGTGAAATTCGTAGAGGGGGCCCATCCATTCCGAGTCGCGCCGCGCCAGATAGTCGTTGACCGTCACGACGTGGACGCCTTTGCCCGCCAGCGCGTTCAGGAAGACCGGAAGCGTCGCGACGAGCGTCTTGCCCTCGCCGGTCGCCATCTCGGCTATGTTGCCCTTGTGCAGCACGACGCCGCCGAAAAGCTGACAGTCGTAGTGCACCATGTCCCATGTGATCTTGTTGCCTCCGGCCGTCCACGTGTTGCTGTACACGGCCCGATCGCCGTCGATGCGGACGAAATCCTTCGATGCGGCCAGCTCGCGGTCGAAGTCGGTGGCCGTCACGACGATTTCGCTGTTTTCCTTGAAGCGCCGCGCCGTATCCTTCACGATCGCGAAAGCCTCGGGGAGAATCTCCTCGAGCTTCTCTTCGATCTTCTTGTCGATCGTCTCGGTCAGCGAGTCGATTTGCTTTGAAATGCGCTCCTTGTCCTCCAGCGAGGTATCGAGGTTCTCCAGCTGCACCTTCAGATCGGCGATCTGTTGCTCGTCCTCGCGGATATGGTCGGCGACGGCCGCTTTGAGCGCGGCGCTGCGCGCGCGCAGCTCGTCGTTGGAAAGTTGCTCGATGGACGGATATATGGCGAGGATTTTTTCTACATAGGGGGCGATCAGCTTGCGGTCCTTCTCACTTTTGGTCCCGAACATCAGCTTGATCAGGCTTGCTACTAAATTCATGTATCGTACTGTTTGATGTTTAGAAAATGAACGCGTAAATTTAGTGTTTTTTATTGACAACACAGCATCATCCTGCCTATATTGCACGCGGCGCAGCGTTTTTTCTCGCAGTATTCCTTCGACAATTGCAGCAGCCCTTGTGTGAAAAAAGCGCTTTCCGCTTCGACGCCCCTTGACTTCCAGCCTCTTATGTAGACGTTGTTTTCCGACTTGGTTTTTTCCAGCAGGTCGACGGCCGCTTCCTTCAGTCCCTCGTCCGAGGTGACATGGCCGTAGGTGAACATCATCGGAGCTACCAGATTGATCGTCAGATTGTCGAGCATCATGTCGCCGAATGACTTGACGCTGTACCGGCTGCGCCGTCCGGGCAGATAATGGGTAGTCCAGTACTCCGACGCCTGCACCGAGAGAATCTCTCTCGCTTGTTCCGGCGTGCGACAGCCGAGCAGCCGGGAGAACATGAACTCCTGCGAGCAGAGCAGCGCGGCCAGCTCGACGATCCGCAGCAGCGGGGCGTGATGCGGGTTATGGCTGCCGAGGCTCCATTCCCTGCGATGCATCGGCGCGATCTCGAACCGATGGGACAAGTGGCGGAACTCCTGTTGCAGCATGGCCGTGTAGCGGTCGGGAAACTCGATCGGCTGCAACAGTCCGGCGCCTCCCAGCAGCAGGGCCTCGACCGACGCGACGGACTCGCGCACTTTGCACAGGTCCGTATAGCGTACCGTTCGCGCCAGCTTCATGTAGGGCTCGCGGTTCGATCCGGCGCCCATCGTGCGGAACAGCATGACGTAGAACGTTTCGTTCCAGTCGTTGCCCGTTTCGCGGTAGAGGCTCAGAAAGTCGTTGTACTTTCGTTCGAGACGCTCGACCGTCAGCTCGGTTAGCAGTCCGTACAGCTTGACTCCCGGCATTTGCGCCAGCGTCTGGCCGCACCGGTAGGAGTCGCTCCCTTCGAGCAGTCCGAGATACCTCTCTTCCAATTCATGGGGGCAACTCATCGTGACGGTAGGCACGACCGATCCGTCTGTCCGGCAGACGACCGCGTCGTCGTGCGCCACGACATGCAGGATACAGCGGTCGTATTTGCTGTCGATGTGGTGCAGGTGCTTGCGCCAGTCCGAGGCGCGCTCATGGATCGCGACGGGACCGCTGATTTCCGTTCCCTCGAGGACGATCCGGGCATTCACCGCGTCGATGCCGTCTTCCGGACCGGCCGACCCGGGGTCGATCACTTCGATTCCGGGCGGATCGAGTCGGGTGTACAGACCGTGTGTCCACACAAGTCGCAAAAAGGCTTCGTTCGGGCTGACGGGCATATCGGGCGATTTTTTGGGTGAAAGGGGCTACATCAGGCCCAGATCGAGCAGCGTCTCCTCCGACATCATGCTGCGATCCCAAGGCGGGTCGAACGTCAGCGTGACGTTGACCGACGTGACGCCCTTGACCTTGCCCACCTGCTCGTGAATCTGCTCGAGCAACTGGTCGGCCATCGGACAGTTCGGGGCCGTCAGCGTCATGCGGATATTGGCCTCTCCGCCGGGCTCGACGTCTATTTCGTAGATCAGTCCCAGATCGTACACGTTGACAGGGATTTCCGGGTCGTATATATTCTTCAGCGTCAGAACGATGTCCTGCTCGATGCGCATAATGTCCTCCGGTGTCGTCATGGCGGATCGTCTACTGTTTGTTTTGGTACGCCAGCGCGTACAGTTTCATCTGCTTGATCATCGCGAGCAATCCGTTGGCCCGGGTGGGCGAGAGGTTCTCCCTGAGCCCGATCCGGTCGATGAAATAGAGGTCCGAGTCGACGATCTCCTGCGGCGTGCGGCCGCTGAGCACGCGGATCAGCAGCGCGATGATCCCTTTGGTGATGATCGCGTCGCTGTCGGCCGTAAAATAAATCTTGCCGTCGCGCAGTTCGGCGTCGACCCATACGCGCGACTGGCACCCCCGGATCAGGAACTGCTCGTTTCTGTGCTCCTCGCCGATTGCCGGCAGCGAGCCGCTCAGTTCGATCAGATACTCGTATTTGTCGAGCCACTCGTCGAAGACCGAGAACTCGCCGATGATTTCGTCTTGTGCTTCGTTGATAGTCATCGCTTATTTTCGTTAGGAACCGCTTCGTCCAGAATTTCGCCCGTAGCGGCGTTCGGGACGGTGATTCGCATGATATGTGCCAGAGTCGGGGCCAGCGAGCTGACCGTCACGTCGCGCTCGACGGTGGCCGCCGGAACGGCTCCGCCCAGAAGCATCATCGGAACGTGGGTGTCGTATTCGTACAGCGAGCCCGGCAGCGATACGATGCCCGTGCGCTGCTCGATCCAGCCCGGCATCAGGTTGATCGTCACGTCGCCCGAGCGCTTCGGGTAGAAGCCGTTCTGCATCTTCTCGCCGTATCCCTTGCCGAAATAGCCGCTCTGCATGTCGGTCGACGTGAGCGCGCCCGACACGCCGCGGAACTGGAGCGCGAAGGCTGCCGCGCGGGTCTGTACCTCGGCTAGATCGAATCCGTATTTGTAGATCAGCTCGCCCATTCGCCCGGCTCGTACTGCGCGCTGAGAAAGCCGTTCATGATGATCTTGAACTGCTCGGCATTGAACAGGCCCATCGGGATGCGGCTCTGTTCGCGGAACGTGTCGCTGCTCCCGTGGTCCGAGGTCAGGGCGATCACGACTTCTCCCGGCTCGAACTGGGCTTGGATGAAGGTGACCAGCTCGCCGATCTCGCGGTCGAGCTTGTAATACATGTCTTCGACTTCGATCGAGCGGGGACCGAAACGCTCGCAGATCAGGCGCGGCGCGTCGTAGCAGATCGTCAGCAGGTCGGTGTGGCTGTCCTTGCCCAGTTCCTCCTGCACGATCGCCTCGCGGGCGAAGCTGCTGACCAGCGTGTTGCCTGCGGGCATGTATTGCAGCACGGCGTAGTCCGTCCGGGGATCGTCCTTTTTGAAGATTCTGACGATGCCGCGCAGAAAATTCCCGATGCCCGATTTCGCGTTGGGAATGAAGCTGAGCACGGTGGTGTCGGTGTTCCGGTACGACTCGAACGACTTGTCGGGCGTCCATTCCCGATCGAGCAGCGTCGAGGCGAAAGCCGTCTCGTTGTATTTTTTGACCCAGTAGGGCAGTTTTTCGAAATAATAGCTGCTCGATACCCATGTGCCGTGTCCCGTGTCCATCCAGTAGACGTCCGACGACGGCCCTCCGCAGACGATGGCTGAATAGGGATCGACAGCCAGCGCGATCGACTTCGATTTCGGGTCGCTTTCCTTGAGCCGGTCGCCCAACGTGGCGGCGGTCAGGTTCAGAGCCGAGTAGCGGCCTTCGCCGTCCTCGCACTCGAGCCCCGTCACGCGGCTGTCCGCGATCAGATTGACGCTGTCGCCCGTCGTGTAGTTATACCAGCTTTCCGCGATCACGCCGTGACCCGACGGGGGAGTGCCCGTGACGATCGTGGCCAGCCCGGCTACGGTATTGGTTTGCATGTAGCTGTGGCGGGCGTTCGTGAAGTTCGTTCCTTTTTCCATAAAGGCGCGGAATCCGTCGTCGCAGAAATTGTCGCGGAAACGGTCCAGATAGTCGTAACGCATTTGGCTCACGACGATTTGGACGACCAGCCGGGGCTTGACCGCTTGCTGGGCGCGCGCCTCAGGGCTGCCTATCCATGTGGCGACGCAGAGTATCAGGCATTTGAAAGGTTTCATCGGGTATAGTTCGTTTGCCTGCAAAGGTATGAAAAGTTTTGGATTTTGCGTCTCTTCATTCTTTGCCGAGCCGGCTACGGGCATCATGGCCGGAAAATGCTATGTGGCGCGCCGCTCGTCGTCTATGTTTCGGCGCATGCGCCGCCGGATTCGGTACAGCATGTAGCGCTTGCGCAGGTGAAATCCGTAAAAAAGCCACAGCGGTACGATCAGCACCAAGCCGAGCAACAGCGAATAGGAGCCGAGCAGATAGATCAGCAGCTGAACGGTGCACAGGCTCAGCACCAAGCCCGTTGCGCTCAGTGCAGCGCCGGCCTTGTAGCCCGTCTTGAAAGCCAGTCCGCACGACTTGCACCGGAAGATTCCCTCGATGCCGGCGATCCAAAACAGCGGAATGCGTACCGGAGAGCCGCATCGGGGGCAGGCGATCGTCCTTCGTTCGTTCGGCAGGGCGCTCATGACTCGAAAAAATTGATTTCCTCGCTGAAATCCACCTCCGGGTACTGCCGTTGCAGCGCCCGGGCTTCCTCGGCCTGCCGGCTTCGGAACCGGCGATGGGCCTCGCCCGACGGGTCGAACGGACGATGCTCCATGGCCCGGCGCAATGCCTCGGCCCGGTCGAGAAGCCCGTTGTCCCGCTCGTCGAGGACGTTTCGGCGGAATACCTCCCAAATGTATTCGACGGCCGTTTCGGACGGATGCACCATGTCCCGTTCGTAGAAGCGGTAGTCGCGCAGGTCGTCCATCAGGATTTCGTAGGCCGGGAAATAGCGGCACTCGGGCAGGCTTTCCGTCAGTGCATGCGCGGCCAGAATCAGCGTCGACTTGCTCAGCGTGTTCTCGGTCGCTCCGTCGCCCAGATGACGTACCGGACTGACGGTGAGGATCGTTTTTCTGCCGGGCAGGAACCGGGTGATCGCTTCGCCGAGGGTTTCGGCGATTTCGCTTGCGCTCATTCTCCGGCGGCGGAACATCGCTGCGGGCAGCTTGTGGCAATTCGCCACGATTCGGCCCGTTTCGCGCAGCTCGTACACCCAGGCCGTGCCCAACGTGAGAATGGCGTAGTCGGCCGTGCGGAGCGCTTCGGCTCCGGCTTCGAGAGCCTCGTTGATCCGGCGTAGCGCCTGCTCGCAGTCGCTTCCGTCGAATG
>CABUJP010000105.1:0-8661 GCA_902491835.1 uncultured Alistipes sp. | reverse complement strand
GCACGGCCTCGGTGAGCTGGCCGCCCTCGTCGTAGCCGACGTATCCCGGAGGCGCTCCGATCAGCCGCGAGACGCTGTGGCGTTCCTGATACTCGCTCATGTCGATACGGGTCATCATCGTGTCGTCGTTGAACAGGTACTCGGCCAGCGCCTTGGCGAGCTCGGTCTTGCCGACGCCCGTCGTGCCGAGGAAGATGAACGATCCGATCGGACGGCGCGGGTCCTGAAGTCCGGCCCGCGAGCGGCGGACGGCGTTCGATATGGCCTCGATCGCCTGATCCTGACCGACGACGCGGTCGTGCAGCTCGCTCTCCATCCTGAGCAGCTTCTCACGCTCGCTCTGCAGCATCCGGCTGACCGGTATGCCCGTCCAGCGGGCCACGACCTCGGCGATGTCCTCGGCGTCGACCTCTTCCTTGATCATCGCGCCGGCTTCGGCGTTCTTCGATACTTCGGCCTGCAGGCCGGCGATCTCGTTCTCGGTTTCGCGCATCTTGCCGTAGCGGATTTCGGCCACGCGTCCGTAATCGCCGTTGCGCTCGGCCTCGGCCGCCTGCACTTTCAGGTCGTCGAGCGCCTGCTTGTTCTTCTGTATCTTCTCGAGTATGTCGCGCTCGCCCTGCCATTTGGCCCGGAGCGTCGTCCGCTTGGCGTTCAGCTCGTCGATCTCGCGCGTCAGCTCCTCGATCCGGCCCTGATCCTTCTCGCGGCGGATCGCCTCGCGTTCGATTTCGAGCTGCCGGACCTTGCGGTCCAGTTCGTCGATCTCCTCGGGCACCGAGTTCATCTCGAGCCGCAGCTTGGCTGCCGCCTCGTCGATCAGATCGATCGCCTTGTCGGGCAGGAAGCGCGATGTGATGTAGCGGTTCGACAGCTCGACCGACGCGACGATCGCCTCGTCCTTGATCCGCACCTGGTGGTGGTTCTCGTAGCGCTCTTTCAGACCCCGCAGGATCGAGATCGCGTCTACGGTCGACGGCTCGTCGACCATGACTTTCTGGAACCGGCGCTCGAGCGCCTTGTCTTGCTCGAAGTATTTCTGGAACTCGTCGAGCGTCGTAGCGCCGATCGCGCGCAGTTCGCCTCGCGCCAGGGCCGGTTTCAGGATGTTCGCGGCGTCCATCGCGCCGTCGCCCTTGCCGGCGCCGACCAGCGTGTGGATTTCGTCGATGAACAGCAGAATCTCGCCCTCGGCCGAAATGACCTCCTTGACGACCGCCTTCAGACGCTCCTCGAACTCGCCTTTGTACTTCGCGCCGGCGATCAGCGCTCCCATGTCGAGCGAGTAAACCTGCTTGCTGCGCAGGTTCTCCGGCACGTCGCCGTCGACGATCCGGTGCGCGATGCCTTCGGCGATAGCCGTCTTGCCGACGCCCGGCTCGCCGACCAGAATCGGGTTGTTTTTCGTCCGGCGGGAAAGTATCTGCAATACGCGGCGTATCTCCTCGTCGCGGCCGATCACCGGGTCGAGCTTGCCTTTGCGCGCCTGCTCGTTCAGGTTGATCGCGTACTTGCCCAGCGCGTCGTACTCCTGCTCGCTGGTCTGGCTGTCGACCGTCGCGCCTTTGCGCAGTTCTTTGATTGCGGCGACCAGCTCCTTTTCGGTCGCTCCGGCGTCCTTCAGCAGTCGGCTCGCCTCGCTGCGTTCGGTCAGTATGCCGAGCAACAGGTGTTCGACCGAAGCGTACTTGTCGCCGAACGTCTTCGTGAAGTCGCCCGCTTTCTGGATCGCCTCGGAGCTTTCGCGCGAGAAGTAAACCTCGCCGCCCTCGACTTTGGGCAGTCGCTCGATCTGCTGCCGCAGCACGCTGCGCAGCGCGCCGACGTTGACGCCCAGCTTTTGCAGCAGGAAAACGCCCACGCTGTCGTCCTCGGCGACGATCGCGTCGAGCATATGCAGCGGCTCGACGGCCTGATTGCGGTCCGATCGCGCGAGGTTCATCGCGCTTTGCAGGACTTCCTGCGCTTTGATGGTCAGATTGTTGATATTCATATTTTCGTCTCCTTTCGTTTCGTTTTCCGGTTTTGTGTCGAAAACTCTGCAAATCGGCTGCCAGAGACGCTTATCGGGCAATTTGTCAGTCCGTTCGGACAGACCGGCGGCGCGCATGTGATGAATTGTCGCGGCGAAGCTGCCGGCCGGTGACGTCTTGGCAATCCGGATGACAGAATAGCACCCTGCGCATGTTTTCGGGGAACGGCGTGCCGGGGCGTTCGGCGCGTAACGGCATGTCGGACGTGAGCATGCGTTTCTGTATCCGATCATTGGCGAATGCCGTTCGCTCCCAAATGCGTGTCGGGCCGGAACAAACCGCCGGTCCGGCGGAAGCCGAGGCGCGGTCGGCGGCATCGCGCGGAATCGACGCGGGCTTCCGGTCCGTTGCGACCATTGCGGCCTCGGCGCATGGAGGCATCCGCCGGCCGGTCCTGTGCCTGAAGGAGGCGGAGGTGTCTTCCCCCTGCCCGGGATTTTTCCGCGCCGCTTGCGGATTCCGTCCGAATTTGCGTATCTTTGTAAGATAAGAAAAGTCATGGATAATTTCATCGTTTCCGCCCGCAAGTACCGTCCCGCGACATTCGCGTCGGTCGTCGGGCAGTCGCATATCACCTCGACGCTGCGAAACGCCATCGTGCGCCGGCAGTTGGCCCACGCCTATCTGTTCTGCGGCCCGCGCGGCGTCGGCAAAACGACCTGCGCGCGTATTTTCGCCAAGGCGATCAACTGCCTCGATCCGGCCGCCGACGGCGAGGCCTGCAACGAGTGCGAGTCGTGCCGGGCGTTCAACGAGGGCCGCTCGTTCAATATCCACGAGCTGGACGCCGCGTCGAACAACTCGGTGGACGATATCCGTACGCTGACCGAGCAGGTCCGCATCCCGCCGCAGATAGGTCGCTACAGCGTCTATATCATCGACGAGGTCCATATGCTTTCGCTTCAGGCCTTCAACGCTTTCCTCAAGACGCTCGAGGAGCCGCCCGCGCACGCCGTGTTCATTCTGGCGACGACCGAGAAGCACAAGATCATCCCGACGATCCTGTCCCGCTGTCAGATTTACGATTTCAACCGGATCCGCGTCGAGGACGGCGTGGGCTACCTGAAATACATTGCCTCGCAGGAGGGTGTCGACTACGACGACGAGTCGCTGCATATTATCGCTCAGAAAGCCGACGGAGGCATGCGCGACGCGCTGTCGATGTTCGACAAGGTCGTCTCGTTCTGCGGCCAGAGGCTGACGGCCGCCGAAGTGGCCGCGACACTGAACGTGCTCGACTACGATACCTACTTCGGCATGACCTCGCGGATTCTCGCGGGCGATTATCCCTCGGCGCTGACGATGTTCGACGAGGTGTTGCGCAAGGGCTTTTCGGCCCAGACGTTCGCCGCCGGGCTGAACGGCCATTTCCGCGACCTATTGATGTGCAAGAATCCCCAGACGTTGCCCCTGCTCGAGGTGACCGGCAGCGTGGCCGACCGCTACCGGTCGCAGGCCGCCGAGTGCCCCGTGCCTTTGCTGTTCGAGGGAATCGACCTGTTGACCGCCGTCGAACAGTCGCTGCGGACGGCCGTAAACCAGCGGCTTCGCGTCGAACTGAGCCTGATGAAACTTTGCGGGCTCGGTCAAAAAAAAAATGACGGCGCGCTGAGCCCGTCCCTGCCCGAGCTTTCGCCGTCCCGCTCCGTCCCGGCGGCTCCTGCCGCGCCGCCGAGGCCTTCGGCCGAGGGAGTCGTTTCTCCGTCGGCTGTCTCTCCGGCTTCCAACGGAGAGGCTTTTTCCGGAACGATTCCGCCGGTTTCGCCTCCGCCGGTATCCGCGCCGGCTGAAGCCGCAGCTCATCCCGTCGCCGGGCGCGGTCCTGTGTCCGGCGGAGCTCAAAGCCTTTCCGGTCAGATGCAGGGCGAACCCGTTTCCTTGACTCGCAACGAGGGCAGGATTGCCTCTGCCGGTTCCGTCCCTCCGGTGTCGGCTGCGCCGTCCGGACGACAAACTCCTGAGGTCGCGACGCCTGCTCCCGCACCGGTCGGTTCTCCCGTTTCCGTCGCCGGCCGATTTTCCGGCGATACGGTGGCTCCCGCCTCCGCCGGCCCGGAGCCTTCCGTTTCTCTGTCGGGCCGCTCGATCCTCTCTTTGCTCGGCAGCCGTCCGAACGACGATTCGCTCACATCCGACGACGGATCGGACGAGCCGGACGAAAATGCCGAGAACGAGATGGCGGAAAATATTTCGCCCGACAGGATCGAGAGGGGATGCGCGCTGCTGACCGCCGAGCTGGCCAAGCAGCGGCCCCGCCTGAGCGTCGTGTTTCAGGATGCGTCGGTCGTCGGAGGAAAGGTGCTGCTCAAGGTCCCCAACGAGTCGCTTTACGACGAGGTGATGAACAACCTGACCGATATCCGCAAGCGGCTCGGCGAGCTTTCGGGCGTACGGACTCCGATCGATTTCGAGGTCGTGATCGAGGCCAGCCGCGAGGGGCTCAAGCCGGTCAAGGTTGAGGACCGTCTGCGCTATCTCTCGCAGAAGAATCCGCTGATCGGCAAGTTGCGTCAGGCGCTCGACCTGGACATCGAGTAGCGTACGGTTCGGCGCGCGGGAGCTCCCTGATAGCTTTCCGGCCGTATGACGTCCGGGGTATCCGGTATGGTCCGGAGCGGGGGTCTTTCGGTCTTTTTACCGTTCCGCGCTTTTCTCGTGCATTCCTGCCATGCAAGGGACCGGCCGGGTCTGTCCGGGCCGGTTACGACCTTTTCCGGCGAATGGTGCCGGACGGAGCGGACGCGATCCGGGCTTCGGGCGTTCGATTTTCCCTATGATTTCCCGAAAATGATCAAATCTGCACGCCGGTAGGCTTTTCGCAGGAAATTGACTACCTTTGCCGTCGAATCCGTTAACCGTTCAAACGAAAATCGCAAGACGATGAATTTTGTTGAGGAACTCCGGTGGAGAGGCATGATTCACGACATCATGCCGGGCACCGAGGAACAGTTGGCCAAGGAGATGACGACCGCCTATGTCGGGATCGATCCGACGGCTGACTCGCTGCATATCGGGCATCTGGTCAGCGTGATGATCCTGAAGCATTTCCAGCGTTGCGGCCATAAGCCGATCTTTCTGGTCGGCGGAGCGACGGGCATGATCGGCGACCCGTCCGGCAAGTCGCTCGAACGCAACCTGCTCGACGAACAGACGTTACGCCGCAATCAGGAGGGTATCCGCCGACAGCTCGAGCGGCTGGTCGACTTCTCGTCCGACGAACCGAACGCGGCCGAGCTGGTCAACAACTACGACTGGATGAAGGAGTTCTCGTTTCTAGAGTTCATCCGCGACATCGGCAAGTGCATTACGGTCAACTACATGATGGCCAAAGACTCGGTCAAGAAGCGCTTCAACGGCGAGGGCGAGGGCATGTCGTTCACCGAGTTCACCTATCAGCTCGTTCAGGGGACCGACTTCCTGCATCTATACCAGCATAAGAACTGCAAGCTCCAGATGGGCGGGTCCGACCAGTGGGGCAACATCACGACCGGGACCGAACTGATCCGCCGCAAGACGGGCGGCGAGGCTTTCGCGCTGACGTGCCCGCTGATCAAGAAGGCTGACGGCACGAAGTTCGGCAAGACCGAGTTGGGCAACGTCTGGCTCGATCCGCGCTATACGTCTCCGTACAAGTTCTACCAGTTCTGGCTCAATGTGAGCGACGAGGACGCCGAGCGCTACGTCAAGATATTCACGATGCTCGACCGCGAGACGATCGAGGGTCTCGTCGCCGCCCACCGCGAGGCGCCGCATCTGCGCGGATTGCAGAAGGCGCTGGCCCGCGAGGTGACCTGCATGGTGCACGGCGAGGAGGAGTACCGCCGGGCCGTCGAGGCTTCGGAAATCCTGTTCGGCGGCGCGACGGCCGAGGCGTTGCGCGGCATCGACGAGCAGACGTTCCTGCAGGTGTTCGAGGGCGTGCCTCGCTTCGAGGTGTCGCGTCGGCTGATCGAGGAAGGCGTCGGTTTTCTGGCCCTGTGTACCGAGCATGCCGCCGTCTTTCCGTCCAAGGGCGAGGCCCGCAAGCTGATTCAGGGCGGCGGCGTTTCGCTGAACAAGCGGAAGATCGCCGCCGTCGATTGCATGGTAGGCGCCGCCGATCTGCTATCGGACCGGTATCTGCTCGTGCAGAAAGGCAAAAAGAACTATTACCTGATCGTCGTTACCGATTAATCCCCCTGTGCCATGCCTCTTGTCAAGCCGGCGGGCTACCGCAACCTGCTCGACAACGTCGAGAATACCGAGAAGGCGATCAAGCTCGTCAAGGATATGTTCCAGCAGAACCTGTCGGCCCAGCTCGCGCTGCTGCGCGTGACCGCCCCGATGGTCGTGCTTTCCGGCACGGGTATCAACGACGACCTGAACAGCGTCGAGCGGCCCGTTTCGTTTCCTATCCGCGACATGGGCGAGCGCCGGGCCGAGGTGGTTCACTCGCTGGCCAAGTGGAAACGGCTGAAGCTCGCCGAAATGGCCGTCGCGCCGGGCCGGGGCATCTATACCGACATGAACGCGCTGCGGCCCGACGAGGAGCTCGACAACATTCACTCGCTTTACGTCGACCAGTGGGACTGGGAAAAGGTCATTACGCGCGAGCAGCGCACCGTCTCTTTCCTGAAGCAGACCGTCCGCCGGATTTACGAGGCGATCAAGGTGACCGAGAACCGGCTCTACGTCGAGTTTCCGCAGATCGAGCCGATGCTGCCCGAGGAGATTCGCTTCATTCACGCCCAGCAACTGCTCGATCTCTACCCCGACAAGACGCCAAAGGAGCGCGAGAACGAGATCGTCCGTCGCTACGGGGCCGTGTTCGTCATGGGCATCGGCGCTCCGCTGTCGGACGGACGGCCTCACGACGGCCGCGCGGCCGACTACGACGACTGGAGTACGCCGGGCGAAGACGGGTATCCGGGACTGAACGGCGACATCCTGCTGTGGAACCCGTTGCTCGAAAGCGCTTTCGAGGTGTCGAGCATGGGAATCCGGGTCGACGAGCGTTCGCTCGCCCGCCAGTTGGATCTGCGCGGGGAGCGCGACAAGGAGAGCCTCTATTTTCACCGGAAGCTGCTTGCCGGCGAGCTGCCCTGCACGATCGGAGGCGGCATCGGGCAGTCGCGGCTGTGCATGTTCCTGCTTCGCAAGGCCCATATCGGCGAGATTCAGAGCAGTATCTGGCCCGAGTCGATGCGCCGCGAGTGCTCGGAAGCCGGCATCGAGCTGGTCTGACGCGGGACCGCGTTTCCGGTGGCCATTTTTTGTGCGCCGGGCCGGGGCTTGCGGATGAGGATTTTTCCATGCGAATGGCGGCCAGGCTTTGTTTTGGCTTGCCGCTTTTGTTTCCGACAGTATCCTACGCATGCGAGACGGTCTCGTGAGAACTGTCGGAAAATTCCGGGATCCGGCCTCGGATATTTTCAGGAGCCCGACTGGCTTTGATATGGCGGTTCGTATCGAATAATGGGGAAACTCCCGCCTATCGGTTTGTCGGCGAAACGGACGGTCCTTGATAACGGTTGATCCGGCATGCGGAAGGATCGATCCGGTTTCCCGTTTGTCCGGCCGATTCCGAAACGGGAACTTCTGCGATGATCCGGACGAGGAGCACCGACAGTTGCCTTATCCTCCGGGTTTTTCCGCCGATTTCATAGCGAGATTTTTTAGAATTCATACATGATAAATTCGGCGAATCGAATGCCGTCGAAGATTCGTTTTCGAGACCGAGCAACCTTTCACGATATGGAAAATCGTTTGATCGCTGTCCGTCTGTCGGCCCAGCAGCTGTCCGATCCGCGCTTCGACGATCCGCGTGCGCTCGTGCGGTGGATGGGAGCCGTTCAGGCACAGGACTACAGGGCGGTCCGCTGGGCTGTCGGAATCCGGTTGCGAACTGCCTCGCTGCGCGCCGTCGACCGGGCGCTGGAGCGGGGCGAGATTCTTCGGACGCATGTGATGCGGCCTACGTGGCATCTGGTTGCGGCCGAGGATATTCGATGGATGCTGCGGCTCTCGGCCCGGCGCATCCGGTCGGCCAACAGCTCACTGGCCCGCAGCCGGGGACTGGGGATCGACGACGGAATGTATTCCCGCAGCAATCGCCTGATCGAAAAAATGTTGAGAGGAAACCTTTGCCTGACCAAGCGACAGATCGCCGACCGTTTCCAGGCAGCAGGCATCGCCGCCGACACGCATTTCATGACGCGTTACCTGATGCGGGCCGAGGCCGACGGGATCATCTGCAGCGGTCCCGACCGGGCCGGGCAGTTCACCTATGCGCTGCTCGAGGAGCGGGTCGCGCCGTTCCCCGAGCTGACACGCGACGAGGCCCGCGCCTATTTTCGTAGCCATAGCCCGGCGACGGTAACTGATTTCGTCTGGTGGTCGGGCCTGTCCGCGTCGGATGTTCGCGCGGCGATCGGATCGATTCGGGACGAGTTGGAAACGCTGCGGATCGGGGATCGGGTGTGGTTGATACATCGCTCTTGGACGGATTTTCCCGCTCCGGCCCCGGCGTTGCACCTGTTGCCTCCCTACGACGAGTACCTGATCGGCTACCGCGACCGCGAGCCGGTACTTCGGGCCGAGCATGCTCCGGCGGCGCATAACCGGTGGGGGGTTTTCTATCCGGTCGTTC
>CABUJP010000104.1:0-8703 GCA_902491835.1 uncultured Alistipes sp. | reverse complement strand
CTTGCGTCGAAGCGACCGGATCGCGCCGGGCATCGACCATGGAAGAGATTTCGAGTCCGTAATAGCGGCCTGTCACGAGCGTGAATTGCCACAGGCCCACGGCGCCGGCCGGAGATGTGGCGGTCGGTTGCAGCGCCGATTCGATTACGGGCAGAAATTTGAGTTCCAACGGCAGCCCGTTCTTTTCCAGCTCCCGTTCGATGATCGGGAAATAGTACCGGCAGTAGGTCAGCATGCGCCGCGTCAGGGCTTTATGGGTCGTCGTGTAGGCGGCGATCTGTTTGCGGACGATTTCGTTGTACGGAAGATGGATCGGCGAGACGATCGCCTTGAGCCGCTGGCGGCAGACCGTTTCCGTAACGGTCGAGAGGGCCGGCAGAAAGCGAGTGGTATCGAGCCCGATGAAGTCGCGAGCATAATTGTCGAACGTCTCGGATACGGCGTTAGCTTTCCAACTGGCGATGATCGAGTCGTAGCCTGCCGGTGTCGTCCGGATGTGCAGTTTCTCCCGTGCGTCGGGCGCATCTGCGACGGCAGCCGTCCACAGACCGCAGAACATGCCGAAAAGGAGGGTCAGCGGTTTCGGTCTCATTCGGAATCAGAAAGTTAGTTTGAATGCCAGCCCCAGTCCGTTGACGTTGCTCGTCTGCATCGTATACAGATTGATGAGCGTGGGCTCGAGCGTCATGGAGAGGTCGTCGCTGATGTCATAGTCCTTCATTTGCGCGTCCACATGGGCATCGACGATATTGAGCAGATACAGCCCGGCCGTGATGATGATGCACAAGTCCCGGTTGCGACGGTAGTTTTTCCGCATTTTGGCCAGATAGTCGAGCGTGTACCGGCCGTTGAACTCGTTCGTTCCTCCGGCGGCCTGTATGTCATAGGCGAGCTTGAACCGCTGATAGCCCCGGTTGTTGAAGTCGATGACGAACCCCATCGTCGCCAGTCCTCCGAGTACGATCGGCAGCTTCCAGTAGCTGCGGTTGTAGAGTTGGCCGGCTCCCGGACATATCGTGGAGAGCGTCGTGGCTTTTTTCACGCTGTTGACGGGCCCCTGATAGTTCAGAGCCGCATCGCCGATGAAATAGATATAGGAGGCGATCGAGCCTATCCACAGCAGCGTGCGTCCCGTGTTGTGGCGAATCATCTCGCTCTGTATCGGATCGACGTCCTCCTGAGGCGCGTTGTCCCGTCTCAGCGCGTCGTACTGGCGCTTGTAGTCGCGGAACTTGCTGTTTTCGCGGAAGCCGAAGTAGGCTGTCGTGGCGACGGTCCCGTACAGAATAGGTATTTTCCATGCCTGCTTGTTGTACAGCTGGCCGAAGCCGGGGGCTACCGCCGATATCCAGCATACGCGCGAAATCGGCATCGTGTCCCGGAAAAGCTTGCTGTAGCGTATGCTCGAGGTGTCACGCATCATGCGCGCCAGTTGCCGCCGTTGCCGTGCGGTCGTTGTCGTATCGAGTTCCACCGGAGACAAGCTCTGCTGTGCTATGGCTAACGTGTCGGCTTTTGCGGTCGACGCGCTGTCGGATACGACGATCCGGGTACGGACTCCGTTGACGATTTTGTAGCGCTCCGTCGGGGCCTGCGCCCGGGAGTGAGTCCACACCAGCACCGCTGCGAGCAAAAAGGCCGCTGTTCGGGCAAGAGCCGCTCCCCGTAGAAATATGTTCCTATTTCTCGATACCATTCAGTTTTCCGATAAACGTCTCTATGTCGTCGTCCGAACCGAATCCGATAACGATCTTTCCGCCTCCTTTATTGTTTTTCTTAATGCTGATTTCCTGCGTAAAAAGCCTTTCGAGGTGCTCCACCAGCCGCGAGTAGCTTTCGGGGAATTCTTCGTCGGCTTCGGCTTTGTGGGGCTTTGCCGAGTTGAGCTCCTTGACCGCTTCTTCGACCTGACGGACCGACAGACCTTTCTTGACCGTTTTCTTGAGCAGGGCGATCTGCTGCTGCTCGGACTCCAAGTTGATCAGCGCCCGGGCATGACCCATCGAGATCAACTCTTCGCGGACGGCCAGCTGTACTTCGACCGGAAGTTTAAGCAATCGAAGGTAATTGGCTACGGTCGAGCGTTTTTTGCCTACGCGTTCGCCGAGCGAGTCTTGCGTCAGGTGACACTCGTCGACCAGCCGCTGAAGGCTCAGCGCGACTTCGATCGCATTGAGGTCCTGCCGCTGAATGTTCTCGACGATGGCCATCGCGAGCATGGATTCCTCGTCCGCCTCGCGGATATAGGCCGGCATCGAAGTCAGCCCGGCCAGCTTCGAGGCGCGCCAGCGGCGCTCTCCGCTGATGATCGTATATCGTCCGTCCGCTTCCTTGCGCACGGTAATTGGCTGAATGACGCCGAGCGTGCGGATCGATTCGGCCAGCTCGTCCAAAGCCTGCTCGCCGAAATGAGTACGCGGTTGTTTGGGATTCGGGGCGATCCGGTCGATCTCGATCTCCTCGAAAGCGCTGCGCTTCGTTTTCTCGGGCAATGCCGAGCCTTCTATTTCAAAAATTGCGCCCAGACCACGGCCCAAGCCTTTGGTTTTCGCGTTCATGGTGGGGTTCCGTTATTTTTTTCGGTTTTTCTTGATGAATTCCTTGGCCAGATTCAGGTAGTTGACGCTACCCGACGAGGACGCATCGTACAGCAGCGCCGGCTTCCCGAAGCTGGGAGCCTCGGAGAGTCTCGTGTTGCGCTGAATGATCGTCTGAAACGCCAGATCGCCGAAGTGCTCGCGCACCTCGCCGGCCACTTGGTTGGCCAGCCGCAGGCGGGCGTCGTACATGGTCAGCAGAAAGCCTTCGATCTGCAACTGGGGATTCAGCTTCGACTGAGTCATGCGGATCGTGTTGAGCAGCTTGCCGAGCCCTTCCAGCGCGAAATACTCGCACTGGACCGGAATCAGCACGCTGTCGGCCGCGACCAGCGCGTTGAGCGTAACGAGCCCGAGCGAGGGAGAGCAGTCGATCAGGATGAAGTCGTAGCGCTGGCGCAGGGGGGCGAGCAGGTTTCGCATCCGCTTCTGTCCGTCCTCGATTTCGAGCAACTCGGTTTCGGCTCCGACCAGATTGATGCTCGACGGCAGGATGTCCAGCTTCTTTATGTCGGCGAAGGCTTGGATCACGTCCTCGGGCTGCGCTTCGCCCGTGATACAGTCGTATATGCTCCGGCCGTTGATGTCCAGTCCGAGGCCCGACGTGGCGTTGGCTTGCGGATCGGCGTCGACGAGCAGAATCTTCTTGCCCAGTACGGCCATGCTTGCCGCCAGGTTGATGGCCGTCGTGGTTTTTCCGACGCCTCCTTTCTGATTGGCCAGTGCAACGATTTTTCCCATAGCGAGGTATGTGCTTTAACTGTCTTGATTTTCAGTGCTTGTCGTTTCGAGGAGCCCGGGATGCGGACATTTCCGGCAGCCGGGAAATCCGGTGCAAGATAGGTAAAATTTCGCAAATTCTCAGGCCGGGTTTCGCCGCTTCCCCCGAATCGGTACGATATGTGCCCGCGCGCAATGATTTATGGATTAAAGTTTTTATCTTTGAACCCGGAACGGGCTTTCCTGCGACTGACGAAAGCGGAAACCGGTCCGTCGACAGTGAAGAGGAACGTTAAAAAATCATTAGGGAATGGTTGATCTGGGCAAGAGAAGTTTGCTGACCCTGCTCGATTTCTCCGCCGAGGAGATCGGGTATTTGCTGGAGCTGGCCGTCCGGCTGAAGAACGACAAATATACCGGTCGAGAGAGGAAGACGCTGCAGGGCAAGAACATCGTGCTGCTGTTTGAGAAGGACTCGACCCGTACGCGCTGCTCGTTCGAAGTGGCCGCTTACGATCAGGGCGCGCGGGTGACCTATCTGGGGCCGACCGGCTCTCAGGTGGGCAAGAAGGAGTCCATCAAGGATACGGCCCGGGTGTTGGGACGCATGTACGACGGGATCGAATACAGAGGGTTCGCCCAGCGTATCGTGCATACGCTGGCGGAATACTCGGGCGTGCCCGTATGGAACGGCCTGACCGACGAGTTTCATCCGACGCAGGCCTTGGCGGATATGATGACGATGCGCGAGCATAGTCAGAAGCCGCTCTCGGAATTGAAGGTCTGCTTTTTGGGCGATGCGCACAACAATGTGGCCAACTCGCTGATGGTGGCCTCGGCCAAGATGGGGATGGACTTCCGTGCCGTCTCGCCCGTCGAGTGCGCTCCCGATGCCTCGCTTGTAAGGCAGTGCCGGGCGCTGGCGGGACAGAGCGGGGGAAAGATCGTCGTGACGGACGATCTGGTTGCCGGCGTCGACGGATGCGACTTTGTCTATACCGACGTGTGGGTCTCGATGGGAGAGCCCGACGAGATATGGCAGCGTCGGATCGATCTGCTCCGTCCGTATCAGGTCAACGGGGCCGTGATGGAAGCCACGCATAATCCCGGAGCCAAGTTCATGCATTGCCTTCCGGCGTTCCATAATCTGGAAACCAAGGTTGGCAAGGACATATTCGAAAAATTCGGTCTGACCGAAATGGAGGTGACCGAGGAGGTCTTCGAGTCGGATGCCTCGATCGTTTTCGATCAGGCCGAAAACCGGATGCACACGATCAAGGCCGTGATGGTTGCGACGCTCGGGGGCGAGTACTGAAATTAAACAGGCACGGAATTGGCTGTTCCGTCGAATCATTCGTGAGGTTACATGAGGGCTGAGAACAAATACGGTATCTATCCGACATGGAGCGACATGCTGGCGTTGCTGGGCGTTTTCGTCGCCGTGACGGTTTTGTGTAATCTGCTGGGCGTTTTGCTGGTGCGGGCGGGGAGCGTTTCCGAGGGATTCAGCGCGTTTGTCTGCTATGGCGTTCAATTCGCCGTAACCATACTGTATGCGCTTTGGGTCAGGCGCCATCGGACGGCGCGCGGGACCAAGCTGCTGCGTTTCGGAGTCCGACGGGTCGATCCTGCGGTCGTCTTGTGGGGGCTCGTGATGACGGTCGCCACCTCGCTGGTGGTCGAGCCGCTCGTCGACTGGATGCCCGAGGGAATGCTCGAGTTGCTGAATCGGCAGATGGGGCTCGGCGGATGGATGATTCTTACGTCGATCGTGCTAGCCCCCGTTCTGGAGGAAATTCTTTTCCGGGGCATCGTGCAGGACTCGCTGACCGAAAAGCTCGGTCCGCTGCGGGGCATTCTGATCGGGGCCTGCGTTTTCGGGGTCGTGCATATCATCCCTCAGCAGGTAATCAACGCCTTTTTCGTCGGAATCGTGCTCGGATTCATTTACTACCGATCCGGATCGCTGGTGCCGGTCATTCTGATCCATATGATCAACAACGCCATCTCGTATTTTTCATGGGTGCTGAGCGGGGAGCGGATCCTCTCGACCCGCCAGATGATTGGTAACGATACGGTTTATTATATCGTGTACGCTCTGGCCTGCATTATTTTCGTGGTGGCCTTGATTACGATCGTGCGGACCCTGTCCCGGGACAAGGCGGGGCGCTCCGTCGGCTCGTCCGACCGAGAAGAAGCGGCCGGAGGCGAGAAAGTTTCCACGACCGACGATAATATAAACGGACTTTAGTCGTTGTTAACGCAGAAGATCATATCTTTGCGACGAAGAATATGAGGTCGATCCTGAAAATAGCGCTTCTTCTGATGGTGACGATACCGGTGTCGTGCAAGCGTTTCGCGAATCCTTTCGCCGGAGGCGACAAGGTGCTGGCCGAGGTGGGCGGCGAGAAGCTGTACGTCCACGATCTTTCGTCCATCTTCACTCCGGACATGGCGCCGGAGGACAGCGTGAAGATACTCGGCTCCTATGTCGACCGCTGGGTGAAGATGCAGTTGAAGATTCAGGAAGCGGAGCGCATGTTCGAGAGCAGCCAGCAGGATATTGACCGCATGGTCGAGGAGTACCGCAACTCGCTGCTGACCCACAAGGTCGACCAGTATTATGTCGACAAGCTGATCGACACGCTGTTCACGGACGCTCAGATCAGCGAGTATTACCGGAAGAATCAGGCCGACTTCGTTCTCGACAAGACGCTGCTCAAGGCGCGTGTCGTGCGGCTTCCCCGCAGCTACGGTCCGAAAAACAAGATCAAGGAGTTGATGATGGCTTCCGGCGAGGACCGCTATCAGGACTTGGTGGACCTTTGTGTCAAGAACAATTTCGAGTTGACGGAGCTCAACGGCTGGACCGATTTTTCCACGCTGCTTTCCCTGCTTCCGATCGACCGAACGGAAAATTACGACGATCTGCTGACGACCGACCGGGTTAGCGAGATGGAGACTTCCTCCGACGTATATTACGTGCGGATTCTGGTGTTCCGACGGCCCGGAGACCGGGCTCCTCAGGAGAGCGTGCAGGATCTGATCCGCCGGGTGATTTTCAATCAGAGAAAGGAGGAGATCGTGCGGGCGCACGAGGACAGCCTCTACCGGCACGCGATGGAGAATAAAGAAATAATTGTGAATGTAAAAATAGACGATAGCGATGATATTCGGTAAATGGATGGCCGCTACGGCCGGTTTGTTCGCCTGCGCGGTTTCGGGCAGCAACGCTCAGGACAAGTTTACGGCGGACAAGGTGGTGGCCGTTGTCGGTCAGTCGGTGGTACTTTATTCCGAGGTGGAGCAGTACGGTAAGGCTCTGGTCGAGCAGAGCAAGCAGCAGGGCTACACCTCGCAGCGCGATCCGCGCTGCGAGGCGTTGGAGCACCTGATTATCCAGAAGCTGCTCTACAACCAGTCTCAGATCGACTCGCTGACGGTTCCTATGGACCGTGTCGCCGAGCGCGTGCAGCAGCTCGTGGACGAGCAGATTCTGGAGCGGGGATCGGTCGCGGCGCTCGAGATGTACTACCATAAGCCTATTTTCAATATCAGGGAGGAATTGCGCGAGACGATCGAGGAGGGGGCCTATGCCAGCGAAATGGAGCGTACGATCAAGGATAAGGTGCACGTCACGCCCGGCGAGGTGGAAAAGTTCGTCAAGGGCATGTCCAAGGACAGCGTGCCGATCATTCCCGAGCAGTACGTATTCGCGCAGATCGTGCGCTATCCGAGCAATGCCGACGAGGCGAAGCTCCGGGCGCAGGAGCGTTTGCTGGAGCTTCGGGAGCGGATTATCAACGGCGATAAGTTCGATATGCTCGCCAGAACCTATTCCGAGGACCCGCAGTCGGCGATCCGGGGCGGAGACCTGGGGCTGATGACCAAGGAGATGCTCGTTCCCGAGTTTGCCGAGGCCATGATGAAACTCAACCCGGGGCAGGTGTCGGGCGTTGTCGAGACCGATTACGGGTTTCACCTGATTCAGCTGATAGAAAAGATCGGCAGCCAGTATCACGCCCGCCATATTCTGCTCAAGCCTCAGTACACCGACATGGACATGGAAGAGCCCTATAACGTGCTCGACAGCGTGCAAAGGCAGATCGTGGACGGTACGATCACGTTCGAGGAGGCCGCGATGAAATACTCGCAGGACAAGTATTCCAAGCAGAACGGGGGGCTCGCCTCGAATCTGGAGCAGCTGGAGATCATGAACTACGGCGATCCGACGGAGGCTTCGGTCAAGTTTTACAAGGACTACCTGAATCCGGACGATTTCCGGGCGCTCGAGAAGCTGGAGATAGACGGCGTGTCGAAACCTTACACCACGCAGGACTACAGACAGCGGACGCTCTGCAAGGTGGTCAAGCTCAAAGAGATCATTCCCGCTCATCCGGCCAATATCAAGGAAGATTACGTACAGTTGGAGAAGCTCGCCCTGGCCGTCAAGCAGGAGAGGGAGTTCGTCAAGTGGCTGAAGTCGAAGGTCGACGGCATGTATATCCGGATCGACGAGGATTTCAAGAACTGCGAGTTCGAGCATTCGTTCTTATTGAAATAGCCTGCCGGAAGTTCGCATGATTCGCCGTCTTCTTATTCTATTGTTGGCCGCGGTGGCCGCAGGCATGCTCGTTCTTCGGGCCCAGTCTCCGGCGGCGGTCGATTTCCGCGCTGACGTGATGTCGAGTCTCAAGGTGGGCGATTCGACGGCCCTGCTGCTGGTCGGCCACGTGGTCTTTCATCACAACGGGGCCGTGATCACCTGCGACAGCGCGATCCGCTACAACGACCGGCGGATGGACTGCTACAAGAATGTCGTGGTCAACAAGGACAGCACGTTCATTTTCGGAGACAAGGCCGATTACGACGGCCTGTCGAACGAGGCGCATATCTACTCGCCGCTGATCAAGATGATCGACAAGGACGCCACGCTGTATACCTACCATTTCTCGTTCAATACGCTGACCAACGTGGGCCATTACTGGGGCGGGGGAACCATGTCGCAGAAGGACAATCTGATGGAGTCTTCCGACGGGTACTATTATGTCGATACGCGCGATCTGGTCGGCGTGAGGAACGTCGAGATGCGCAATCCGGACTACGTGATGGAGTCGGACTCGGTTTCATACAACATGAATACCGAGATCGCGTCGTTTCACACGCTTTCTTTTATATGGAACGCGCAGAACGAGTTTCTGACGGCATACCGGGGCATCTACGACCGGCGCGACGACCGGTATACGTTTACCGACCGCTCGTATATCATGACCGAGACCCAGCAGATGTGGGCCGATACGATCGTGTATCGTCCCGGAGCCAAGGATGCCTTGATGCTCGGCAACGTGCAGATCGTCGACGAGCAGCAGCGCGCGCTTGCTTTCGG
>CABUJP010000103.1:0-8726 GCA_902491835.1 uncultured Alistipes sp. | reverse complement strand
GCATGACCGAAGCCGACCGGGTGATCGCGGTGAGCAACCTCACGCGCAACATCGTGATCGAGAAATACGGAATTCCCGCCTCGAAGGTCGTCACGGTGCACAACGCCGTCCGCTTCTCAGCCAAGGACGCGCGGCCTCAGGAACGAGGCGTAAGCGACAAGATCGTCACCTTCCTCGGCAGGATCACCTACCAGAAAGGCCCGGATTATTTCGTCGAAGCGGCGGCCAAGGTACTCCGGAAGACCCGCAACGTCCGCTTCGTGATGGCCGGCAGCGGCGACATGCTCAAGCACATCGTCCGCCGCGTGGCCAAGCTCGGCATCGCCGACCGATTCCACTTCACCGGCTTCCTCAAGGGAGACGAGGTGCAGCGAATGTTCGCGCTCAGCGACGTATACGTCATGCCGTCGATGCGCTCGAACGTGCCGGTCATCATCTCCAAGCAGTCGGGCGTGGCCGAAGTACTCGACTACGCGATCAAAGTCGACTACTGGGACGTCGACGCGCTGGCCGACGCCATTTACGGTCTGGTGAAATACCCCGCCCTGGCGGAAATGGCGACGGAAAAAGGACTGAGCGAGGTGACCAATCTCAAGTGGGAAAACGCCGCCGGCGAAGTCGCCAACGTCTACCGCAGCCTGCTGTAAAACGGATCGGAAATACAAAAAAGGAATACGCCATATGAAAACCATCTGCTTCTATTTTCAGGTCCACCAGCCGCTGCGACTGAAGAAATACCGCTTCTTCAACATGGGCAAGGACCATCACTACCTGGACGACTACGCGAACCGGACGATCATGCAGAAAGTGGCCCGCCGGTGCTACCTGCCGATGAACGAGCTGCTGCTAAGGCTGATCCGCGAGAACGGCAAGAAATTCAAGGTCGCCTTCTCGATCTCGGGCATCGCGATCGAACAGTTCCGGATGTACGCGCCCGAAGTGCTCGACAGCTTTCAGGCGCTGGCCCGTACCGGATGCGTCGAGTTTCTGGCCGAAACGTACGCCCACTCGCTGGCCTCGCTGGTCAGCGAAGAGGAGTTCGTCGACCAGATTCGCCAGCACTGCCGGACGATCGAGCAGGAGTTCGGCGTCAAGCCGAAGGCTTTCCGCAACACCGAGCTGATCTATTCGGACCGTATCGGGGAGATCGTCGCCTCGCTGGGCTTCCGCACGATGCTCACCGAGGGGGCGAAGCACATTCTGGGTTGGAAAAGCCCGAACTTCGTCTACGCCAACGCGATCAACCCAAAGCTGCACCTGCTGCTGCGCAACTTCAAGCTCAGCGACGACATCGCGTTCCGCTTCTCGGACCGCAACTGGAGCGAGTGGCCGCTGACGGCCGACAAATACGTCGGCTGGCTCGCCAGCCCCGACATGCCGGGCGAGACCGTCAATCTGTTCATGGACTACGAGACCTTCGGCGAGCACCAGTGGGCCGAGACGGGCATCTTCGACTTCATGGCCGCCCTGCCCGCCAAGGCGCTGGCGACCAAATCGCTGAAATTCGCCACGCCGAGCGAAGTGTCGAAAAAACTACAGCCCGTCGGAGTGCTGCACTCGCCTTACCCGATCTCGTGGGCCGACGAGGAGCGCGACGTGACGGCATGGATCGGCAACGAGCTTCAGAACGAGGCGTTCGACAAGCTGTACAGGCTCCGCGACAAGATCCGCGCGATCGACCATCCGGACTTCACCTATGTCTGGAATTTCCTGCAGGGCTCGGATCATTTCTACTACATGGCCACCAAATGGTTTTCCGACGGCGACGTGCACAGTTACTTCAATCCGTACGACTCTCCTTACGAGGCGTTTATCAACTATATGAACGTTCTGAGCGACTTCGAGATCGAGGTAGACAAGAAATACGGCGAAACGGTCCGGGCCGTCCCGGCCTGAGCGCCGGCGCGCGGGCGAACGGGTGGGGCGGCTTCGGGCCGCTCCGCCCGTTCGGCGTATACGATAAATGGCCGTCGGGACGTTTTATATATCGGAAAATTGTTATATTTTTGTTGCTCAAAGCGAAACCGGCGCGGCCCGCCACTCGGCAAACAGCCGTCCGGGAAATCCGGCGCCCGCCGCACGCATTCAAACACATGGCTCAAGGAATGAAAAAAATTCTTTTGCTCCTCTCCGCCTCCGCGCTTCTCTGGTCGTGCGATCAGGGCAAGAAAGCCCGGATCGACGGCACGTTCTCCGGTCTGTCCCACGACACGGTTCTGCTGGAAATGGTGACCACGCAGCAACGGACCGTAGTCGATTCGACCGTCACGTCGCGCCAAGGGGATTTCGGTTTCCGGATCGAACTGCCCGTCGCCGCGCCCACGTTCTTTAACCTGCTGTGCAACGGCAGCGTGATCCCGCTAATCGTCTCGCCCGGGGAGAAAATCGCCGTCAACTCACTCTGCGACCTGTCGCACAACTATACGATCGAAGGCTCGCCCGACTCGGAAATCCTCATGGAATTCAACCGGTTCTACGACCGGAGCGTCGCCACGCTCGACTCGCTGTCGAGACTGTACGTCGCCACGCCGGCCGATGCGGCGCACGAAGCGCGCCGGAAGGAGATTCTCGATCGGTATACGCAGGACTATCTCCGAATCAAGCGCGAGCACATCAACTTCATCGTCTCGAACGCCTCCTCGATGGCCTCTATCTACGCGCTTTATCAAAGATTGCCGAACGACCCCTCGCTGTTCAATCCTCAGAGCGACATCGTTTACTACCGTATCGTCGCCGACTCGCTCGGACGGCGCTATCCCGATTCCCCGCACGTAGCGGCGCTGAACAAGGACATCGAGCGGCAGCAGACGGCGCTGAATATGGTCGAGGAGATCAACCGCAAGGCCGAGAGCCCGCAGAGCTATCCCGAAATCGAGCTGGAAGACCTGTTCGGCAAAACGCAGAAGTTGACCGAGAAGAACGGCCGCGTGATCCTCGTCGACTTTTGGTCGAGCCGGGACCCGCAAAGCGCCATACGCAACGCCGAGCTCAAAGAGCTTTACGAACGGTTCGGTAAGCAAACTCTGGCCATCTATCAGGTATCGCTCGACGAGGTAAAGGCCGAATGGATCGACGCGGTGCAGAAGCAGCAGCTTCCGTGGACCTGCGTATTCGACCCGCGTGGAACGGCCGGAATCGCCGCGATGAGCTACAACGTGCAATCGGTCCCCACCAACGTGCTGATCGACCGCTCGGGACGGATCGCCGGCAAGAACCTGTACGGAGAGCGGTTGAGCTCCAAAATCTCGGAACTCGCCAAGTAATGTACTATTTCGCGTCGGACACCCATCTCGGACTCCGCGTCGGCCGCACGGCCGACGACAGGGAGCGGCTGTTCGTCCGCTGGTTAGACGAAGTGTCGGCCGACGCCGAGGGAATTTTTCTGGTCGGCGACATCTTCGATTTCTGGTACGAGTACAAGCGGGTCGTTCCGCGCGGATTCACGCGCCTGCTGGGCAAACTGTCGGGACTGACCGACCGGGGTATTCCCGTCCACTTCTTCGCAGGCAATCACGATCTGTGGGCATACGATTACCTCCATTCCGAATGCGGCGTCACGCTACACAGAGGCCCTTTCGAGCTGTTCGACCTGTACGGACAGAAGGTACTCGTAGGACACGGCGACGTGCTCGGTCCACGCGGACGGGGCGGGCGCTTCCTGAGCGCGCTGTTCCGTTGTCGGACACTGCAAAGGCTGTTCTCGGCCTGGCTGCACCCGAACTTCGCTATGCGCTTCGGGCAATGGTGGAGCGGCTCGAACCGTCTTTCCAAGCCGATCGCCCATACGTTCCGGGGCGAGCAGGAGCCGATCGTCCGCTTCGCGGCCGACTACTCGTCCGCCCATCCGGAGGTCGACCTATTCGTCTGCGGGCACATTCACTGCGCGGAAATCTTTCCGCTCGGCGACGGCCGCCGGATCGCTTTCCTCGGCGAATGGATCGACTCGCCGACCTACGGCACGCTCGGTCCCGAAGGATTCGCGCTGCACTCTTACCCGGATAAAATCTGACATCCATGAAAGCATACCTCGACCTGCTCCGACATATCCAAGCGCACGGTACGGTGAAAAGCGACCGGACCGGTACGGGCACGATCAGTACGTTCGGTTACCAGATGCGCTTCGACCTGAGCGAGGGCTTCCCCGCGCTGACGACCAAGCGGCTGCACCTGCGGTCGATCATCCACGAGCTGCTGTGGTTCCTGCGCGGCGATACGAACATCGCCTACCTGCGCGAGAACGGCGTGACGATCTGGGACGAATGGGCCGATGCCGACGGCAATTTGGGTCCCGTATACGGAAGCCAGTGGCGCAGCTGGCCGGCGCCCGACGGCAGGCATATCGACCAGATCGCGCAGGTCGTGGACCAGATCGAGCGCAATCCGGACTCGCGCCGGCTGATCGTCAGCGCATGGAACGTCGCCGAGATCGACCGCATGGCGCTTCCGCCGTGCCACGCGCTGTTCCAGTTCTACGTCGCCGACGGGCGGCTGTCGTGCCAGCTCTACCAGCGCAGCGCCGACGTCTTTCTGGGCGTTCCGTTCAACATCGCATCCTATGCGCTGCTCACGATGATGATCGCGCAGGTGACGGGACTCGTTCCCGGCGAATTCGTTCACACGCTCGGCGATGCGCACATCTATCTGAATCACCGCGAGCAGGTCGCCCTGCAACTGACCCGAACGCCCCGCCCTCTGCCCATCATGCGGATCAATCCCGACGTACGGTCGATCTTCGGTTTCCGTTACGAGGATTTCTCGCTGGACGGATACGATCCTTACCCTTCCATCAAAGCGCCGGTAGCCGTATGATCTCGATTATCGTAGCCATAGCCCGCAACGGCGTGATCGGCAGCGGCAACGCGCTGATCTGGCGCATCGCCGAAGACCTGCGCCGGTTCAAGGCGCTGACGACCGGCCATCCCGTCATCATGGGCCGCAAAACTTACGAGTCGATCGGACGTCCGCTCCCGAACCGGACCAACGTCGTCGTCACGCGCCGCAAGGACTATCGTCCCGAAGGCTGTCTCGTCGCGGGATCGCTCGAACAGGCTGTCGGCCTGTTCGACCCGTCCGAGGAAATCTTCATCATCGGAGGAGCGCAAATCTACGCGCAGGCGATGCCGATGGCCGACCGCCTCTACCTGACCGAGATCGACTTCGACTACGAGGGCGACACCCGTTTCCCGGAATGGAAACGGGAGGAATGGACCTTATTGTCCGAAGAGCGGCACGAACGGGGAGAGAGGTACGACCGGCCGTTCGCATTCAGAAACTACATCCGCACGAAAGAATAGCTCGCCCGGCAAGATACGGACGCAGACCGGCCGCTTCCTCCCCTTGCGGCCGGAGTTGCCGTTTCTCAGCGACAGCGGAGAACGCACCGGAACTCGGTCTCCCTGATCGTCTACTCCCTCATTATTCCTTCCGTTTCCCGTCCGCAAGGTCTTCCGCATTGCCGAAACGTCCCCGCGATCTTATCCGCCGCCAACCGTCCGGATCGCATGGCACAGTTTATGACGCTTTCCTCAGGCGATCCCGCCCGAAAAAGTGCGGAATGCCGCCACAAACGCCTATAAACTTCGCGACTATGAATAAAGACGTACAACAGGCGCCGGATTTTACCGAAGACCGGCACCTCGACCCGATGGTCAAAGAATTTCTAAAGGGAATCAATGCCGGAGAACCTGTCGAATCGCTTTCCAAGGAGGCCGCCCGGCAAGTGCTCTCCGATGCCCAGTCGTCCGTACAGGTAGACTTGTCGGGCATCACGGAGTCGGAACATACGATCACCGAAGACGGGCTTTCCGTCCCGCTCACGGTCGTGCGTCCCCAAGGCTCGGCCGGCTCGCCCCCGTGCTTCG
This sequence comes from uncultured Alistipes sp., assembly GCA_902491835.1. GTDB lineage: Bacteria > Bacteroidota > Bacteroidia > Bacteroidales > Rikenellaceae > Alistipes_A. Next base: position 2,865 of record CABUJP010000103.1, on the reverse strand, counting down.
CCTTCATTCACGGCGGAGGATGGATTCTGGGCGACTACCCGACCCACCGGAGGCTCGTGCGCGATCTGGTCGTCGCATCGGGATTCCCGGCCGTTTTCATACACTATACGCCCTCGCCCGAAGCGAAATACCCTCAGGCGCTGGACGAGATATACGCGGCCGTACGCTGGGTTTCGCGCAACGGCGCCCGAATCGGGGTCGACGGCTCGCGCATGGCGCTGGCAGGAAACAGCGTCGGCGGCAACATGGCGATCGCTACGGCTCTTCGCGCCAAGCGGAAACAGGGACCTCAGGTCAAGCTGCTGCTCCTGATGTGGCCCGTCGCCGACTCGTCGTTCGACACGGCCTCCTACGTCCGGTATGCCAAGCAGCGGTTCCTGACCGACTCGCTGATGAAATGGATGTTCGACCAATACACGACCGACCCGCAGCAGCGGCGCGAGGTCTATGTCTCCCCGCTGCGCGCCTCGGACGACGAACTTCGCGGCCTGCCGCCGACCTATATACAGGTAGCCGAAAACGACATCCTGCGCGACGAGGGCGAGGCTCTCGGACGCAGACTGTCCGAGGCGGGCGTCGATGCGACGACGGTCCGATACAACGGAGTGATCCACGACTGGGGCATGCTCAACGGACTGGCCGCCCTGCACCAAACCCGCGCGCTCGTGCTCAGCTCGGCCGCCATGATGCAGTACTATCTGGGAACGGACTACATCGGCGCGGACCGCTCGTGCGAGGAGATCGACTTTATCTCGGAACAGATCGGCTGACGCGATCTGCTCTCGCAAAGCGCTCCGGACAGGCTTTCTCAAACAGGGAAGCGCCTGTACCGTTCGCCGGCACGAAAAAAAGAAAGGCTTTCTGAATCTCGATTCAGAAAGCCTTTTTTATCGTGGTCCGCACAAACGCCCCATCCGGAATGGAACTTTTTGTGTCAGACCGCTAATATCAAATCGCGGACCATTAGAAACGATAGCCGACACCGATCTGGATCACGCCGTTCTTAGGCGTATTGTCCTGGGCATCCCAAACTTTCGTCAGGCCGATGTTGTAGCGGAACGTCACGTCCAGCGGATCGAAAATGCGGTACGACACGCCCACGCCCCACGATACGTCGAAGTTCTTCGCGCCGTCGATATCTTCTTTGAGCGTAGTGCCTTCGGCTTTAACTTTTTCCCGTGCGTTGAGAAGGAAACCGAACTGCGGACCGGTCTCGAAACTCAGATTGTCGAGCACATAGAACTTACCCATGATCGGAATGTTCAGATAGTTCAGACGAGTGCGGGCGTAATCGACACGATTATCGTCAACAGCGAATCCCTGACGGGAGTAGATCACTTCGGGCTGAATGCCAAGCCAGTCGTTCACGTGGAATTCGGCGAATGCGCCGACGTAGATACTGGCTTTCATTTTAGAATCGTCGATGTTGGAGATTCCCGAAACGTTCAGACCTGCTTTGACACCCCATTCGAAGCCGGGCATCTGAGCCGAAGCGCCCGCAGCCATCATCAGGGCTGCTGCAGCCAAAATCATTTTCTTCATTTGCGGTAATTTTTTAAAGTTTGAAATAGCGTTGATATTCCAATACAAAGCTACAATAAAAAGTTGTAAATGTCAATAATTTTAACGCCTGGGGAAATAATTCTGGCTTTCACATTGCAATCCTCGACCGGCGAGCCGGGCAGCGGGAAACTGCGCCGCCAGAAAACAGGCTAATGCGCCTCGACCCAGTTCGCTCCGACGCCGCATTCGGCGATCAGCCGCACGCGCAGTTCGGCCGCGCCCTCCATGCAGCGCACCACCAACTCGCGTACCTGCTCCTCCTCGCTGCGAAGCATGTCGATCACCAGCTCGTCGTGCACCTGCAGGATGATCTTGGACTTCAGGCCCCGCCGGCCGAGCTCCCGGTGAACGGCGATCATCGCCAGCTTCATGATGTCGGCCGCCCCGCCCTGTATCGGCGCGTTCACCGCATTCCGCTCGGCCAGCGCGCGCACGACCGCATTGCCCGAGCGGATATCGGGCAGCATCCGCTTGCGGCCGAACAGAGTCGCCACGTAACCCTTCTCGCGGGCATCGGCGATCACCCGGTCGATGTAGCGGCGCACGCCCGGATAGGTCGCGAAATAGCCATCGATGATCTCTTTGGCCTCGGCCCGCGGAATATTCAGCCGCTGGGCGAGCCCGAAAGCCGATATGCCGTAGATGATGCCGAAATTGGCCGTCTTGGCACGGCGCCTCTGCTCGCGCGTGACCTGCGCGGGCGGCACGCCGAACAGCTTGGCGGCCGTCGCCGTATGAATGTCCTCGCCATGCGAGAAAGCCGCGATCATGTCTTCGTCGCCGCTCAGATGGGCCATCAGGCGCAGCTCGACCTGCGAGTAGTCGGCCGACAGCAGCAGGCGGTCGCCGTCCGAGGGAACGAACGCCTTGCGAATCTCGCGGCCCCGCTCGTCACGGACCGGAATGTTCTGCAGGTTCGGGTTCGTCGAACTGAGCCGGCCGGTAGCCGTGACGGCCTGATTGAACGACGTATGGATACGCCCCGTGCGAGGATTGACCAACTGCGGCAGCGCCTCGACGTAGGTCGAAAGCAGCTTGCGCAGCCCCCGGTACTCGAGGATCAGCCCGATGACGGGATGCCGGTCGGCGAGCATCTGCAGATACTCCTCGTCCGTGCGATATTGCTTCGTCTTGGTCATGCGCGGCTTCGGATCGATCTTCATGCGGCCGAACAGCGCGTCGCCGAGCTGCTTGGCCGAGTTGACGTTCAGCGACGGGTCTCCGGTCATTTCGCGGATACGGTCCTCCAGACCGGCCAGCTCGGCGGTCAGCTCGCGCCCCGAGGCAGCCAGCGCCTCGGAA
>CABUJP010000102.1:0-8895 GCA_902491835.1 uncultured Alistipes sp. | reverse complement strand
TTGCACTGGGGACAACGCACCTTCCCTTCATAGAGTTCGCATTCGCAAACGCCTTTGAATACCCAAGATTTGACGTATACGTCGTTCCGGGCTACTGCCCGGGCGATCCTATCGCGCAGGGTGTTGTCGCTCGTCTTGGCATAGAGCCCGTCCGCTACCCGGACGTATGCAGACAGGTCGCGGACTCCCATGGCCTGCAAGTAGCGGACCGGATGGATTCCGACATCGCCCCGGATCTGCTTGCGACATAGAAAACCCTTCCCCTCGCATCCGAGCGCGTAAGTCCCGTAATCCCTGTAATCGCACGGACTCGGCAGCATGGCCGTCTCGGGTACGATAAATCCCCGGTCGCCGCAGTGGGGACATACCCGGGCGTTCACGGACATCTTCCCCCCGCAAGTGGGGCACAGAACGAGATAGGACATATCGGGTCGTTTTTATGTAATTTATTGTTGCGTGTTTTCTTTCCGCTTCCCGCACGTTGCTCGCGGGGCAACCCGGTGACCGTGCGGAGACGGCCGAGCGCTCGCTTATCCGGCTGTCCAGCCTTTCACCTCGTCGAGCGTCGGATTCTGCAGTCCGAGCTTGTTCTTCTTGTTGTAGCCGCACAGGTCGTTGTGCAGTTTGCCCGGCGCGAGCTTCTTCAGCGCTTCGACCGTCAGAAAGCCCATTTTGTGCAGCACGGGGACCCATTGCTCGGGAATGCCCGCAGCGGCGTATTTCTCGGGGCCGTCCTTCTGGGCAGCCTTTTCGGGGCGCATCTGCGGGAAAAACAGCACGTCCTGAATCGTCGTCTGGCCCGTCATAAACATCGTGAGCCGGTCGATGCCGATGCCCATGCCCGAGCAGGTCGGCATGCCGTACTCCAGCGCGCGGACGAAGTCCATGTCGATGAACATCGCCTCGTCGTCGCCCTTTTCGCTCAAGCGCAGCTGTTCCTGAAAGCGCTCCAGCTGGTCGATCGGGTCGTTCAGCTCGGAATAGGCGTTGCACAGCTCCTTGCCGGTCACGAACAGCTCGAACCGCTCGGTCAGGTCGGGATTGCTGCGGTGGCGCTTGCACAGCGGCGACATCTCGATCGGGTAGTCCGTCACGAACGTCGGCTGGATCAGGTCCTGCTCGCAGTGGGCGCCGAAAATCGCGTCGATCAGCTTGCCCTTGCCCATGGTCTCGTCGGTTTCGACGTTCAGCTTGGCGCAGGCTTCGCGCAGTTCCTGCTCGCTTTTGCCCGTGATGTCGAAGCCGGTCTTCTCGCGGATCGCGTCGGTCATCGTCACGCGGCGGAACGGACCGGCGAAATCGACCGTGTGCTCGCCGATGCGCACTTTCGTCGTGCCGTGCAGCGCCAGTGCCACCCGTTCGAGCATCTGCTCGACGAACTCCATCATCCAGATATAGTCCTTGTAGGCGACGTATATCTCCATGACCGTGAACTCGGGATTGTGCGTGCGGTCCATGCCCTCGTTGCGGAAATCCTTGCCGAACTCGTATACGCCGTCGAACCCGCCGACGATCAGCTTCTTGAGGTACAGTTCGTTGGCGATCCGCAGGTAGAGCGGAATGTCGAGCGCGTTATGGTGCGTGACGAACGGGCGGGCTGACGCTCCGCCGGGAATCGACTGCAGGATCGGCGTTTCGACTTCGACGTAGCCCTGCTCGTTGAAAAAGCGGCGCATCGTGTCGATGATCTTCGTGCGCTGCAGGAATACCTGACGCACCTGCGGATTGACGATCAGATCGACGTAGCGCTGGCGGTAGCGCAGCTCGGGATCGCTGAACGCGTCGTATACCTTGCCGTCCTTCTCCTTGACGATCGGCAGCGGCCGCAGCGACTTGCTCAGCAGCTTCAGCTCCTTGCAGTGGACCGACAGCTCGCCGGTCTTGGTGACGAACGCGAATCCGCGCACGCCGACGATGTCGCCTATGTCGAGCAGCTTCTTGAAGACCTTGTTGTAGAGCGTCGCTTCGGGATCGTCTCCGCACACTTCGTCGCGCTTGATGTAGACCTGTATTTTGCCCGTATGGTCCTGCAACTCGAAAAACGACGCGCTGCCCATGATGCGGCGCGAGAGGATGCGCCCCGCGATCGATATGTCGGAGAAGTTCTGCTTTTCGGGCGAGTACTCCGCGGCGATCTGCGCGGCCGTGGCGGTCACCTCGTACCGGGCGGCCGGGTAGGGATCGATTCCCAGCTCGCGCAGTTGCGCGAGCGAGTTGCGGCGGATCTGTTCCTGTTCACTGAGTTCTGCGATGCTCATGGCGGTTTCTTTCAGAATTTAGTACCGGCGCAAATGTACGAAAATTCTCAGAGTTTTTTGCCGCCGGCGGGCCGAAAATGCGCGTTTTCGGCCCGCCGGCGGCTCCAGTCCGCTACGGCTTGGCCTTCAGCTTGCCCGTCTTGTTGAACTTGTATCCGATGCCGATCGTCCAGTAGCGTCCGAACATGCGCGACCAGTTGTTGGTCACGTAGTCCGACATCATGCTCGAGGTGAAGCTCTCGTTACGGTTCAGGATGTCGTACACCGTCAGGCTGATGTCGCCCGAGCGGTTCTTGAACAACTTGACTCCGAGCGAGAGATTCCACGTATGCGTGTCGACATCGCCGCCGGCGTACGAGAAGCTGTGGTAAAGGTAATAGGCGTAGTTCGTTTCGAAATAGGCGTGCTTGAGGAAGTTGACACGCACTTGGGCTCCGGTCTGCTGCGTGATCGTGCTGTTGTCGTCGCGGAGCGAGTTGGAGGAGTGGTTGTACGAAAGGTTCGCGCTGAGCGAGAACTGGCAGACGGTCGATTGGTTGCCTGTCAGATGGACTCCTATGCGAGGCGACAGCGAGTTCGTGTAGTCGAGTTCCTCTCCGATGTACGAGGGTCGGCGGCTGTATCCGATGCCGGCCGTGCAGTTCAGGACCGACTTCAGCGGCTTGAGCGGAGTCGAGAAGTTTCCGTTGGCCTGAACCGATCCCGAGCCGTTCACGTTGACCGGCGTCGTCAGCGTCGAGCCTTTCGGCGCGACGTAGCCTCCGTACTGCTCGAGCGGGGTGTCCTCGGCGAAAAAGCGCTGGCGGGTGGCGATGTCGCGCACGGTCAGGTCGGCCGACAGGTTGAATCCCACCGAGCGCGAGCTCTTCGTGTCGGTATGGTAGTAGCCGAGCGAGACCGAGTGGGTGTAGCTCTGTCTGAGACCGGGAGTTCCGCCTGTGAGGCTCAGCCGGTTGCGCGTGTCCAGCTCGGCGCGGAGTTGCTCGACCGAGGGTTGCCGGGCCGAGCCGCTGTAGTTGAAGTACAGATTGCGGGTCTGTCCGATCGAATAGTTGAACGACAGCCACGGCTGCAGACTGTGGAACGTGCGCCGGTCGTCGTGCGTTTCGGGGAAAGCCTCGTCCCGGTTTTGCCGGGCCGATTGGTAGCCCATGCGCACGAACAGGTAGCATGTTTGGCTGTATCGGTTGAATCCGAGTTCGGCAGTCTGAGTCGTGTAGTGGCGCGTGTAATCGTAGGTCGAGGTCGTGTCGATCAGTCCGGTGAAACGGTCGACAGCCATTCGCTTCGAGCGGCTGTTGTCGACCGAAATGCCGTAGCCTGCCGTTACCGAGCTTTTTTCACCCACAGGCTCCGTGTAGCTGAAATTGCCTCCCAGCGACCGGCTCCACCCGCCGGCGGTGGTCTCCAGAAAGGTCCGGTCGTTGTCGGCCGAGAGCGAGTCGATCCGCCAGCCCGACGCGTCGTCACGGCTCGTGGAGCCTTGGGCGTTCATGTGGATCATCCGCTTCGGGTTGCTTTTGAACGAGTGGGCCCATATCAGCCTGCCAGACAGGTTGCGGTTCTTCTCGCGGTTGCGCTCCGTCGCGCCGACGCGGTTGGTCGTCTCGCCGTCGAGCTCGTTGCGGGCTCCCCGGTAGCTGTGCGAGAGGTCGTCGGAGTATCGGACGCTGGTCGCGAAGACGAGATAGTCGTTTTTCGGGTTATAGCGCAGATCGAGGTCGGCCGAGTGCTGCCGGCCGAGGCGCGAGGCCCGGGTCGTGTCGGTGTACCGGTAGGCTTCCGACGGGAAATAGATCTGTTGCGTGATCCGCTGCGTTTCCGACTGCTCGTTGGCGAAGCGGTAGTTGCCCGACAGGGTCAGGTGCTTGCCGTAGCGATGCGTCAGGCTGGCGCCGAGCGTCGTGCTGCGGCGGTCTCCGTCTCCGCCGCCCGCGTATGAGGCGAACCGGTCCCGGATACGGTTGGACGACTGATTGTTGTTGTTGCCGTTCGCCTCGACCGAGTAGATGCGCCGTTCCGAGAAGTAATTGTACGACGCGCCGGCCCCGTAGCGTCCCTTACGGTGTCCGTCGGGGCCCCGGTCGATGTCGGCTCCGTAGCCGGCCAGCGCCTCGACGTTGACGCTTTTCTCGGGCTTGCTGCGCGTGACGAGGTTCATTACCGTGCGTTTCTTGCCGTTCTTGTTGCCCTTGAGCCGCTCCTCCTCGGGCAGTTCGTCGTAGACCTGGATGTCGACCACGTCGTTGGCCGCCAGAAAGTCGAGAGCCGAGCGGGCGTCCTCTCCGAACATCGGGCGACCGTCGACGTAGGTCCGCTCGATCGTCTTGCCCATGAAGCGGACTTCGCCTTCCTTGATCTCCATGCCGGGCAGGCCCCGGACGATCTGAAGCGCCTCGTCGCCGGGCAGCACGCGGACGTTCTCCGCGTGGTAGACGATCGTGTCTCCGCGCTCGCTCATCAGCGGGCGCCGTCCCCGCACGACGATCTCGCCCAGACTGATCGGAATCTCCCCGAGAAAAACCGTATCTATCCGGTTCGCTCCGGCTGTCGTGCTGACGTTTCGGGTCGTGCCGCGATAGCCGAGGTAGCCGATGCGGAGGCGGACCGACGAGTCGCGTACGCTTTCGAATCGGAAAACTCCCCGGCTGTCGGTTATCCTCAGCAGCGTGTCGCCCGGGGTCATCAGCAGTACGGACGCTCCGACGAGCGGGCCGCTGCCGGCCGAGTCGGCGACGACTCCCTCCAGCGAGCGGACGGGCGGACGGCCTTGCAAGTCGGCTTGCGTCCACAAGGCCGCGAGAGCCCACAGCATCAGGTATCGGAACATAGTCGGTCTGCGTTGAGGTCCCCAAGGTACGAATTTTTGCCGGATCGGTCGCGCGGCCGGGCATCGCTCCTTCCGGTCTTTTCTTGCATGACCGTCCCACGCGGTCCGTTCGGTCGTACAGGTTTGCGGACTTGCGGCGGGCTGAGGGGACGGATATTTCCGGACCCGATCCGTTTTGCCGGCTCGTGCATGATGCGCCGGGGAATGCGCTCGTTCCGAAAATTCCGGGTCCTTGGAAAGCCATCCCGAAAAAAGCGCGGCTTCCGAACCGACGGAAGCCGCGCGGTTTTCTGCACATATGCGCTAGTCGATCGGGTCCGGACGGTCGAGCACGGCGTTGCGGATTCGGGCGTCGGGGCCTTTTATGCCGAGGTAGTACGTGTCGTCGGCTCCGGCGTCGATGACGATCCGCCGGGGGGCCCATTCATCCGTGTCGAAGGCGAGGCTTTCGACCGTTTGCCCGCTCGTCGCGTTCTCGACGAATAATTCGCCTTTCGAGCGGACGTCGGCCGTGAAGACGTGCCTTCCCTTTTTCAGGTACAGTCCTTCGTAGAGGCGTCCCTCGCCTCGGGCGTATCCCGAGCCGTCCTGCTCGCCGGCATCGCCCTCCATTGTCCAGTAGGTGTGGCCGTGCGCGAAGTCGCCGTTACGGAACGTCTCGCTGCTGTGCAGCCCGCAGTCGGTGATAAAGTTGGTCGGCCTGATGCTCAGCAGGTCGCACGGGCTCAGGTACTCGTTGCCCACGATGCGGAAGTTCTTGACCGGGGCGTAGTCGTTCTTCTCCGTGTTGTCGAAAGGCTTGCCGTCGAACGGGTTGTCGCACCATGTGCCGACGGAGTAGCCGCCCATCAGTACGTTGTCATAGACGTTCACGTTGTCGGTTTCCTGCTTCTGCTGGTCGGGATTCGTCGAGCCCCAAGGAATCAGCGCGATGGCCTTGCCGCCGCCCGAGTTGATGTAGCTGTGGCACACCTCGACGTTGCGCACCGAGCGGTCCCAGTCGTTGTCGCCCCACCACCAGACGCCTCCGCGCGGATCGGCGTAGCTGCTGGTCATCACGATGCCGTCGTCGTTCGACTCGAGGAAGATGCGGGCCACCTTCACGTCGTGCGTGCCGATGCTCAGGCCGATGCCGTCGCCGCTGACGCATTTCACCTCGTGCATCTTCACGTTGCCGACGAACAGGTTCTCGCAGTAGTAGAACGACGTGTGGTAGTTGTTGGTGCGGACGATCTCGACGTCGCTCAGCTCGATGTTGCGCACTTTCCAGAATCCGATCGGGATCACGTGGATGCGGTCCGTGCAGACGCGGGCGTAGTGGTCGAGCCTCGGATCGACGCTGTACGTGTCGAGCGAGCGGATTTTGCCCTGCCCGGTGATCTTGACGTTCTCGACGTCCTTGCCTTGGATCAGCGGCAGGTTCACGAACAGGCTGTGCGTCCACGGAACGCGCGGTATCACGACGTCGTGGCCGTAGGCCGGAGCGTAGGAGTAGTCGCTCTCGTCCTGCGACTGCCACAGGATCGAGCCTTTTTCGAGGTGCAGATCGACGTTGCTGCGCATCATCAGGTGCGTAGCTACGTAACGCCGTCCGTATAAGGAGCTGCTGTCGCCGGGCAGCACGACCCGGCCGCCTCCCCGGGACGAGACGTCGTCGATGGCCGCCTGAATGCTCCGCGTGTCGTCGGTGAACGCGTCGCCTTTCGCGCCGTAGTCCAGTACGCTGACGCTCAGTCCGGGCAGCTCGAACGAGTAGGGGTTGTCCGTAAAGTCGCGCCAGTTCTCGATGTAGAAGTAGGGCGCGATTTTCAGGTAATCGTCCGGCCCGTTCAGCGCGACGGCCAGCAGCCGGCTGCTCAGGTGTGTCATTTTCTCGCCCCGTTTCGTCGGAATGCCGTCGATGACGAACTGACGGGCGAGCGGACCCTCGTAGAGCTTTTTCAGCCCTTCGATCCCCCGGTCGCCTTTGTACATCGGCGCTTCGTAGACGGCGATGCGGGCGTATTTCGACGCGTATTCGGGCGAGATCGTGCCCCGTATCTCGATCCGCTCGGGCGTAGCCGTGCAGCGGTCGATGCTACCTGCGAAAGGTTCCAGAACGACTTCTTGCTCGAACGTGATGCGGTCGATCGACAGTTCGCCCGCGCCTCCGAGCGGCTCGACGCGGAAGCCGGTCAGCGCGCCTTCGGCCTTCGGCAGATCGGAGAAGTTGAAGAAGTATCCTTTCTTGGGCGAGTTCGGGTCGATGTCGAAAACTTTCGATTTTTCGTCATTGTAGACAGTGTCTTTCGCTGTGACGAAGCGAATGCGGAGCCGGTCGGCCGGACTGCGGTTCTCCATGACGAAGAACATCGTGTTGCGGTCCTCGAGCCTCGGATTGTAGATGCCGTTGCGGCTCCCGGCGAGCGACGGCGTGCGGAGCGAGCCTCCCTCGTCGAACGCGAACTCCAGCGTTCCGTCGCCATGGGAGACGGAGCCCCTTTCGGCCGTGAACGGCTCGGTCGAGCCTTTGAGTCCGAACGACAGGTCGATCGGCTTGCCGGCCTCGAATCCGTCCAGCTGGTAGAGCGCGTTTTCCCATACCGAGTCGCTGGCGTTGCAGAGCGCGAACTCGACCCGGTCGATCCGGTCTGCGAACGGGCACTCGCTCAGGTCGAAAATCGTTACGTTCCACTCTTTGGGCGTCACTTTGGCCATGCTTTCGAATTTCCGTCCGCCGCGGCCGACCGTCAGCCGGACGTAGTAGTCGGCTCCGTAGGCTCCGCCCTCGGTATTGACGGCGAACGACACGAAGGGCGTATCGCTCAGGTCGAGTCCTTCGGGATACTCCCGGAAGACCGTTCGCCAGCGGTTGGCGGGCATGTCGGGACCGCTTACCTGCAGGCAGTGCGATCCTTCGTGCAGGCGTCCCGACCAGGTCGGAGCCGAGGAGATCAGTTGGAGCGAATCGGCATTCTCGCCGCAGACGAATCCGTCCGCGCCGTCGTTGAATCCGGCCAGAGGGCGCGTCTCGGTCAGCGAGCATTTCTTGGAACAGTTGTTCGGCGTAGCTCCGGTCTTCTCCTCGGACCGGCAGGCCGACAAGACGGCGAGAGCCGCTGCCAGGGCGACGACGCGCCCCGTTCGGGTACAGAAAGTCATGGGTAGAGAGTTTGGTTAGTATCTGCCCGTCCGCACATTGCGCGGCGGTTCTCCGACGAAGTTAGGCATTTTGATCGAGAAATGAAAATCGTCGCAGATACTCGGATATACGGGTCCTGCCGAGACGCATTTGCGGACGGAGGTGGGGATGCTTTGCCGCCTGTCGGCGGTCGGCGTCGGGCAGCAGCGTCGGATCGTGTCGGGTCATGCGAAGGGCGCGTGAAGTTGCGCCGGACTGCGCTGGGCGCTCGGACCGGCCGTTTCTTGCGACCGCTTCGGCGGCCAAGCCGCGATACCGTGCCGGGCGGCTGCACGATATTTCCGGGTACTCTGACCGCTCCGGATACCTGCCGCCTCCCGGAAACGGTTCCTGCGGCTCCGGTCAGAATTCGCTGGTGAAGTGGAACCGGATGCCGGGAAACTTTTCCTGAGCGAGCGACAGCGCGTAGGACGTGTCGGCCAGAAAGACCTCGCGGCCGTGCTTGTCGAGCGCCATGCTGCTGAACTTGCGCTTGCGGAAGTCGTTCATCTGCTCCTCGTCGTCGGACTCGACCCAGCATGCCTTGTAGATTTGGATCGGCTCGTAGCGGCACTTGGCGCCGTACTCGTGCTGCAATCGGTACTCGATGACCTCGAATTGCAGCGCTCCGACCGTGCCGATGATCT
>CABUJP010000101.1:0-9250 GCA_902491835.1 uncultured Alistipes sp. | reverse complement strand
CAGGACGACAGTGCGAAAAAGCAGAGGCAGACCAGATACATCCCCCATGCAATGACCCTCGTCACGCGCCCCTTATCGACCTGACGGCCCGAGAATATGCGCGAGATGGCCATGCCGACGGCCATCAGCGTGAAGAAAACGCCCATGCCGTGCGTAATGCCGATCTGGCGCGCATACATCGCCACGTAAGTCGTCGTCATGCCGTAAGGAATCGACAGCATCAGCAAATCGATCCCCGCAGGCATCCCCTTGACGAGGATGAAGCGGTCGAGCGAGACCGGCTCCCGCTTGACGGGCGCCTTGACAGGCGCCCTGACCAGCGAGGCCATTGCGAAGCCCAGCGAGCACGAGATCAGCGAGCAAACGAAAATCACCTCGAACGAATAGGCGTCGTGCAGAAACAGTCCCACCATCGGACCGACCGACATCGCTATGTTGTTGGCCAGCCCATAGTATCCCAGTCCCTCGCCCCGGCGCGAAGAAGGCATGATGTCGATCACGACCGTGTTGCCGGCCACCGTAACCATGCCGAACGAGAAGCCGTGCACGATGCGCAGTATGGTGAACAGCGTGAGCGTCCCCGCCAGCAGATAGCCCGCGAAAACGGAGGTAAAGACGAAAAAAGCCAGCAGATAGAGCGGCTTGCGCGCGAACGTATCGAGCAGATAGCCCGAAAACGGCCTGACCGACAGCGCCGCGATCGTATAGCACGACAGCACGGCCCCCGCCATGCCGCTGCCCGTCCCGAACTCTTCCGTCAGATAGAACGGCAGGACCGGCATCAGCAGGTAAAATCCGAAAAAAAGCAGGAAATTGGCGGACAGAATATAGCAATAGCTCGGTGTAACCAAACGCTCTTTCGACATAGCGGCAGAAATTTCGACAAAGGTAAGGATGTTTTTTGAAAATGGGCTCCGGATCGCCGATCGGCAAGCCGTCATCGGGAACGTATTTCCGCGCGGGAGCCGGACCGCGAGTTTTCGCCGAAACCAGGCTTGAATATATCCCGATAATGATTATCTTGCAATACGAAGCGAATCGTCCGCATATCGTTCACCTAATTCCGAATGCCATGAAAACCAGAATGCTCGCCCTGTTCGCGCTCGCCCTGCTCGGGACGGCCGAAAGGGCAACGGCCCAGACCGCAGACAAAAAAGCCGCACGCAAGGAGAAAAAAGAGCTCAGGCAATCGATCGACCGCGCAAGGCACCAGCAGGCGCTGGCCGCGATTCTCGACAGCGCGTTCGTATTGCAGGCGAACGCCGTGCTGCTGGAAAACTACCCGAGGCAGCAGGTCGACTTTCACCGGAACTTCGTCTCGATGGAGGGCGGCCATTTCAGCATTCAGATGAGCAGCATCGCGGCCAATCCGGTCCTCAAGACGGGAGGCGAGGTGTCCCGCATGCGGATCAGAACCGACAAGAAAGGATTCGTCCGATGCAGGATAGACCTCTCGGGTATCGTGATGACCTCGTCGACCGTATACCTGACGCTGTACCCCGACAGCAACGAGGCGACCGCGACGGTCCGTTCGCTCCGGGGAGGCCGGGGCGTTACGCTCGAAGGCGTCATCGTGCCGGCGGCCGACGCCGAGGTGCTCAGGAACATATCGACCTACTGACTCTCCGCGCCGTACCGCTTCGGGCAACCCCGCCCGGACCGTCTTCGGTTCCGACTCGCAGAAAAATCCCGTTCGCTTCGGCTTCCGGCTCCCGATTCTACATTCGGCCATGACGATACGGACGAAGAGCGGCACAGACATAAAAAACCGGTCGATTGCTCCGACCGGTTTCGATCATCGTAAAAACTTCCAAATTGCCACGGATAGCGCGCTTCCCTGGCGACAAATCAGGGAGAGCCGTCCCGCTCCGCCGTCCTAAAACAGCGAGCGGCCCTTGTACACGCTGCGCCTGTCGTAAGGCACCAGCTCGCCGCTGAGCGTCACCCGATTGCTGCTGTACGTGGGATACACCGTTACGGAGGCCTTGTTGTCCAACGGATTGAGCACGATCTCGGCCATCCACGACGAGGTTCCCGAACCCATGACGCTCATCTGGTAGCGCACATAGCCTTTCTTGTCGGTTTTCGTCGACACGTTGGTCACGATTCCGTCGACGGTGATGCCGCCCAACCCGTTGGCGCCAGGCCACGGCAAGTTGGGGAACGCAAGCTGGATCACGGCGCGCTCGCCTTCCATCGAGATGAAATTGGTCGTCGAACTGACATAGGCTATCTGTCCGCGCCGGAACGTCACCTTATCGGCCTTCAGAATGAACATGCTGTCCTGCAGCGCCTTCATGGCCGAGTCGTGCATGCGGGCATCCAATGCCCGGTAATACTCTTTCTGGGCCGCGCGGGCCGCCTTGCGGTCCGCGGACTTCTGGGCCGAGACGCTCGCGCAGAGCGATGCGAGCGCGACCATCAATAAAATCTTTTTCATAGCCGATTGACTTTTAAAATATAACGACTGCGCGGCGTGCAAATTATCCGCTCGCGGTACGAAAATCCGGTCGCTACCGTTCCTGCCGCCCCGCCGACCGCCGGCGAATCTGTTCGAACCGCAAAACCGTCCGGTCCGAACGCTGCAAAACCGTGCCAGATGTTGCGCACTGCCGTATGATAAAGACGCTTTTCCGGTCGTTTCCGTTGCAACGGCCGCACCGAGGCTCGGCCTGCCTGCCGCCAAGACACGGGATAACGCTCCGCTTCGCACGGACGAAAACCGGACATTTCCGCCGCATATTATCGGAATCCCGTACAAAAACGTCCGAAAAGCATGAACAAGCCGCTTTCCGGCATCCCCAGACCGGGATGACCGTCCCGGGCAAACAGCCGCACGGCCAAACGCGCCCGAAAGAACGAAATAAGCGCCGGACCCATAGGACGGAGTCGCAAGCCAGAAACGGTGCTGACAAACCGCCACGTCCCCTTCCGCACGATGGCGCCGGTCCGAACCGGAAACGGCTACCGTCAGACCGTGATCTCGCCCCGGATCGAGCGGCCCAGCATGTCGCGGACCCGCTCGCCGTCCCGGTTCTGTCCCAGCAGATACATCAGCTTCGTGACGGCGCTTTCGGTCGTGATGTCCCGGCCGCTGACTACGCCGCACTCCTGCAAGCGCTTGCCGGTCTCGTACATATCCATCGACACGCTGCCGCCATGACACTGCGTCACGTTCAGCACGACCGTTCCCCGCTCGATCGCCTCGCCGATTGCGTGCACGAACCAGTCGGCCGTCGGCGCGTTTCCCGACCCGTAGGTCTCCAGCACGACGCCGCGAACGCCGGGAATGCGGAGCATCGCCCCGAGCGTTTCGGGACGCATGCCGGGAAAAATCTTGACGATCTCGATCCCCGTCTCCAGACCGGCGGCGACATGCAGCGGGGCAGGGTCTTTCTCCGCCCGGCGGATAAAGGGCTCGTTATAATGGATATTCACCCCGACGTCGGCCAGCGCCGGATAGTTGTCCGAACGGAAAGCGTTGAGCAGCTCGGCGCTGTGCTTCGTCGTGCGGTTCGCACGGAACAGCTTGTTCTGAAAATAGATGCAGACTTCCGGAACGACGGCGCGCCCTCTCTCTTTCGCAGCGGCGATCTCGATCGCGGTGATCAGATTCTCCCGCCCGTCGGTCCGCAGCACGCCGATCGGAATCTGACTGCCCGTGAAGACGACCGGCTTGCCCAGATTCTCGATCATGAAGCTGAGCGCCGAGGCAGAATAGGCCATCGTATCGGTTCCGTGCAATACGACGAAGCCGTCAAACGACGCATAGCTGTCGCGGATCAGCCAAGCGAGCTCGATCCATAGCGCGGGGGTTACGTTCGACGAGTCGATCGGCTTGAAATGAAGCACGCGGATATCGACGTTCAGCATCCTCAGATAGGGAAACTCCTCGTAAATATCGTTGAAATCGAACGGAGAAAGGGCTCCTGTCTCGGGATTGGTCTTCATGCCGATCGTTCCGCCCGTGTAGATCAGCAGAATCGAAGCCCTGGATGTCTCGGCCATAGCGAACGGTTTATGCCGCTTCCGGATCGGATGCGAGCGGTTCTACGACAAAATTAGCAAAAAATCGAGTCGCCGAACATCGCCCGCACATTGCGCTCGGTCACTTCCTCCACGCGCCGCTCGTCCGTACCGCACAGTTCGGCCACCTTGGCGCACACATAGCGGACGTAAGCGCTCTCGTTACGCTTGCCCCGGAAGGGCACGGGCGTCAGGTAGGGCGCGTCGGTCTCCAGCACCGCCCGTTCGATTCCGATCTCCGGCAGCAGGCCCGCGATCGCCGACCGCTTGAACGTTACGACGCCGCCCACGCCGAACAGGAAGTCGCCGCATCCGAGAATCCGCCGGTAGTGCTCCCGCGTCCCGCAAAAGCTGTGCATGACGCCGCGCACGCCCCGGCCCCGGTACTCCTCCAGCACGCCGCACATCTCGTCCCAAGCGTCGCGCGTGTGAATCACCAGCGGGAGTCCGTGCCGCAAGGCCAGCTCGATCTGAAACCGCAGCGCCTCCCGCTGCTCGTCCGCGAAGTCGCGGCTCCAGTACAGGTCGAGGCCCACCTCGCCCACGCCGCAGAAGCGGATGCCGTCAGGCGGTGCCTCCAGCAAGCGGGCCACCCTATCCAGATCGTCCCTGTAACGGGGATTGTCGTTGACCGAGGTCGGATGGAGCCCCATCATCGGAAAGCAGTAGCCGGCATAGCGCCGCGCCGTCTCGAACATCGCCCCGTAGGAGTGTCCGTCCACAGCCGGCAGCAGGATGCGGCCTACTCCCGCCTCTCGGGCCCGGGCGACGACCGCGTCCCGGTCGTCGTCGAAAACCTCGTCGTAAATGTGCGAATGCGTATCGATCAGCATGACCTCGAGATCTTGACATACGAATCGCCGGCAACCGCCCGGACTATGCCGGCCAGTTCCAGCTCCATCAGCAGCTCGCTGAGCCGGCCCGTCTCCAGTCCGCTCAGCAGCTCGAGCTCCTCGACCGAGCGGGGCGTTACCCCGTCGAACCATTTCAGCAGATCGGCCTGCCCGGCCGGAAGCGCCCGCTCCGAACCGCCGAACAAGTCTCCCTCCGCCGGCCTCGCCTCCGGAACCGGTTCCCAGCCGAGGCAATCGACTATATCCCGCCCCGAGCAAACCATCTGAGCCTTCAGGCTGCGGATCAGCCGGTTCGTTCCCTGCGACCGGTCGTCGTCGATCCGCCCGGGCACGGCCATGACCGTCCGCTCGTATCCGTCGGCCATTTCGGCCGTAATCAGCGATCCGCCCTTCTCCGCCGACTCGATCACCAGCGTCCCCTCGCTCAACCCGGCAATGATCCGGTTGCGCTGCACGAAGCTCGAGCGGTCGCACCGGCAGCCGCTGTGAAACTCGCTCACGACCGCTCCGCCCTGCTGCACCATGCGGCGCGCGCTCTCGGTGTGGCGCGACGGATAGATGCGCGTCAGCGGATGCGCGACGACCCCGACCGTCCGAAGTCCGGCATTCATCGCGGCCCGGTGAGCCTCGATATCGACTCCGTAGGCCAGTCCACTGACGATCACCGCGTCGGGAACCAGCGCGGCCAGCTCCCCGATCAGGCGCTCGCACAGCATCGCCCCGTAGGGAGTCATGCGCCGCGTGCCGACCACCGACAGCCAGCGGGGCGAGTTCAGGTCGGTTCCGCCGCTCACGTAGATCACGTGCGGATAGTCGGGGCACTCCTTGAGCCGGCGGGGATAGTCCGCCGAGCACGCGTCGATCGCCCGGATCCGGTGCCTCTCGACGAAAGCGAGCTCCCGCTCCGCCGCCCCGTGATACTCGCGGCGGCTGATGCTCCGCGCCAGCTCGGGCTTCAGTCCGGAGCGGAGCACGATCTCCTGCTGCGTCGCGGCGAACAGCCGCTCGGCCGAGCCGAAGCACTCGACCAGATGAATGGCCGTACGGCTCCCGATCTCCGGATGCATCGTAAGGGCTATGTCGTCGACAGTCATTTCGGGAAACGGTTCTCTCGGTCCGGGGCAGCGCGGCGCCGTCCGCTGCGTAAAGATAGGAAATTATCGGCACGAACCTATTCCCGCGCAGGAGAAATAAAACCGCCGGACAATACAGTCCCGGCCGAAGGCGATTCGTCCCGAACGAGGCGAGACTCCGGAACGAATACCCGAACCTTCTCCCTATCGCCGGTACGCCTATCCAGAGCAAGCGTCGAACAGCTTATCCGAATACCTTTCGGACACGAAGCCCGTTTCCGTTCGGACCGACCTCGCACTCTCAGATACGACATCGGGCCGGGCCCGATCCGAACACACCCCTTTCGGGAAAGGACGAAAATGCCCGTGAATTTTGACGGTTCGGAAATAATTTCTATATTTGCCGTCCCATACAGGGCCTGATGGCCGAGTGGTTAGGCAGAGGTCTGCAAAACCTCTTACAGCGGTTCAATTCCGCTTCAGGCCTCGATGAAAAGGGGCTGTCTCGTGATTCGAGACAGCCCCTTTTCATGCTACACGGCTTTCGCGGACATGCCCCGGCCCCAAAGAATCCTCCGTTCCGTCTTCCGCCCGCAACATGCTCCGGTTCATCCCGGGCGGCGACCTGCGATCGGGCTATTTTTCCTCGTCTTGCCGAACGGAATATTCCGCAGCGACTTTTCCCCGGCGCCGGCGGCGCAGCAGCCAGCCCGCGAGAAACAGCGCCAGCGCCACGCCGGTTGCGACCAGCCAATAGGAAGGAATACCCCAAGTCAGATGCACGACCCTGAACTTGACGATCCCCAGCAGCAGCAAAGCCAGCACGGCTCCCGTCAGGAACCGGAGCTCCCGGCGCACGGCCGAAACGGTCGCGGAAACCGGCACGGCAGCGCCTCCCCGGCCCCGGCGCGACGGCCACAGGGCCGGAATTTCCCGGCAGCGCGCGCGATAGCCGGCTCCGAACTTTCTGAGCATGAGCCGCTCCTCTCTGCCGAGAATCGTCAGGTAGCAAGCGGCATAAAGCGCGGTCGCGCCGATCACGAACCAGTCCGTTCCCGTGTAAAGCACGATTCCGGACCAGATCAGGAAATTGCCGGCATAAAGCGGATAGCGCATCCGCGCATAAATTCCCTCTGTCGGGAAGGGCATCGCGGGCGGATTCCCCGACGCTCGAAGCCGGGACCTGTACAGCATGACGGCCGTCGAGCGCACGCGCAGGGCGAATCCCGAGCCGAGCAGAAGCGCGCATACCGCCAGCAGAATCCATCCGTCGGCGATCCGGAACGGCGTCGTCACCAGCAAGGCGGCGACACTGGCGGGAAGCAGCCACAGCGACAGCCGTCCGCGAAGAGGGTACAGTTTCCGAGAGAGAGCCGAGTAGCTTTGCGAAAGTGTCATAGAGCGTCTTTTTCAGATGATCCCGGGGAAACCTCCTCCGTCCGTCGCATCCGCCTCAGGCAAAGCCTGACCGAGACGGCCGCCAGCGACAGGCCGAGCAGCAGGCCGAACAGAATATCCAGCGGATAGTGCACGCCCAGATAGATCCGGCTGTACGCCAGCAGGGCCGCCCATACGAAAATGGCTATGGCATACCACCTCCGGCGGAACAGCACGGAAGTGAATAGCGCGATCGAAAAGCTGATGGCCGCATGGGCGGAAACCGTACCGTACAGCCCGCCCCGGTAGTCCCGGACCGTATGCACCAGCGACTCGACGCCGGGCGTATGGGTCGGACGCAGCTTCGGCACGTTATGCTTGAAGAAGTTGCATATCTGGTCGTCCGCTATGACCGTCGCACCCAGAAACAGCACGACCCACAGCAGATCGCGCGTCCCGAACCGCCTCCACACGGCATACAGCAGCACGACATACAGCGGAATCCAAGTGAGCCGGGCCGTCACGAAATAGAAGAAAGCGTCCCAAAAAGCGCCCCCGTCGCCGTTCAGGGCGAGCAGGAGCTCCCGGTCGAGGTCGAGAAGCGATTGCCACATAGCGGTGTTTTTCGTTCGGTCTCAAAAATACGACGAAAAAAGCGGATCGCCAACTATCCGCCCGCATGCGGAGAAGGTTCCGTTCTCCGTACCCCTTGACCGAGGGACTCGTCCGACCCGTATGGCCCTCCGGACGCAAGCCCGACGGGATCGGGACAAGGCCCGGGCAAGACAGGGACTTTGTCCTCACGACAAGTCAAATGTTCCGATCCGCCTCCGCGCGCCGCAAATCCGTCGGGCGGCTTCCGGCATCATATCGCGTCCTCAGCCGAAACGGCACGAATACGAGTCGCCTCGGACATCGCGATCAAATACAAACGGATGCGACGAAAAGTATCGGACCGCAGAAGATTCTCCGACGCTATCCCGGTCAGAACTGGAAATAGATGAACGGCTGGATTTCAGACGACTTGATCTGCATGACGCACCATATCAGCACGGTCAGCATCAGTGCCTTGACAACGAGCGGAGCGCCCGCAACGGTCCGTTCGCCCCACGCCTCGGCCCGGCGCGGCAGCATATGCAGCAGGTAGCCCGCGGCCATCAAAGCCATGACGGCCCCGTAGCCGGAAACGACCTGAGGGATCAGCCTCCATTGGAAATGGCCGAAAATCTGCGAAAGAATCTGCCCGCCCGTCTGCATGTCCGGAGCGCGGAACAGAATCCAGCCCAGACAGACCACATGGAACGTGACCAGCACACCCAGAACCCGCCGCCACGGCCTCATCTGCTCCCCGGAAGCCTTGAACGCCGAGGGGAAAGCGTGCATCAGCGCCTTATGAACGGCCAGCGCGACTCCGTGCAGCGCCCCCCACAGGATGAATCGGACGGCCGCTCCGTGCCACAGCCCGCCCAGCAGCATCGTCAGCATCAGGTTCGCGTACGTCCTCGCGCGCCCCTTGCGGTTCCCGCCCAGCGAAATGTAAAGGTAGTCCTTCAGCCAGCTCGACAGCGAGATATGCCAGCGCCGCCAGAACTCGGTGATCGTAGCCGACTGGTAGGGCGAATCGAAGTTGATCGGGAACCGGAACCCGAGCAACAGGGCCAGCCCGATCGCCATATCGGAGTATCCCGAGAAGTCGCAGTAAATCTGCAGGGCGTATCCGTAAACCCCCATCAGGTTCTCGAAGCCGCTGTACAGCATGGGGTTATCGAATACTCGGTCGACGAAGTTCAGGCTGATATAGTCCGAGATGATCGCTTTCTTGAACAGGCCCGACAGGATCAGAAAGACTCCTCGTCCGAACATGTCGCGTGAAACGAAAACGGGATTCCGGTAAATCTGCGGCAGAAAGTCCCGGGCCCG
>CABUJP010000100.1:0-9287 GCA_902491835.1 uncultured Alistipes sp. | reverse complement strand
CATCAGTGTATCGACCGCGCGCTGCAGCTCTTCGTAGGTCATGCTTCCGCGGGCTTCGAGCACCATTTCGAAACCGCCCGAAGAACCCAAACCGGGGATGACCGCGGGAGTCGAGAGGTAGACTTTGCTCTCGGGATATCTCGACAGTTCGGTCCGCACGCGGTTCATCACCTCGTCGATTCTCTCCGACTGCCGTTCGTTCCATGGCTTGAGAATGACCGTCAGCAGGCTGCGGGCCTGATTGGTCCCTACGCGGGCGCTGGAACCCGTGACGTTCAGCACGTACTGCACGTCCGGTTCCGCCGTCAGGAAAGCCATGGCCCGGTCCGTCACCTCCCGGGTGCGTTCGATGGTTGCCCCTTCGGGCAATTCCAGTTCCACGGTGAAGTAACCCTGATCTTCCTGCGGCATGAAGCTGCTGGGCACGAGTCGGTTCATCATCCAGATGCCGACCATGATGATTCCGAAAGCGGTAAACATACGCCGCGAGTGCTTCAGCGACGCGCGGATCATGCGGCCGTAGAAACGGTTGCCGGTGGCCAGTCCGAAATTAATTCGCCGGAAGAAACGGTTTTTGCGGCCGGAGTCCGGTTTCAGGAAAAGCGAACACATGACAGGGCTGAGCGTCAGCGCCACGACCGTGGAGATCACTACCGATACGGCGATCGTGATCGTGAACTGGCGGTAGAGCTGTCCCGTGATCCCGGACAGGAAGCTTACCGGCACGAAAACGGCGCAGAGTACCAGCGACATGGCGATGAGCGCCCCTCCCAGATTCTTCATCGCTTTTTTTTGTCGCCTCGCGTGCGGGAAGATGCTCTTCGTGCATGATGCGGTCCACGTTCTCCACCACCACGATGGCGTCGTCCACCACGATACCGATGGCCAGAATCAATCCCAGCAGCGTCAGCATATTCAGCGAGAACCCGAAAAGCATCATCACGCCGAAGGTGCCGATCAGAGAGATCGGCACGGCCACAACGGGAATGATCGTTGCGCGCCAGCTTTGCAGAGAGAGGTAAACGACCAGAATTACCAGCAGCAGGGCCTCGAACAACGTGCGGTAAACGTGATGGATCGACTCCGAAATATACGTGGTCATGTCGAACGGGATGTTGTAGGAGATGCCCTCGGGAAAACTCAGGCTGATCTCTTCCATCGTCTCCCGGACCGATTCGGCGACCTGCATGGCGTTCGCTCCCGGCAGCATGTTGATGTTCAGTACGGCGGCGTTCCCGCCGTTTATGCCGCTTTCGGTATTGTAGGACGAGGCTTCGAGCGAGATACGCGCTACGTCGCGCAACCGGATGATCGAGCCGTCCGGATTCGCCCGGATTACGATCTCCTCGAACTGACTGACCGACGAAAGACGGCCTTGAGCAGTGATGGGGATCGTGATGTCCACGCCTTCCATCGGCGCCTGTCCCAGCACGCCGGCGGCTGACTCCCGGTTCTGGTCTTTTAGGGCCGCTTGCAGATCGCTTACGGTGAGCCCGAGGTTGGCCAGTTTATCGGGCTGCACCCATATCTGCATGGCGTAATAGCGGCTGCCGACGTTCGACACGCTGCCCACGCCCGGAATCCGGCGCAACATGTCCAATACGTTCAGTGTGGCGTAGTTGCTCAGGTAAATCTCGTCGAATTTCGGGTCGGACGAGAGCAGGGTAATGGTCATCAGCTTGCTGGATGCCTGCTTTTCCACCGAAATGCCGTTCTGTACCACTTCGGCTGGCAGACGCGATTCGGCCTGTTTCAGCCTGTTCTGGATATCGACGGCCGCCAAGTCCGGATCGGTGGATATATCGAAAGTGACCGTGGCGGAGAAACTGCCCGAGTTGGAGCTGGAAGACTCCATATAGATCATGCCGGGCGTACCGTTGAGTTCCTGCTCGATGGGAGTGGCCACGGCCTGAGTGACGGTCTGTGCGTTCGCTCCCGGATAGGAGGCCGAGACCTTCACTACCGGCGGCACGATTTGCGGATACTGATCTACGGGCAACAGTACGAGGCCCACGATCCCGACGATGACGATAACGGTGGACAGAACCGTGGAGAACACGGGACGATCGATAAAGAAATCCAGTTTCATAGGCTATTCTTCCTTTTCGGTTTCTTTCCGGACGGCTTCCCTTGCGGGTTGTACCTTCATCCCATGCGAGAGTTTGTGATATCCTTCCGTGACGATATCCTCACCCTGGACCAGTCCCCGCTCGATTACGATGCTGTTGCCCAATTCGGGCCCTGTTTCCACGAAACGCTTCTCCACGATGCTGTCCGGGCGCACGACGAAAAGATAGGCGCCGCCCTTCTCGATCACGAGTGCCTTGGACGGTACTACGACAGCGTTCTCGCGGACGTCGAGCAACAGCTTGACTTTGGTGAACTGTCCGGGCAGCAGGACGTGTTCCGGATTGGGCATTTCGGCCCGGACGGAGAAAGTGCCCGTCCTCGGGTCGACCTGGGGGTCCGCGAAATCGACGAGGCCGCGGAACGGGTATTGCGAATCGTCGGCCAGCGTAACGGTGATATAAGGGTCCCATTTGCGGGTGGAGTCCTTGTGGCCGAGGTTGACGTTGCGAGCCTTGCTGCGCAGGTAGTCAAGCGCCGTCATACTGAAATCCACGCGGACCGTGTCGCTTTTGACGACGGTGGCCAGCAGTGACTGTCCTCCCGGACCGACCAATGTACCGATATCCGCGCTGCGTTCGGATATGTAGCCCGAAATGGGCGATCGTACGGTCGTGTAGCCCAGCGTCATTTCGGCTTGCGTGAGATCGGCTTCGCTGACCTTGACATCCGCCGCAGCGCTTTCGTAAGCGGCGATCGCATTGTCGAGATCGAGCTGGCTGGCGGCATTTTGCTCGTAAAGAGGCCGGATGCGGTTCAGGTCGCGCTCGGCCTTCAATGCCTGCGCGCGGGCTTTGTTCAGCTGAGCCCGTGCCCTGTTCGCACGGGCGCGATAGAGCTTCGGATCGATGACAAAGAGGGTCTGTCCTTTGTTGACATGCGTTCCTTCTGCGAAAAGCATCTGCTCGAGATAGCCTTCCACACGGGCGTGGACTTCGACGAACTGCTGGGCGCGGATCCGTCCCACATATTCCCCGTATATGTTCACGTTGTCCGTAGTCACCGGTTCGACCGCGACGATCGGGTAGACGGGTTGCTGCGTCCGCGGACGCAGCAACCAAATAAGCAGGGCTGCAACGGCAGCCAGTGCGGCAACCGCAACGATCCACTGCCGGCGGGTAAGCTGAATTCGGACACGCGACAATCTGCGGACGGCCTCTTTCAGCTTTTGTGGCTCGGGAGAAAATTTAACTCTCTGCATACGCGATGTTTTCTATCGTCCGGGAAAGTAGGAATCCGAAAAACTGAACGTACTTTCCTGAACATATGACAATATTTTTCGATGCCTGCGATATGGAAATGTCGCGCGGAACGGATGAGCGGGCGACGGGCGCGTGTCCTGAAGAACCGCCCGGGATTCCGGGACTCGGCGTACAACGTCGGGAAAACGCACCGCGACGACTGGTCCGACGACCGAAAGAAAATTCGCAATTCGCACACGACTCCATTGCCCATGAACTCCGATACTCGCTGCATACTGTTGATGTCGCAAAAATAGATGTGTATAATAACTTCTGCAAACGGGGAAATATTGCTTCCCCCGTCAGAAAACGGATTTTTTTACGCGTATTGTTCTGTAAGGTCGTTTCTTGGTGCGACAAGATAATCGGGAAAAGTTACGACGAGATACGCGTATGAGGACTGATGCGGGAAGAGTGCGGAAGAGATCTATGCAGGGCGGAAGCCTGCCTGCCATCCCGAAAACGGGAACCGTACAGTGTTGCAGAAGCGAGAATTGCATGTTACAGCAGAGAGAATCAAAAATGCTTTGGAGGAACACACGATCCGGGGTGCTTGTTTTTTGGCCATATCTCGACAATCCGGAAAAATGCGGAAGGAGCTTCCGTCAGCCCTGTCGCGACACGAAACGGTACGCACGGGTTTGTAGTCGCCTGCGAAATTTTTTGAAAGTGGAGCAGGGCTTGGATAGGGGTCCCGTATAAATCTGTCTGTTTGTTTATTGCGAATCCGATCGTATGTCTCCTTATACCGAACTACGAATAACTTAGTCGAAAAATGCTCGATATGTCACGCTTTTTGCATGTCTCCGTAATCGTCCGAGGATATGATCATATTTTTGATAAAATACAATATTATTATGGAAACGAGCATCAACATCGGAAAAAGAGGCTTATTATCGGTATTCGTATGTCTTTTCGCCTCCGCATTCTTATCGGTCTCCTGCGCTGAAAACGACACGGAAAGCTCCCCTTCCGGGGAGACTGCGTCCCTGACCGTTACGCTGAACCGGCAGACGGCCGGCTCCAAGGCTGTCGTTCCGTCGGACGGCGCGGGAGCCGAAGACCTGGAAAAAGCCGAAAACACGGTCAAGAACGTGACGGTATTCGTATTCAATGCCAACGGTACGCTGGATAAGAAACAAACCTTCGCTTCGTCGAGCTTCTCCGAGACGATCACCGGGCTGATCGCCGGAACGAAGAAAGTCGTGGTGGTGGCGAACGTTCCCTCCGGCGTCGCTTTCCCGGACGGAATCAATTACAGTTGGTTCGCCGATGCTCAGAATGCGATGGATCTGGAGACCCAGTCTCCGCAAACGAACGGACTTTTCATGAGCGGGGAAGGGACGGTGACGCTCTCGGCCAATTCTACCGCCGCGACAACCGTATCCGTCAGCCGTGTCGCCGCTAAGGTCAAACTGGGGACGATCACCATTTCTCCGGAAGCCGGGCACGATCCGGACAAATTCGTGCTGAGCCGGGCGGTCATCATGAAGGCACGCGGCTCGGCCACGATGGGGCTTCCGTCGGTCAACACTCCGGAACTGTTTTACGGCGGCATGGCCGGAGACAAAAGCACCGAAAAAAGCTATCTGTCGGAAACCATATCGGCAGACGATCATTCAAACCGTTATTTCTATGTGTTCCCGAACGACAATAGCGGAGGCAATGCCACCCTCATTACGCTTGTGGGAACTTACGACGGACAACCCGCCTACTTTCCGTTCCGCATCAACGACAAGTCGGGGGAAGACGGTGCTACCAGCGACGGGACCTTCATTCAGCGCAATCACGTCTATACGGTCAATGTGACGCTCAAACGGCTGGGAGGCGGCAGCACTGATCCGGAAGTGCCGGCCGATCCGGCGTCTCTCACGGTCACCGTCGAGCCTCAGGAGTGGGCGACGGAACTTGTCCAGAACGTGGAGTGGTAGTCGGAAAAAGGATTGTCCGGCCCGGAACCTGTCCCCGAGAGTATCGGCAGCTATGTTCTGCGGGGTAGGCTCAGGGTCGTCTAAACAATACGGATCGTGAATACGGCTCGATATCTGTTCTGCAGAGGATGGCTGTCCTTCTTTCTGTGCTGGCTGTTCTGTCTGCCCGGCTGTATCCGGGAGGACCGAAGCGACTGTCCTCCGGAAGCGGAAGACAGGCTCGTCGTACTGAAGATTATGGACGAAGTTACGGGGCGAGATATCACGGAGACCGGGGAGGCGGGCAGCGCCGTGTTGTACCTTTTCTCTCCGGATGGGCATTTCGTCGGCCGAGTCTCCGTAACCGGGGAACAGATCGTGCGCCATGCGCCGGTCCTGTTGCCCGTCGAGGCGCTCGATCGCTGTCATGTCTCGGCATGGACCAATGCGGGGGCGGGCCAGTTGTTCCATTCGCCCGTCCAAGGGAGTGGGATCGAAGAGCGGGCCGTTTCGCTGATCGAGGGAGAGGATGCCTTTCACGGTACGCCGGACGATCTGTTTTTCGGACATGCCCGGCTTGCCCCGGTAGGGGCGGCCGGTCCCGAGGTGATTACTCTGGCCCGTAAGAATGCCAGAATGCGCATTACCGTGCGAGGACTGGACCGGCGTATTCCTGAGGACCGCTATTACCTCACCGTCGAGATACCTAACGACGGCTATGACTTTGTCGGAAACCCGATCGCGGGTACGGCCCGGGTTCGCAGGACCGGCGCGTTCCATGATAACGGGGACTTCTCGACCGACGAGGCGTTCAATCTGATCCATACCGATCCGGCCGTCTCTCCGGCGGGCGGCGTGACGGTGAATCTGTATGAGAAAGCGATCGGTCGGTCGGCCGATCGCCTGATCGCTTCGGTGACCGACGACGACGGCCGTCCGATCTCGCTGCCGACGGGCCGGACCGTCAATCTGTTAATCGATCTGAATGAGGGCGGGGGCTTGTCCGTTTATACGGAAATCACCCCATGGGATGAAATATACCAATGGGATATTTGGTAACGACAAACGGAAAACAATGAGCAAGTATGGAAATAGCGATAGGGACGATCCCGTCCCAGAGGAACGAGGCTCTCGCTTTCGGCTGCCGGTAATTGCATGGCTGTCTGTCTTGTTTTTCGCGGCTTGTACGAAGATGTCTCCGGAAGACGGCGTTGCAAGGCACGACGGGACGCTGGTGCGCCTGACGGTCAGTCTGCCGCAACCGGCGCTTCCGACGAAAGGCGCGAGAGCCGGAGGCTTGTCCGGCGATGCGGAAAACCGGATCGAGGACGTGATGATACTCGTGCTCGAGCAGGAAAACGGCAAGTATGTGTATCGCTACATGACGGAGGGGGAGAGGCTCGAATCGACCGGAAGCGGTACTCAGTTTCAGGCTAAGCTCCTCAGCACGTCCAAGCCGGTCAAGCTGATGCTGGCCGGCAATTACGGCGATGCGTTCGCCGCTTACGCGCCTTCGCCGGGCCACTCGGAGGCCGAGGTCAAGGCCGAAATAGGATGCTCGTTCACGGGAGCCGCGCAGAGTCTGCCCATGTACGGCGAGATCGCCGTTCCGTCCGGACTGGAGGCCGACAGGGAAAATCGTTTCAGCGTCAAGATGCTGCGGGCCGTGGCCCGGATCGATGTGGAGAAAGACCTGACGACGGATTCGCGCCCGCTAAGGATCGAAAGCGTCCGTTTGTACCGTCCGAACGACAAAATCCAGCTTGCGCCCGACGAGTCTTTCGCTCCGGAGTCGCCCCGGGTCACCGTGCCGTCGGTATTCGCGGGCGCGGTGAAATCCCAGTCCCCGGTCGTAACGGAGACGAGCGAGCCGGACCCCGTTTCGATTGCCGGAATCTATGTCCCCGAGGCCGACGGAGTGGCCGATGCGGCGGCACGGCTGACGGAAGCAACCTGCATCGTCGTGGGGGGATATTACGACGGACAGTCCCAGCCTACTTATTACCGGGTGGATTTCGATCCGGGCCTCGAGGGCCATCCGTTCGGCCAAGTACTGAGAAATTACAAGTACGTTTTCCGGATCAGAAAGGTAACCGGCCCGGGGTGGAGCGATCCCGGTCTGGCTGCCGTGAACAAGGCGACGAGCATCGTCGCGGAGATCGAGCCGTGGGAGGACTTTACGACCGAGATGCATTTCGAGGGAGACAACTATATCGGCTTGTCGTCCCGTAGCGTGACGCTCGGCTATCCGGCGGGAAAAGCCGACACGGTGGACGTTCAGGCGACGTTGCCCTATACGATCCAGTGGCTGGATGCCTCCGGAAGCCTTGTCGGCACGGCCGTATCGGGCGTCGGCGCCTCGCTGCCGGGAGACAACGGCTTTACGGTCTCGATCGGGCGGAACTCCGGCGACGCGGAGACGGTCACGCGATTGGTCTTCACTACGACAGCAGATAACCGCACGCAAAGCGACGTGACGGCCAGGCTACGGGTGACAGCCGGACGTTGGACGCTGGATGTCTCGGTAAGGCAGGAGAGTCCGGAGAAATACCGCAAGCGCTTCATCCGAGTGCTGTCGGTGACGGAAGTGGGCTCGCTCGGAACGAACAATCCCGCGGCGGCAAGCGGGCTGCCGCTGCGAAAGATATTGGACAATGCGAAAAACTTTTCGCCCACCGGCACGGTGATCGTCGGGGGATTCTCTTTCTCGGAGGCTTCCCGCACGGAGATGCAGGCCACGAGCGCGGGCTCCGGCTCCGATATATACCGAAATGTGAAAAACACGATCAATACTCAGGATGTCATTTACCTGACCTACAATACCTCGATTTCGGACGATCTGGCTCAGGTCGTGCTCGCATGGCTCCAAGGCAGTCCGAACCGGGTGCTGATCGTGGGGACCGACACCGAAACGACCAATGCGAACTTGCGCAAGTACCTGACTAAGGACGGAACATGGAAATATTACTATCAGAGTCCCGCCGTCGGAGGAAAGTTCAAGCGCGCGGCGCAGACGGACGGCAACAGGCGCTTTTTCGCTTCGCCCTTCGGGACGGTGGCCGAAAACGCGCCGATCGCGAAAGCCGACGACTACGCGGCCTATTGCTCGGACTATCCGTCGGATGTGACTCCTCTGGTGGTCAGCGATGCGGCCGGCTACGAAAAGGCGATGGTCGTCGGAGTCAACCGGCGGGCCCGCATCGTGTATCATGGCGACGCCAACTTGAACCAGAACGGCCGGTTGAGCTCGCAAGCCAATACGGACGGAACGGTTACGACGGATTTCGACCGGCTGACGGCCAATCTGTGGGCATGGATCGTGGAGCAGGTGTGCGGCCAAGAATGACCGCCTGCCGCGGTTCTGCCCGTTCGTATGGAAGCCGGGAACGATAAAAGCTCTGAATAATGAATGTGTTCATATCCAATCGGGTAGTCCTCGCCCTGTTGTGCTTGGGAGCGATATGGGGCGGCCGGGCCGCCGCGCAGGAGCGGCCGACCGGATCGAGGAGACCCCTTCCTCTGCTGGAAGTCAAGACGAATGCGCTGTACTGGGCGACGGCGTCGCTCAACGCCGGTTTTGAAACGGGCTTGGCTCCGGATATTTCGCTTGTGATCGACGCAGGGTATAATCCGTGGACGTTCGGCGACAATCGGAAATTCAAGTTCTGGCTGATTCAGCCCGAAATCCGGCGCTGGTTCCGCTGCCGTTCCGAGGGGCACTTTCTGGGCGTGCATCTTCTGTACGCCGGTTTCAATGCCGGAGGCGTGAAGTTTCTGGGCATGGCCGACCGGCGATACGAGGGAAGCCTGTACGGGGCGGGCGTGGCATACGGATACCGGTGGCCCGTCGGAAAGCGTTGGAGCGTCGAGGCTACGGCGGCTTTGGGTTACCTACGGTCGGACTACGAACGCTATGTATGGAAGCGGTGCGGCCGGTATCTCGGCCGGGGACACAAAAACTACTTCGGACCGACGAAAATAGGCGTCTCGTTCTGTTTCGCAATCGAAT
>CABUJP010000099.1:0-9435 GCA_902491835.1 uncultured Alistipes sp. | reverse complement strand
CCCGCCGAGTCCTGCGTACCGGCCAAATCCTCGACCCACTTGGCATAGAAGGCGGCCATATCGAAATTGTAGATCGCCGCCTGATCGGTCATGTAAGTGTCGGCCGTCCAGCCCTGTTTCTCGCGGTGCGGACAGTCGGTCGGAATGCTGTGGAAATTGTTCAGCAGACTCGCGCGCGACATGCCTTGCAGACGATTGACCACATCGTTCGAGCAAACGAAACGTCCAGCCTCGGCCACGTCGGTATGAACCGGCACGGCCTCGACCCGCTCGACCGTGACGCCCGGATCGGCCGTCACGCGGACGAACTGGAAACCCATATACGCGAAACGGCACTCGAACGTCTCCGTCCCCTTACCTTTTAATATGTAGCCGTTCTGCTGACGGATATTGATCGACTTGTCGTAAAAGGAGGCGTAATCCGGGTCCTCGACGCGGATTTTCAGCTTCGACGGATGGATGTCGGGCACGAGTTCCCGGTCCGACGGCAGCTCGCAATACTCGACCAGCACGCGAGCGCCCTCGGGTCCCCGGACCCGCACGCGAGCCCAACCGGCGATGTTACGCCCGGCATCGTAGATCGTCTGTCCGTTCCCCCGGTCGAAAGTCCGGACGGGCTCGATCGGATCGAACGCCCGCACGGGCGGCATCATCTGTGCCCGCAGCGGGCCGGCTCCGGGAACCGGGACGGCCGGACGCCACCCTTCAGCGGAAAATCCGGCCTCGTTCCAGCCGTCCTGCTCCAAACGAGCATCGTACAACTCGCCGTGGCGCGTGTCGTCGTACACGACCGGACCGCCGGCGGTCCGCCAGCTCTCGTCGGTCACGACCCGCTCGGTCGTACCGTCGCTGTACCGGATCGTAAGCAGCGCGATCGCCTTGGGCTGCCCGACCCATTTCGAGCGGTACAATCCCCAGATATCGGTGCATATCGGGCTGTACTGACCGCGACCGAGCATGATCCCGATCGCATTGCCTCCCCGGCGGATCATCCCGGTCACGTCGTAAGTCACGTAGAACGCCCGCTTGTGAAAATTGGTCCAGGCAGGATCGAGCACATGGTCACCGACCCGGCGTCCGTTCAGATAAGCTTCGTAATAGCCCAGTCCGCAGACGTACAGGTCGGCCGAGACGACCTTCCTTCCGACGGAGAATTCCTTGCGCATCAGAGGCGAAGGATCGTAGCGGGGCGAGGCGTTCTCGTACAGGTCCCAGATCGTCCGGCCCGTGCCGACGAACCAAGGCCAGGTGTTCGGCTCCCGGTTCTCGACGTCGCGGCGCTTATGCTCGGCCCACTCGTTCCGCCACGTCTCCTCGTCGCGGGCGGCGATCCATTCGGCCCCGCCCCAGTCTTCCTCGCAGAGCGGCCCCATGCTCCAGCGGGCCGGCTCGCTCCAGCGACTCGGGCGATCGTCGGCATCCCACACCCGCACTTTCCAGTAGCACTTGGCAAGGCCCGCGAGCGGCTTTCCGCCGTATTCGACCTGAACGCTGCGGGCCGAGGCCGTTTTCCCGCTGTCCCACAAGTCGCCCTCTCCGCGGGCGAGCAGCTCGGGCGACGAGGCGACCAGCACCCGATAAGCCGTCTGGCGGTCGCCGCGCAACGGCGACGACACGATCCAGCTCAGCCGGGGACGCGTCGCGTCGATTCCCAGCGGATCGGCCAAATACTCGCAGCGCAGGCTTCCGACCTCCGCCGCCCGGCACGTAATAGCTGCCGTCAACAACAGGACGGCTCCGATCAATCGTTTCATAGTTATGTCAGGTTTAGCAGTCAAGTTCTCCCAAATATTCCGATCCGGTCTCCGGAGTATCCGGCTCCTCCGGAACGCCCTCAACCGAGCGCCCTTTCCGGAGCATTCGCTCCCCGAAACGCCCCGTCTCGCCGAACGCCCTTCCCCGCACCGGCAGGAAGTCCGGGCATCCTTTCACTTCGCGGAGCCGCTCCGGCAACCGCGGTCCGGACCGCAACGTTCCGCCCGGCTTTCCGGCCAATCCGCCCGCCGCTTCGGCCCATGCAGACATTCTCCACCGGGACATGCGCGAACGGCGGCGCTGTCCGCCGCCGATCCTACCGTTTTTCCGCAATCCGCTCGCCCACCCAACGTGTCAGTTCCTCGAACTGCTTCACGCTCAGCACTTCGGGTCGGAGCGAAAAATAGTCGTGCACCTCGCCGCGCAGATCGCCGAACGCCGCATGCAGCGAATTGCGGATCGTCTTGCGGCGCTGGCCGAAAGTCGCCTTCACGACACGCGCGAAAAGCGCCTCGTCGCAGTCGAGCCGCTCCACGCCGTTACGCACGAGCCGGACCACGGCGCTCTTGACCTTGGGAGGCGGATTGAACACGCCCTCGCCGACGGTAAACAGGTATTCGATATCGTAAAACGCCTGCAGAAAGACGCTCAGTATGCCGTAGTCCTTGCCTCCGGGACTCCCGGCAATCCGCAGCGCCACCTCGCGCTGCACCATGCCGACCACTTCCGGCACCTGGTCGCGGGAGGCCAGTATCTTGAAAAAAATCTGCGAGGATATGTTGTACGGAAAATTACCGATCACGTTCACACCGCCAGGAAACATCGCGGAGAGGTCCATTTGCAGAAAATCCCCCTCCATTAGGCGGGGGACGAACTGCGGATAATGCTCGCGGAGGTATTCGACGCTCTCGCCGTCGACTTCGGCTCCATACAGGTCGATGTCGTCGCGTTCGAGCAGAAACTGCGTCAGCATGCCCGTTCCGCATCCCACCTCGAGCACCGTCCGGCAACGGCCGGCACGCAGCGCGTCGGCTATGCGCCGCGCGACGGACAGGTCGGTCAGGAAATGCTGACCCAGGTATTTTTTCGGTCTTACGTTCATTCGATTCTCCGTTACTTCGCTTCCGCCATGCCGGCCCCGCACCCGCTTCCGTAAAAAGTGTCCGGCCGCCTCGCCCGCCGCACGGAGGCCCCGGCTTCCCGGCACGAGCCGCCACCAGGCTTCCCGCAGCCTCCGGTTCCATCTCTTCGACGGTCATATTCCGCCGTTTCCGGCCCCTCCCGTGCGGCAGGGAATCCGCACGAAGCAAGGGATCAGTTACCCAGCTCGCTCATGAACTTGATCCGCACCAAGCGGATCTCCTCCTCGGTGAAGTCGCCGCCCAGCTCCCTGATCGCCTCGTCGAGCGAGTCGGTCTCGGCATCCTCCTTGAAGTAGAGGTATATCTCCTCGGCCTTGTCCTCGTCGACCACCTGATCGACATAGTAGCCGACATTGAGCCGTGTCCCCGAGTGAACGATCGCCTCGATCTCGGTCAGCAGCTCGTCGAAATCCATGTCGCGGGCGCGGGCGATGTCCTCGAAGTCCATCTGCCGGTCGATGCTCTGAATGATGAACACCTTGCTTCCGCTCTTGTTGACGACGCTCTTGACGACCATGTCCTGAGGGCGGACGATGTCCTTCTCGTCACAATATTTCTTGATCAGCTCGACGAACGGCTTGCCGAACTTGCGGGCCTTACCGGCACCGACGCCGGTGATATTCTGCATCTCGTCGAGCGTGACCGGATACTGGATCGACATATCCTCGAGCGACGGGTCCTGAAAAATCACGAACGGAGGCAGCTCCATCTGCCGGGCCACCTGCTTGCGAAGGTCCTTCAGCATAGCGTATAGCTCCTCGTCGGCCACGCCGCCCTTTCCTGCCGGCGGCGACACGGTATCGTCGTCGTCCCCGTCCTCGTACTCGTGGTCGGCCGCGATCATCACCGAGTGCGGATGACGGACGAACTCCTCCCCCGCCGCATTGATCGACAGCAGGCCGTAGTTCTCGATATTCTTGTCGATCAGCCCCAAGATCAGAGCCTGACGCACGACAGCCCCCCAGAAGCGGTCGTTGCGGTCGCTGCCCACGCCGAACCACTCGCTTTTGTGGTGGTTGTAGGACTTGATCAGCGCGTTGTTGCGTCCGACCAGCATGTTGATCAGATAGTCGGCCTTGAACTTGTCGCCTATGGACTGAAGCACCTGCAGCATCAGCCTCATCGGCTCCATGCCCTCGAAGCGCGGTTTCGGATGCAGGCAGTTGTCGCAGCATCCGCAATTCTCCTCCGCGAACTCCTCTCCGAAATAGTGCAGCAGCGTCTTGCGCCGGCAAACCGAGCTCTCGGCATACGAGACGGTCTCCTGCAACAGCAGGCGGCCGATCTCCTGTTCGGCCAACGGCTTGCCCTGCATGAACTTCTCGAGCTTCTGAATGTCCTTGTAGCTGTAGAACGTGATGCAGTGCCCGCCCGCTCCGTCGCGGCCGGCCCGGCCCGTCTCCTGATAATATCCCTCGAGACTCTTGGGAATATCGTAATGGATTACGTAGCGCACGTCGGGTTTGTCGATACCCATGCCGAAAGCGATCGTCGCGACGATCACATCCACCTGCTCGTGCAGAAACTTGTCCTGATTCGCGGCGCGCGTCGCCGCGTCCATACCGGCGTGATAGGGAGTCACTTTGATATTGTTGGCGGCCAGCAGCTCCGAAAGCTCCTCGACCTTCTTGCGGCTCAGGCAGTAGATGATGCCCGACTTGCCCTCATTGCTCTTGATGTAGCGGATGATCTCCTTGGTCGCATTGGTTTTCGCGCGGACTTCGTAAAACAGGTTCGGGCGGTTGAACGACGACTTGAACACCGCCGAGTCGAGCATGCCCAGGTTCTTCTGGATATCCATCTGCACCTTGGGCGTCGCGGTCGCCGTCAGCGCGATCAGCGGCGCGGGTCCGATCTCGTTGATGATCGG
The DNA here is from genome assembly GCA_902491835.1 of uncultured Alistipes sp. Taxonomy (GTDB): domain Bacteria; phylum Bacteroidota; class Bacteroidia; order Bacteroidales; family Rikenellaceae; genus Alistipes_A. The sequence continues at coordinate 4,668 of CABUJP010000099.1, read as the reverse complement.
GCGTATGCGGCGATACTCCGGCCGGAAGTCGTGCCCCCACTCCGAAATGCAGTGCGCCTCGTCGATCGCATAGAACGAAATTTTGATCTTGCGCAGGAAATTGACGTTATCCTCCTTCGTAAGCGACTCGGGGGCGAAATAGAGCAGCTTGGTCTTGCCGTCGAGCACGTCGCCCTTGACCTTCGCTACGGCCGCCTTGTTCAGCGACGAGTTCAGGAAATGGGCCACGCCGTCCTCCATGCTGAAGGTCCGCATCGCGTCCACCTGATTTTTCATCAGCGCGATCAGCGGCGAAATGACGATCGCCACCCCGTCCATCATCAGCGCGGGCAGCTGGTAGCACAGCGACTTGCCGCCCCCGGTCGGCATCAGCACGAACGTATCCTTTCCGTCCAGCACGTTTCGGATAACGGCCTCCTGATTTCCCTTGAAGCTGTCGAAGCCGAAATAGCGTTTCAGGCAGTCGCGCAGCTCAATATTTTGTTTCCCAGACATCTGTATCCTATATTATACCCTTACCTATCCATATTAATGATTAAAGATAGAAAGAATTTCCGAAAATTTCTAACTTTGTAGAAAAAATTTCACTCGGCGCGCCATTCTTATGAGATTATACACGAAAGACTTAGTCAAGCGATACAAGGCCCGCACGGTCGTCGACCACGTTTCGATCGAGGTCAACCAAGGCGAGATCGTCGGGCTGCTCGGCCCCAACGGCGCCGGCAAGACGACGACGTTCTACATGATCGTCGGGCTGATCAAGCCCAACGAGGGCCAAATCTTTCTCGAGGATCAGGAGATCACCAAGGAGCCGGTCTACAAGCGCGCCCAGAAAGGCGTGGGGTATCTGGCACAGGAGGCCTCGGTGTTCCGGCGGCTCTCGGTCAAAGACAACATCAAGGCCGTACTGCAAATGACGGACTTTCCGAAAGACTATCAGGCCGAGCGGCTCGAGAACCTGATCGAGGAGTTCCGCCTGACCAAGGTCCGCAAGAGCCTCGGCATCCAGCTTTCGGGAGGCGAGCGCCGACGGACCGAAATCGCGCGCGCCGTAGCCATCAATCCGAAATTCATCCTGCTCGACGAGCCGTTCGCAGGCGTCGACCCGATCGCCGTCGAAGACATCCAGAGCATCGTGGCCACGCTCAAGAACAAGAACATCGGCGTGATTATCACCGACCACAACGTACACGAGACCCTTTCGATCACCGACCGCACCTACCTGCTGTTCGAGGGCCGCATCCTGAAAGCCGGCTCGGCCGAGGATCTGGCCAACGACGAAATGGTGCGCAAGGTCTATCTGGGACAGGACTTCAAACTGCGCTGAGGCTCTATGGACAAGACGATCAGACGATCCCGGGCGGAAGGCAGCGTAACGGCTCCTTCGTCGAAAAGCTATGCCCAGCGGGCCGTTGCGGCCGCCCTGCTCTGCGAGGGGACGAGCACGCTGACCAATATGATCCTGTGCGACGACACCCGCGCCGCGCTGCAGGTGGCCGCCGATCTGGGCGCCGAGGTAGAGGCGGGAACAGACGGCACGACCTATACGGTCCGCGGCGGACTTCGTCCTCACGCGCAGGCGATTCATATCGGCGAGTCGGGACTGGCGGCCCGGCTTTTCACGCCGATCGCGGCGCTTTGCGGCGAGCGGATCACGATTACCGGCCGAGGCTCGATTCTGCGACGCCCGCTGGCGATGATGGAGAAACCGCTGCGCACGCTGGGAGCCAAGGTGACGAGCGAAGGCGGATACCTCCCGATCCGCATCGAGGGCCCTCTGCACGGAGGCGCCGTATCGGTGGACGGGTCGCTCAGCTCGCAATTCATTACCGGACTGCTGATGGCCCTGCCGCTGGCCGAACGCGACACGACGCTCACCGCGCACAACCTCAAAAGCCGCCCGTACATCGACATGACGCTTTCGCTGCTCGGCGCGTTCGGCATCGACGTCAAGCACAACGAGTACCGTCAGTTCTTCATCGAAGGGCGCCAGCGATACGCCCCGGCCCGATACAACGTCGAGGGCGACTGGAGCGGAGCCTCCTGCCTGCTGGTAGCCGGCGCGACGACCGGCGAGGTGACGGTGCGCAACCTGAATCCCGTCTCGCTGCAGGCCGACATGGCCATCGTCGACGCGCTGACCCGCGCCGGAGCCCAGATCACGACGACCACCGACTCGGTCACGGTGCGCCGCAGCCCGCTGCACGCTTTCGAGTTCGACGCCACGCACTGCCCCGACCTCTTCCCCGCGCTGGCGGCGCTCGCAGCCTCCTGCCAAGGCGTCTCGACGCTGAGGGGAACCCGGCGGCTCGCGCACAAGGAGAGCGACCGGGCACGCACGATCGCCGACGTGCTCGAAAACATGGGTATCGACGTCGACCTGTCCACGCCCGACGTCATGCGCGTCACCGGAGGCGAAATCCGCAGCACGGAGGTCAGCAGCCACAACGACCACCGGATCGCGATGGCCGCCGCCGTAGCGGCCCTGCGGTGCGAACGGGGAAGTGTCACGATCCGCGGCGCGGAAGCCGTCGCCAAGTCGTACCCCGAATTCTGGGACGACCTGAGCGGGCTGCTTCGCCCGGACGAGAACGGCCACAACGAAAAGACAACCATATGAACAGCTTCGGAAGACTATTCAGGGTCTCTATTTTCGGCGAGTCGCACGGCCCGCTGGTCGGCGTTACGCTCGACGGCGTACCGGCCGGCATCGCGCTCGACGAGAAATCGTTCGAAAAGGACCTGAACCGCCGCAAAAGCGGCAAGCGGGGTACGACGCCCCGCAAGGAAAGCGACCTTCCGGAAATCGCTACCGGCCTGTTCCGAGGCCGGACGACCGGAGCGCCGCTGACCGTTCTGTTCCGCAACGAGAACACCCTCTCGGGCGACTATGCCAACCTCGTCGCCCATCCCCGCCCCTCGCACTCCGACTGGGTCGCCGCCCGCAAGTTCGGCGGCTTCAACGACTACCGGGGCGGCGGACACTTCTCGGGACGGCTGACGCTCGGGCTGGTAGCGGCCGGCGTCGTAGCCAAGAAGATTCTCGGCCGCAAGGTCAGGATCGAAAGCCGGATCGTCGAGATCGACGATTGTAACAATCCGGACGACTTTCCGAAAATCGTCGAGGAGGCGTTGCGGGCTCAGGATTCGGTCGGAGGCATCGTCGAATGCACCGCGACCGGCGTACCGCCCGCGCTGGGCGAGCCGTTCTTCGACTCGGTCGAAAGCACGATGAGCCACCTGCTTTTCTCGATTCCGGCGGTCAAGGGCGTAGAGTTCGGCGCAGGATTCGCCGCCGCTCGAATGCGGGGCAGCGAGCACAACGACCCGATCATCAGCCCGGACGGCACGACCGCGACGAACAATGCCGGGGGAATCGTGGGCGGGCTTACGAACGGCAACCCGGTCGTCGTCCGCGTGGCGATCAAGCCGACGGCCAGCATCTCGTCGCCGCAGATCACGCTCAACACCGAGTCGGGCAAACCCGAGGAGCTGCGGATCAAGGGGAGGCACGACGCCTGCATCGCGCTCCGCGCTCCGGTCGTCGTCGAGGCGGCGGTAGCCGTCGCGCTGTGCGATCTGACGCTCGTCGCGCGCTCGCTTCGGCCGTAGGCCGAAACGGACTCTGCCGCACGGCGAAGAGACGGAAAAATCGTTCCCGGAGCTCGGGTCGTCGGAGGAGCCGGATATTAGCCGATGGTTTTGCATTTATGTTAAAAATGTATACCTTTGTGCTCTATTTTTGACACGGAATGGATGTTTTGAAGAAATACGCCATCGCTTTCAAAGGTCTCAAGGAAGGCACCCACCGGTTCGATATGAAGGTCGACGATCGCTTTTTCGAAGCGTTCGAAGGCTCGGAAATCCACAGGGGAAACGCCGACGTGAGGCTGACGCTCGACAAAAGAAGCAATGGCATGGCGCTGGACTTCGACATCCGCGGCGAGGTGGCCGTCGAGTGCGACCGCTGTCTGGAAGAGTTCATGATGCCGGTCCGCTACGAGGGTTCGCTGCATGTCCGATACAGTGATTGCGAGCGGGAGAGCGACGGAGAGGTGATGTGGATCAGCCCGTCGGAGACCGAGCTGAACGTGGCGCAGTACATCTACGAAAGCATCTGCCTGAGCCTGCCCTACCAGCGGGTTCATCCCGACGACGGCGAGGGACGCAGCACCTGCGATCCGGATATGTTGTCGCGTTTCCGGATCGTCAGCGCGGAAGAGTTCGGCCGCCTGTGTTCGGAAGCCGAGGCGGACGGAAACTCTCCGTGGGAAAAACTCAAGGAAATCAAGCCCGCGAAATAGCCCCGTCGCGGACGGGCTCGCAGGGCGGACAGATAACGAAGAATATTAACAGTACAAACTTTTTCAAAAATGGCACATCCCAAGCATAAGGTCTCCAGCACGAGACGAGACAAGAGAAGGACGCACTACAAGGCCGAGGTTCCGACCGTTTCGACGTGCTCGAACTGCGGCGCAGCCGTGCTTTACCACAGAGTATGCCCCGAATGCGGCTTCTACAGAGGTCGTCTTGCGATCGAGAAGAAAGCGGAGTAGCCGTCCGGGCCAAAGTCATAGCTTATGACGAGAATAGGAATTGACGCAATGGGCGGAGACTACGCTCCGCAGGCGGTGGTGTCGGGTGCCGTACTGGCCGCAGGACTGATCG
>CABUJP010000098.1:0-9807 GCA_902491835.1 uncultured Alistipes sp. | reverse complement strand
GCTCCCATGCCGGCCACGTCGCCTACGTTGTCGCCCACGTTATCGGCTATCGTCGCCGGGTTGCGCGGATCGTCCTCGGGGATACCGGCCTCGACCTTGCCGACCAGATCGGCTCCGACGTCGGCCGCTTTCGTATAGATGCCTCCGCCGACCCGTGCGAAGAGCGCCTGCGTCGAGGCTCCCATGCCGAAAGTCAGCATCGTCGTGGTGATGATCATCAGCTTTTGGGGACCCGTCGCGTCGATGAAGTGATTCAGAACCAGATACCAGACCGAGATGTCGAGCAGACCGAGGCCGACGACGACCAGACCCATCACCGCGCCGCTGCGGAAAGCTACTCTGAGCCCTTGGTTCAGCGACTGGCTCGCGGCCTGCGCCGTACGGGCCGAGGCGTAGGTCGCGGTCCGCATGCCGATATAACCGGCCAAGCCGGAGAAAAGGCCGCCCGTGAGGAATGCGAACGGAACCCACGGGTTCTGCACGCCCAGTCCGTAGGCGAGGAAGGCGAAGAACAGCGCCAGAATCAGAAAGACGACCGTTACGACCTTATATTGCTGCCGCAGGTAGGCCATCGCGCCTTGGCGGACGTGGGCCGCGATCTCTTTCATTCGATCCGTTCCCTCGCTGCAGCGCATCATCGCGCGAAAGAAATACCATGCGAATCCGAGAGCCACGAGGGAGGCCAGCGGAACGATCCAGAAAATAAGAGGAGTGTTGTTCATAGGACGGTAGTTTTAGGTTGTCTTGAGTTCGGGTTCGGCAGATCGGAACCGGTCCTGCGCATGGTGTCGCCGCTGCCGGGCCGGCTTTTGCTTTTGGCAAAAAAACAAAAACACCCAAAATTAATAAATTATTTTATTTAATACAAGCTATATTTGCGGGTGAAAAACGCTCGAATATGAGAAAAACGACCAACGACGAATTGGGGCGGCTTTCCGCCGAAGAATATGCCGCCGCGCCGAAATGTCCGGTTGCGGTCGTGCTCGACAATGTGCGCAGCATGAATAACGTCGGATCGTTTTTTCGTACGTGCGACGCGTTTGCCGTCGGGCGGCTCTGCCTGTGCGGCATTACGGCCACACCTCCGTCGCGCGATATTCACAAGACGGCGCTGGGGGCCGAACTGACCGTGCCGTGGACGTATTTCGCCGATACGGCCGACGCCGTCGCCGCACTGAGGGCCGACGGGTATCGCATACTGTGCGTCGAGCAGGCCGAGGGCTCGGTTTCGCTCGAGCGATGGGTTCCGGAATCCGGAATCCGGTACGCGCTGGTATTCGGCAACGAGGTCGACGGAGTGCAGCAGCGCGTGGCCGATCTGTGCGACGGGGCCGTCGAGATACCTCAGGGCGGAACCAAGCACTCGCTCAACGTTTCCGTGGCGGCCGGCATCGTGCTGTGGGAGGCCTACCGCCGGTGGCTGGCGCCGGGCGAATAAATCGGCGAAAGATTGCTCGTTGCCGATTATAATTCTAAATTTGTCCGGAATAAAAACGAAGAAGCCATGTCGACAGACAGCAAAACGAGGGTGGTGACGACCTATCGCCTGCGGGAGATGAAAAGTCGCGGGGAAAAGATTTCGATGCTGACGGCCTACGACTACTCGATGGCCCGTATCGTCGATGCCGCCGGGGTGGACGTCGTGTTGGTCGGGGATTCGGCCGCCAACGTGATGGCCGGTTTCGAGACGACCGTTCCGATGACGCTCGACCATATGATCTATCATGCACGCAGCGTGACGAGGGCCGTCAAGCGGGCTCTGGTGGTCGTCGATATGCCGTTCGGCACCTATCAGGGCAACTCGCGCGAAGCGCTCGCGTCGGCCGTCCGCATCATGAAGGAGGCCGAGGCCGACGCCGTCAAGCTCGAGGGAGGCGAGGAGATCCTCGAGTCGGTACAACGCATTCTCTGCGCCGGCATTCCGGTCATGGGGCATTTGGGCCTGACTCCCCAATCCATTCACAAGTACGGAACCTATGCCGTTCGGGCCAAGGAACAGGCCGAGGCCGATAAGCTCGTCCGCGACGCTCATCTGCTCGAGGACGCCGGCTGTTTCGGTCTGGTGCTCGAGAAGATTCCGGCCGTGCTCGGAACGCGTGTCTCGCAGGAACTGGAGATTCCTACGATCGGCATCGGAGCCGGAGGAGGAACCGACGGACAAGTGCTCGTCATTCACGACATGCTGGGAATCAACAACGAGTTCTCCCCCCGTTTCCTGCGTCGCTACGCCGATCTTTATACGCAGATGATGACGGGCGTCAGTCGTTATGTCGAGGATGTCAAGAGCGGCGATTTCCCGAGCGAGCAGGAGCAGTATTGATCTTTCGCGGGACATCCGCGTCTCTTTTCCCGGTGGCGTTTGAGAATGAGGGCAGACCGTCGGACGGATTGTCGGGGGACCGCTCGCTCGGAGTTCCGCGTCGTCGCGCGATCGGCGGAATATGCGTCGGCCGTTTCGGTCTATCTTGTCTCGGGCGAATCGCTATATGGGCGGTCGGCTGCCTGAGCGGGAATGCGGAAACGCGGTTTTCGCCCCGGCGGTATGCGTCAGCCGCACCGTGTCGGGCTGTGGTCCGGAGGGCTGCTGCCGCTCGACGGAGAACAGGTCCCGGTCGGGCCATTGCCTGACCTTGCTCATGGCCTGCTTCATCATCGCCGAGATCTTGCGCGTGAAGCGCGAGCCCGACCATGAGCTCGTGTTCGTGACGAACACCCAGCTGTATCCGTCGTGCTGCCGCTTGAGCAGCGCGCTCGATCCCGAGAGCGAGCCGGTGCGCGACCAGTCGTCGCTTTCGGTGGTTTGCATCCAGCCGATCGGGAACTTTCTTTTGTCCTTCTCGGTCATGTAGGCGATGGTCCGGGGCTTCAGGATGTCGGGCTTCGAGTCTTCGGGATCGATGGCCGTGATGAACTTCATCAGCTCCGTAGGCGAGGCGACCCAGCCGCCGGCTCCGCTCAGCACTTGCAGGTCGCATCCTCCGTAGCACCGGGGCACGAGCTGGCCGCTGCCGTCGAAGAGCTCGACCGGTTCCGTGTCCGCCGGCTCGTAGTAGCGTACTTCGTTGGGGAATCTCATTTCGTAGAACGAGTGGCCTATATGCATGTCGTAGCATCCGATCGGGGTGAGGATGCTGTCCTGTATGAACTTTTCATAGGGCATGCCGCTGACTTTCTCGATCACCTTGGTCAGCACGACGTAGCCCAGGTTCGAGTAGACATTGCTGCTGCCCGGCTCGTAGCGCAGTCGGGTCTGGGCGGCGTAGCGCACCATGTCGTCGAAGCTGACCGGAGGACGGATGCCCAGTTGACGGGCGACGCTCACCGAGCAGAACAGCGGATCGCCCGCGCGGATCGAGTAGCCGCCCTGATGCCGGAGCAGGTGCTCGACGGTGATCTTTTCGATCCGGCGGTCGCGGATCTCTCGGAAAGCCGAGTCGCAGAGAATGCCCTGCTCGCCGAACACCCGGTCTTCGAGCGATAGCAGGCCGTCTTCCTGCAGTTTCATGATGCCCGTCGCCGTGATCAGCTTCGACAGCGAGGCGATGCGGAAAATGTGCTTGACGTCGGTGCGCACGTTCCGCTCCTTGTCGGCCCAGCCGTAGCCCTTGCTGTACAGCAGACGTCCGTTTTTCATCACGGCGATCGACGCGCCGGTGATCTCCCATCGTTGCATGAACCGTTCGACGACTCGGTCGAATCCTTTCATCTCTTCCAGCTCCGACTGTGAGTTATCGAGCAAATGGTTGATCCCTTCGGGCAGGATGACCGGCAGCGGATCGTACAGATAGTCCCGCTCCCCGTCGCGTCCGCTACGGGCGAGCGTCGCGGCGGTCAGAATCAGGGTCAGCAGCGCGAACAGCCTTTTCATACCGGAATCATCTTTTTTTCGAGGTTTTGAAATATCGGCCGGCCGCCACCGCGATCAGCACTATGACGACGGAGGCCCCGATCAGCGGAACGGTCAGCGAAACGCCTCCGCTGTGTCCGTAAGAATGCAGTCCGGACAAGTAGTAGTTTACGCCGAAAAAGGTCATCAGCACGGTCGCGAAGCAAACGACCGATAGCACGTCGAACGCGAACGGACCGTCGAGCCAAGGAATATGCCGGGAGTGGGTCGCCAGCGCGTAGGCGAACATCGTGATCAGCGCCCAGGTCTCCTTCGGGTCCCAGCCCCAGTAGCGGCCCCACGACTCGTTGGCCCAGACGGCGCCGAAGAAAATGCCCGCGGTCAGCAGCGCCAGCCCGACGATCATCGCCATTTCGTTGATCGCGCGCAGTTCTCTGAGATTTCGGCCGAAGGCGGTTGCCGCGAGCGAGGCGATGCCGCAGGCCGCGCAGATGCCGAAAAAGCCGTAGCTGGCCGTGACGACCGACACATGGATCATCAGCCAGTAGGACTTGAGCACCGGGACCAGCGGCGTGATCTGCGGGTCGAGCCAGTTCAGGTTCGACACGAACAGCGCGACGCCTCCCATCAGAGCGGCCAAAGCCGGAGCGAGACGCGAGCGGCGGGCGAAGACCAGACCCGACAGTACGGTCGCCCAGCCGACGTAGACCATCGTTTCGTAGGCGTTCGACCACGGCGCATGGCCGCTGACGTACCAGCGGAGCCCGAGGCCGAACGTCTGCCATGCAAATACGGCCGCGACGGCCGCCGCCGCGATACCGGCGATCCGGGCCGCGCGGCGCCGGTTTTTGCCGAATATTTCCCACAGGGCGGCTCCCAGCAGCGCGGCCCCGAGAATCAGGTAACCTCGCATGGCCCAACGGAACGGGGAGAGGCGGTTGTAAAGCAGTTCGGCCGTGATCCGGCGGGAGTGTAGCCCGGGACAGAGCTCCGTTTGGTAGCGGCGGACGGCGTCGAGCGCGTGGCCGATTTCGGCCGTGTCGCGGGAGACCGAGGCCCGGACCAGTCTGCCGAACAGCTCGGCGGTCCGTGCCGAGTCGGTCGCCGTCATATTTTGCGATCGCTCGCCCGGCGCCAGCCACCGGTCGCTGTCCGGGACAGGAAAAATCCGCAACGTTCGTCCGCCGAGCAAACCGTATAGGATGTTCGCCTTTTCGTCCAATTTCAGGTACTCCTTGTCCAGTTTCGTCCGCTCGGCCGGCGCTTTCGCATAGACCGCTTCCGCCTGCCTGCCGATCCGGTAACCGTCGGGCGGAACGCCGTCGAACAACTCGACGAACGAGATATGCGTCCGGTTCGTGCCCAGCGCTTCGCGCAGCGGTTTCGAGTCGAGGCGGATCAGCGGCTCGCGGCTCCAGCGCGCCGAGTCGGTCACGATGCCGAGCAGCACCTGGGCGGCGTTCATTCCGCGATAACGTTCTCCGTGATAGAGTTTGCGTAATACTTCCGAAGCATAGCTACCGAGCGGTTCGATCCGTCCGTCGAGGGATTGTACGGGCAATGCGCCGAAACGCGCAGCGATCGTCCGGTCGGGAACGTCGTCCGAAGTTCTGCTCCCGGTATCCGCCGAACAGCCGGCCGAGAGCAGCAGTCCGGCGACGACCAGCAGGCGGACCGTCGTTCCGAGCGACCGGTACAAGGTCCGTAGCCGGGACTTCCGGCTTGCCAGCGAGGCGACCAGCCCTGCGAACAACAGCGCGTAGCCCGCGTAGGTCAGGGCCGTACCGGTCGGGTCGTGGTTGACAGACAGGATCGTGCCCCGCTCATCGCGGTCGTAAGACGACTGGTAGATGCGGAATCCGCCGACGCGGGCGATGTTGTTCATGTAGATTTTCTGGTTGCGCTCCTTTCCCTTGTAGCGGATGGTGACATCGCTTTCGTATGACGATGGACTCTGCGATCCTTGGTAGCGGCTCAACGTGAATCGGTTCAGCGTGATTTCGAAAGGTACTTCGCGCACGCTGCGGTCGGTCGTCATCATCCGGTTCGAGGTCTCGCCCTCGCGGATGTGCATGTAGCCTTCGTATCCCCACGCATGCGTGACGAACGCTCCCGCCAGCGTCACGGCGAATCCGTAGTGCAGCAGCAGGACGCCCCACCGGCGGCGGCGTGCCAGTCGCATTCTGCGGGCTATCAGCATGAAATTGACCGCGAGCAGCAACAACAGCAGGCCGAACCACCATGAATGGTAAACGACAGCCCGTGCCGCCGTCGGATTGATCCGGGCCTCGATCAGCGTGGCGGCCGCCATGGCGACCGCTGTCAGCGTCAGCAGGACGGCGGTCGCTTTCCAGCCGGAAAGAAGGCTTTTGATTTCGTGACCGAAACTCATGCTTCGTGGAATAGGGTTTTCTGCAAAGATACTCGATCGAGGGCTGAATCGGAGAGCTCGCCGCGAAATTCGGACCGGATGGGCGGCTATGGGTTTTGCCGTGAGCGGTTTACCGCACGGATTTTTTTCGGGTGCCGGCGTCGCTCCGCATCGGATTTCGGTCCGATGCGTAAGGGTTGCGGAGAGTCTGCCGTTCCGGCCGGCGTCCTGTTCTGTTCGCCGGCTTCGGAGCCTCGGATAGCATGGCTGGGAAAAAACGCGGCACGACTGCCCCCTGTATTCCGTACGCGGTATGCCGGAGCCGGTGACAGGCTGATTGTCAGACCGATGTCCTGCCGCCGTACTCTTCGATCAGCCGGTCGGCCAGCAGCGGCATGCCCTGCGCGGCTCCGGCCCGGATATGCTCGACGGGGTTGCGGATGCCCGATGTGTCGGGCAGACCCGGATCGACCAGAAATACGGGCACTTCCGGTCGGATGTACCGGACCAGAGATGCGGCCGGATAAACGGCCAGCGAAGTGCCTACGACGATCATCAGGTCGGCCGTCGCGGCGATGCGTGCCGCCCGGTCGAACATCGGGACTCCTTCGCCGAAAAATACGACGAACGGCCGCAGCAGCGATCCGTCGGGCGCCCTTTGGTCGGGTTTCTGCTCCCAGCCGTCGATCGGTACGATGAGCGATTCGTCGATGCTGCTGCGCAGCTTGCGCAGTTCGCCGTGCAGATGCAGCACGCGCGAGCTGCCGGCCCGCTCGTGCAGGTCGTCGATGTTCTGCGTGATCACGTCCACGTCGAAATGGTCTTCCAGCCGGCGAATGGCCTCGTGACCCGCGTTCGGACTGCATCCGAGCAGCTCGCGCCGCCGGATGTTATAGAACTCGACGACCTTTTCCCGGTTGCGGGTCAGTGCCTCGGGCGTGCAGACGTCCTCGATGCGGTACTTGTCCCACAGGCCGTCCGCGTCACGGAAGGTGGACAGGCCGCTGTCGGCGCTTACGCCGGCGCCGGTGAAGACTACGATCTTTTTTACGGACTCTTTCATGGCATGATCGGTTTGGATACGTTCGGCGGCGCGAGCGGGGCCGCAGACGTTTCCGTCCCGTCCCAATAGCTTGAAGCCGCTTCGACAAAATTATGAAAAATAACGGGCAGTTTAAAACGCTCGGCCTGAACGACAATCTTCGGCGACGTATCGGCCGAACCCGCGAGAGGGGCAGGAAGCGGATACTTTGCCCGGTATTTGATTCGTTATCTTCCCGAAAGGCTCGCCGCGCCGTCGCGTTTCGGCGGCATCGGGCACAGTCCGGATTGCGGCGGAGCGACGGCCGGAATCCTGCCGGCGCTTTCGGCGCGAGTGGCTGCCGGACGGAATGTCCGTCCTTTCCGCTGACATGAAAAACGCTCTTTCGATGAGAGACGAAACGAAATACGACCGCTATCCCGTCTACCGGGGCGACGACCTCGAGCTGACCTATTCGCCCGAGGGCTCCTCGTTCCGGCTATGGGCGCCTTCGGCCGAGCGGGTTCGCCTGAGGCTGTACGGCGCGGGCGAGGGCGGCGGTCCGTTGCTGACTTGGCCGATGGATGCTTCGTCCGGCGGCACGTGGACGGCCGAACTGCCGGGAGACCGCAAGGGGCTGTTCTATACGTTCGGTATATTTTATGACGGGCGATGGCTGCCCGAAACGCCCGGCGTCCGGGCAAAGGCCGTGGGAGTGAACGGCGACCGTGCCGCGATCGTCGATCTGCGCGAGACCGATCCCGAAGGGTGGGAGAAAGACTTGCGTCCGCCGATGAGCTCTCCGACCGATATCGTGATTTACGAGATGCACCACCGCGACCTGTCGATCGCTCCCGATTCGGGCGTGAGACACAAGGGAAAGTATCTGGCGCTGACAGAGGAAGGCACGCGCTCGGCCGAAGGTCTCGCTACGGGGCTGGACCATTTGAAGGAGCTGGGCGTCACGCATGTCCATCTGTTGCCCTCTTTCGACTTCGGGTCGATTGACGAGAGCCGGTTGCAGGACGGCGTATACAACTGGGGCTACGATCCGAAAAACTATTTCGTCCCGGAGGGTTCCTACGCGACCGACCCGTACGACCCCGCCGTGCGGATCCGCGAGTTCAAGCAAATGATCCGGAGTCTGCACCGCAACGGGATTCGCGTGGTGATGGACGCGGTCTACAACCACACTCACCGGACCGAGGAATCGAATTTCTCGCTGACCGTGCCGGGATACTACTATCGGCACGAGGCCGACGGCTCCTTTTCCGACGCGACGGGCTGCGGGAACGAGACGGCTTCCGAACGGGCTATGGTGCGCCGGCTGATCGTCGATGCCGTGTGCTATTGGGCCGAGGAGTATCATGTCGACGGGTTCCGCTTCGATCTGATGGGAGTGCACGATATCGGGACGATGAACGAGGTGAGGCGCGCGCTCGACCGGATCGATCCGTCGATTCTGCTCTACGGGGAGGGGTGGACGGCGGCCCGCTCGCCTTTGGACGAGTCGCTGAGAGCTGTCAAGCGCGCCGGACCGCGGCTGCCCCGGATCGCCGTGTTCGGCGACGATCTGCGCGATGCGCTCAGAGGAGGGTGGGGGGATTCGACGGAGCCGGGCTTCGTGTCGGGGAAACCCGGTCTGGACCGGAATGTCCGCTTCGGTGTCGTCGGAGCCACGGCCCATTCTCAGGTCGGTTTCGATTCCTCGGGCGATTCGCCCGTCGCCTATGGGGGGCATTCGGCGGAAACGATCAACTACGTTTCGTGTCACGACGACCTCTCGCTCGTCGACAAGCTCCGTGCGTCGGCGCCCGAAGGCATGACCGAGGAGGAGCTCGTCCGCTTCGACAAGCTGGCTCAGACCGTCGTTCTGACTGCGCAGGGTATTCCCTCGATTTTCGCGGGCGAGGAAATGCTGCGGACCAAGGGCGGCGTGTCCAACAGCCACGACTCCCCCGATTGGGTCAACCGGATCGACTGGTCCTTCAAGGCGAACCATAAGGATGTGTTCGATTACTACCGGGGTCTGATCGCCCTGCGCAGGACTCATCCGGCTTTCCGATTGGCTACCGCGGCGGAGATCGAGCGTCATCTGAGATTTCTCGACACGGGCGATACGCACGTGGTGGCTTACAGGCTCGTCGATCATGCGGGGGGCGATCCGTGGCGGGAGATTCTGGTCGTGTACAACGGTGCGCGGGCCGAGAAACGAGTGCGGATTCCGCCGGGCGACTGGCATGCGGTCTGTCTGGACGGCCGGATCGCCTCCGAGGCGCTGGCTGTTTTTACGGGGAACAGCGTTCCTGTGCCGGCTTCTTCGGCCCTGATAGCTTACCGCCCTTGATCCTGAGGTAAGGGAAACCTGTTTCCGGGAGGTCGGTATCGGGCGGACTTTCAGGTGAGGTTCCGGTCGGTGCGCCGAATAAAGCCGGATTGCGCTTGCCTCATCGATCTTTTCCCTTTCGGTCGATGCTTTGAAAGAGGTATCGATCGGTTGCGGGTCCTGTCTTTCCGCCCGTACTGATAAACCCTTTGCCTTGAATTGAATAACCGATTGATTTCGTA
>CABUJP010000097.1:0-9901 GCA_902491835.1 uncultured Alistipes sp. | reverse complement strand
CCGGAATTGCTCCTGCTCGACGAGCCGACTTCAGCCTTAGACCCGGAGCTTGTCGGTGAAGTACTTGAGACAATCAAAAATGTTGCGGCAGAAGGACATACGATGCTCTTAGTATCTCACGAAATGAACTTTGTAAGGCATGTTGCCAATAAAGTGATATTTTTAGATGGCGGTAATGTCGTGGAGTATGGAACGCCGAAGGAAGTATTTACCAATCCACAGAATGAACGGACAAAAGAATTCCTGAGAAAAATGCAGCTGCTGGCCAATATGACGGCCGTCGAAAGCCGCCATTACGATGTCTCGCGCCAGATCGCCTCGATTCAGCAGCAAATCGCCACACAGAAAACCGAACGGACGCGCTATGAAAACCTGGTACGATCCAACGCGGCCAATCAAAAGCAACTGGACGACATTAACGCGCAGATCGCCCTGCTCGAAAAGCAGCTGGCCGCCCAGACGGAAACGCTGGAGAACAACAACCGCAACGTGTCGGGTGAGAGCACGGGACTGCAGGCGCAGGTAGCGCAGATCGAGGACCAGATACGCCAGAACGTCATTTCCAGCCCTATCGACGGAACCGTCCTGTCGAAATACGCCGAGCAGGGCGAATGGGCCGTACAGGGAAGGGCCCTGTTCAAGGTAGCCGACATAGCCCGTATGAACCTGCGCGTATACATCACCGCCGGCCAGCTGACCGAGCTGAAGATCGGACAGCAGGTAGAAGTATATGCCGACCGGGGCGAGTCCGACCGCAGGGAATATCCGGGAACGGTCACATGGATTTCGGACCAAGCCGAATTTACGCCGAAGACCATTCAGACCCGCGACGAGCGAGCCAATTTGGTATACGCGGTCAAGGTGGCCGTACGAAACGACGGCTATATCAAAAAAGGCATGTACGGAGAAATCAAAATCAGGTAGCCATGATCGCACTGTCCGCAAACAGGATAAACAAAGCCTACGGACCGGTCCGGGCCCTGAAGGACCTTAGCTTCGATGTAAATCGAGGCGAGATCTACGGCATCATCGGTCCCGACGGAGCGGGCAAGACAACGCTGTTCCGCATCCTGACGACGCTCCTGCTCGCCGACAGCGGAACCGCCACCGTCGCCGGACTCGACGTGGTAAGGGACTATAAGCGGATCCGCAGCATGATCGGATACATGCCGGGCAAATTCTCGCTCTATCAGGATCTGACCGTGGAAGAGAACCTCCGTTTCTTCGCTACGGTTTTCAACACCACCGTCGAGGAGAACTATCGCCTGATAGAAGATATTTACAAGCAGATCGAGCCGTTCAAAAACCGCCGGGCGGGAAAGCTGTCGGGCGGAATGAAGCAAAAGCTGGCTTTGAGCTGCGCGCTGATACACAAGCCCGCCGTATTGTTTCTGGACGAACCGACTACGGGCGTCGACCCGGTATCACGTAAGGAGCTTTGGGAAATGCTGACGAAGCTCAGGGCGCAGGGAATCACCATACTCGCCTCGACGCCGTACATGGACGAGGCCACGCTGTGCGACCGCATCGCCCTAATACAGAACGGAGAATTCATGCGGGTCGATACCCCCCGGAACATCGTCGCCGGATTTCCCGACACGCTCTGGTCCGTCCGAACCGGCCGGATGCACCGTCTGCTAAAGGACCTGCGGGACCTGCCCTTCGTCAAATCCTCCTTTTCGTTCGGCGAAACCTTCCATGTCACGATCGACGGGCGCGGCAGCTCCGAGGACCTGAAGCGGTATTTGGCGGACAGAGGCCATTCGGACATCGAGGTGAAGCGCATTCGGCCGACCGTGGAAGATTGTTTTATGCTACTGTCAAAAAAATCGGAACGATGAAGGATACGGTCATATACACGGAGAACCTGACCAAGCGGTTCGGCAGCTTCACGGCGGTCGATCGTATCTCTTTTGAAGTGACAAAAGGCGAGATATTCGGATTTCTCGGCGCGAACGGCGCCGGAAAAACCACCGCCATGCGCATGTTGTGCGGACTCAGCCGTCCGACGTCGGGCAAAGGCAGCGTAGCAGGATTCGACATCTCCGAGCAACCCGAGCAAGTCAAGAGGCACATCGGCTACATGAGCCAAAAATTCTCGCTGTACGAGGACCTGAAAGTGTGGGAGAACATGCGGCTTTTCGGCGGAATCTACGGAATGAAAGACCAGGAGATCGCCGCCAAGACGACGGAGATTCTGCAGGAGCTCGGATTCGAGACGGAACGCGACACGCTCGTCAGATCGTTGCCGCTGGGCTGGAAACAGAAACTCTCCTTCTCGGTATCCATTTTCCACGAGCCGAAAGTGGTTTTTCTGGACGAGCCGACAGGCGGCGTCGACCCCGTGACCCGCCGCCAATTCTGGGAGCTCATATATCAGGCGGCGGAACGGGGCATTACGGTTTTCGTTACCACCCACTACATGGACGAGGCGGAATACTGCGACCGCGTATCGATCATGGTCGACGGCAGAATCGAGGCGCTCGATACGCCCAAGAACCTGCGCGCCCGGTTCCGCGCGTCCACGATGGACGACGTTTTCCAGCAGCTGGCGAGAAAAGCGACACGTAAAGCGGATTGACCTATGAAGCAGTTCATCACATTCGTCAAAAAAGAGTTCGACCACATTTTCCGCGACAAACGGACCATACTGATATTGCTGGTAATGCCCGTCGTACAAATACTGCTTTTCGGGTTCGCCATCACCACCGAGGTAAAGAACACGCAGACAGCGATATTCGATCCCTCGAAGGACGCGGCCACAAAGCTGATCGCGGAGCGATTCAGGGCAAGCGAATACTTTACCATAGCCGAGGAACTGACGACGCCCGACCAGATCAACGACGTATTCAAGCGCGGCAAAATCAATCTGGTCGTCGTTTTCAGCGAGAACTTCGCGGACAACCTGCTGAAAAACGGAGAGGCGGCCGTCCAACTGATAACGGACGGAACCGATCCGAATCAGGCGTCGATGCTCACCGGTTACGCCTCGGAGATACTGAGCTCCTATCAGCAGGAACTGATGGAGCGGCACAACGCTCCGTTCCGAATCGTACCCGAGATCAAGATGCTCTACAACCCCCAATCGAAGAGCGCCTACAATTTCGTGCCGGGCGTCATGGGCATGGTGCTGATGCTCATCTGCGCCATGATGACCTCGATAGCCATCGTGCGCGAGAAGGAGACGGGAACGATGGAAATCCTGCTTTCGTCGCCGATGAGGCCGATATACATCATCCTCGCCAAGGCGGTTCCCTACTTTGTGCTCACCGTCGTCAACCTGGCGACGATACTCGTTCTATCCGTGTATGTCCTCGATGTGCCGGTAGCCGGAAACCTGTTCTGGCTGGCGCTGATATCGCTGATGTTCATTTTCGTAGGACTGGCGCTGGGGCTGTTCATATCCACTCTGGTAAATACCCAGATGGCGGCCATGCTGGCCTCGGGCATGGGATTGATGATGCCTGTCATGCTGCTCTCGGGCATGATGTTCCCCGTAGAAAGCATGCCGCGGGCGCTGCAATGGATTTCCGCAATCGTACCGGCCCGCTGGTACATCGAGGCCGTGAAGAAAATCATGATCCAAGGCGTCGAAGCGCGGTTTATCGTAAAAGAGCTCGTCATAATCGGCACCATGGCCGTCGGCTTCGTCATACTCGCGCTGCGCAACTTCAAGACCAGACTAAATTAGACGACTATGCTGAAGTTTTTATTGGAGAAAGAGTTCAAGCAAATCCGGAGAAACTCGTTCTTGCCGCGGATGATTCTGGCGATGCCCCTCATGATGATGCTGGTATTTCCATGGGCCGCCAATCAGGAGATCGAGAACGTCAGGCTGAGCGTCGTCGACAACGATCGCAGTACCAGCTCGGAGCGCCTGGTCCATAAAGCGACGTCCTCCGGCTATTTCAGACTTACGGACGTTTCGGCAACCTACGGCGAGGCTATGGAAAGCATCGAATCGGGAGAAGCGGATATCATTCTCGAAATCGAAAGCGATTTCGAGCGGAACATGAGCAACGGGAGCGCAGGCCGCGCGATGATCTCCGCCAACGCGGTCAACGGCACGAAAGGCGGCCTGGGCTCCTCGTACCTTTCGTCCATACTCGCCGACTACTCCAGCGAACTGAGGGAGGAGCACGGCGGCCAGGCCGAAGGGGCGGCGGCAGAGATTCCCTCGTTCCGTGTCGTACCGCAATACAAGTTCAACCCGCATCTGGACTACAAGGTCTTTATGGTCCCCGCCCTGATGGTCATGCTGCTCACGATGCTGTGCGGTTTCTTGCCCGCCCTGAACATCGTCAGCGAGAAAGAGACGGGAACCATCGAACAGATGAACGTCACCCCCGTCAAAAAGCTGACGTTCGTATTGGCCAAGCTGATCCCCTACTGGGCTATCGGCTTCGTCGTACTGGCTTTCTGTATCGGGTTGGGCCTAACGGTCTACGGCATCCGCCCGGCAGGCAGCCTGCTCACCTTATTCCTGTTCGCCTCGGTCTATATTCTGGTCGTCTCGGGGATGGGGCTGGTCATCTCGAACTATTCGGATACCATGCAGCAGGCCATGTTCGTGATGTATTTCTTCATGATGATCCTTTTGCTGATGAGCGGCCTGTTCACGCCGGTCACCAGCATGCCGCAATGGGCACAGGCGATCACGGCCGTCAATCCCCTGAAGTATTTCATACAGGTAATGAGGCTGGTATACCTGAAAGGCAGCGCATTCGGCGAAATGATACCGCAGTTCCTCGCCTTGTGCGGCTTCGCTATCGCTTTCAACGCTTGGGCCGTCCTGAGCTACAAGAAAAGCAACTGACCGCATGCCGAGTAAATGGCGCCATAAAGTCGCGGAAAATTCACGACCAGCCCTCTCCGGCGCGCAGCCTTTACGCCGGAAGACCGGCCATTTCCGCACCGTTCCATCGGACATCACGAGACTTTGGAAACCAAGGAATCGGAAGTCCTTTCAGGGCGCCCGGATCGGCCGGCTCGATCCATTTCCATTTCTTTCCGGCCCTCCGCACCGTCCCCGGTGAAAGCCTGATTTTTATCCGACAGTTCCCCATAGCCCGTTCCATGCTTTCGTAAACGGCGACGGATCTGACTTTCCCCGCCCTCTGCCTCTCGGGAAAACTCGTGCCCGACAAAGAGCGCCATGCACGAATCTTCGGCAGTCGTCCGCTCGAACGGGAAACGCCGATGCCGAGTGCGCGCACCCCCTGCCCCCGGCTACGGGCACGAGCGGACGGACCGGAAGTCGGGCCCGGGAACGGTCCGGAGCGAGTGCGGAAGTCCCGGAACCCGAGACAAAACGAATATTTCCCCCCCCGACTGAAAAAGGCAGAACGCGGACCGGTCGCACCGGGACACGCACCCTGCCTCCCTACGGCCGGAGCATCGCTCCGGTTAGCGCATAAGGTCCCGCTTTAGCGACTTGCGGACGCGGCGGCCCAGTCCGGCACACGGATTGTTCGGATGTCCGGGACGGAGCGTTCGCCCCGCCGCATGGAACGCAACCAAATACCTTACGAAATATGTTCACGGGAACCGATATCGTCAAGTTCTTTCAGGAAAATTCCACGCTGGCCGTCTTTCTGACCGTCGCGATCGGCTTTTGGATCGGCAAGTTCCGCTTCAGAAGCTTCTCGCTCGGCGTCGTGACCAGCGTGCTGCTCGTGGGCGTCGTCGTCGGACAAATGAACATCCGGATACCGGAGCCGGCCAAAACGCTTTTCTTTCTGATGTTTCTATTCTCGATCGGCTACTCGGTGGGACCCCAATTTTTCAGGGGGCTCAGAAAAGACGGTCTCCCGCAGGTCGGCTTCGCGGTAGTCGTCTGCGTAATGTGTCTGCTCTCGGTATGGGGCTGCGCGATCGTCATGGGCTACGACGCGGCACAGGCGGCCGGTCTGCTGGCCGGCTCACAGACGATGTCGGCCGTCATCGGAGCCGCCACCGACACGATTCACGAGCTGCCCGGCGGACGCGACACGGACCTGAGCGTGATGCCGGTCTGCTACGCGGTCACGTACATCTACGGCACGGCCGGATCGGCATGGGTACTCGGCACCCTCGGCCCGAGGCTGCTCGGCGGCGTCGCGAAAGTAAAGCAGGCGGCCAAGCAGATGGAATCGCAAATGGGGGACGACATGAGCCTCAGCCCGGGATTCGACCCGGCGGCGCGCACGATCGTCTTCCGCGCCTTCAGCGCCGACAACGAGTGGTTCGAGCCGGGCCGGACGGTACGCGAGTTCGAACAATACATGGCCGGGCAGCAGAAGAGGATTTTCGTCGAGCGCCTCCGACAGCAGGGATCGGTCAAGGAGCCCTCTCCGAAAGCCGTCATCCGCCGGGGCGACGAGATCGTCGTCAGCGGACGCCGCCAGTTCGTCATCGAAGAGGAAACATGGATCGGACGCGAGGTCGAGGACAAGGAACTGGTCAACTTCTCGGTCGAAACGCTGCCGGTCGTCGTCAATAAAAAAGGGGTAGCGGGCAAGACCGTCCGCGCCCTGCTGAAGGAAAAATACATGCACGGCGTATCGATCCGCTCGATCCGTCGGGCGAACGTGCAGATACCCGTGCTGGGCGGCGGCAAGCTCGACGCCGGCGACCGGATCGAGCTGGTCGGACTGCGGCAGGACGTCGAGCGGGCGGCCGAAGAGATCGGATTCAGCGACGCGCCGACCGAGAAAAGCAGCATGACGCTCGTGGGAATGGGAATCTTCCTCGGCGGGTTGATTTTCGGATGGGCGCTCGTCACCCGGATCGGCAGCGTACCGCTGAGCCTGACCGTCAGCGGAGGCGTACTGATCGCCGGGCTAATCTGCGGCTGGCTGCGGGCCAAGCGTCCGACACTGGGCGGCGTGCCCGAACCGGCCGTCTGGTTCATGAACAACGTAGGCCTGAACGTATTTATCGCCATCGTCGGCATCACAACCGGCCCGAGCTTCGTCCGAGGGTTTCAGGAAGTGGGCTGGAGCCTGTTTCTGGTCGGAGCCGTCGCCACGACCATTCCGCTGGTGGCGGGCATTTTCATCGGGAAATACCTGTTCCGATTCAACGAGGCCATCGTGCTCGGCTGCGTATCGGGCTCTCGCACGACGACGGCCGCTCTCGGCGCCGTCGAGGAAACCCTCGAGAGCAACGTGCCCGCGATGGGTTATACGATCACCTACGCCATAGGCAATACGCTGCTGATTATCTGGGGCGTAGTCATCGTACTGCTGGTCGCCTGACGCGGCCATAGGACGCAAGCGGCGGAGCCGGACGAATGCCCGGGAAATTCGCTCCGACGATTTTCCGCGTCCGAAACCGGACCGAACCGGAGTTCCCGGGATATTCTGCCGAACGGCTTACACCATGCACTCCATACTTTCAGCCATGATCCTATTGCAAATCATCTCGGTTCTGATCGTCGTCTCGGCCCTGATCGCCGCGCTGATCATCGGTCTCGACCTGACTCGCCGCCGCCAGCCGATGCGGATCATGAATCCGGTCTGGATTCTGACGGGCCTATGGGCCGGAGCGGCCGCCCTATGGGCCTACTTTTCGTTCGGCCGCTCCGGTCCGGCTGTCTCCGACGGCCGGGCCGGCCCGAGACCAACTCCCTACCCCATCCGGCCGCAGACCGACTGCGGCCCGAAGCTTAGAGAGACACCGCCTCAGGGACCGAGCGCCGGGCCGGCCGCCGCCTTAGCCGAAAGGGAACGCACGGCATACCATTCGGACGACGAAAGCCGAACGGAACATCTCGGCGGCCCCCGCGAAACGGTCTCCGGCAACGCACCGGCCGGACAACGGCCCCAGCCGGAAATACCGGCCGCACCGGTCGAGCACATACGCTCCGTACAGCACAGCCGGCAGGAGAGCGGCAATTCCCTCGGCAATGTCTCGATGCCGAAAACGGTCGGGTCCGGAGGCGCGAGTCCGATGGAAGACGCGACCACGCCCGGCATGACAGGCATGGCCGGCATGAACGGTATGAACAGTATGAAGATGCCTGCCGAAGGCAAGCGCTCCGCATGGCAACGGACAGCGCTCTCGACCCTCCACTGCGGAGCCGGCTGCACGCTGGCCGACCTGATCGGCGAATGTTTCGCATGGCTCGTGCCCGTCTCGCTCGGGGGCAGCCTGTTGGCCGGAAGCTGGGCACTGGACTACGCGCTGGCCCTGATTATCGGCATCGGATTTCAATACGCCGCCATACGCGAGATGGAACCCGTCGGCGTCAGGGCAGCTCTCGGCCGGGCAGCCAAAGCCGACGTGTTGTCGCTTACGGCATGGCAAACAGGCATGTACGGCTGGATGGCTCTGGCGCATTTCGCGCTTTTTGCCGATCACCCGCTGCCAAGGGCCTCATGGACTTTCTGGCTCATGATGCAGATCGCCATGGGCTGGGGATTCGTATTCTCCTACCCGGTCAACGCCTGGCTGATCCGACACGGAATCAAGAAAGGCATGTAGCCGGCACGAAGGCTCCTCGCTGCCTTCCGGAGCTTCGGTCTCGTCCGAGCGACCGCATCGGTCCGGCAGGCTCCATGCAGAACCGGCGCCGTTTCCCGAAAGGCTTTTGTCCGACGCCGTTTCGAGAAAAGCATGCCCAGCCGCCAGTGCCGGAGGAATCGGCGATCTTGCATCCTGTTCGATCTTGCATCGCATCGTCACATTCCACTATGTCCAGGCCTGAGCCGGCGAAAATACAAACGGAATCGATCGACGGCCGAATCGTCCCCGCCATGCCAAACGAAACCGCCGGCCCCGTTTTTACGAGGCCGGCGGTCGTTCTCTCCGACAAGACACATCCCGCTCTTATTGCTTCTTGAGCAGCAACTCGTCGATCGCCTTTTCAAAATCGGCTTTGCTCATCGCTCCCTGAGCGATCTGAGGCTGTCCGTCCGTCGGACAGAACAGCAGCGTGGGAATCGAGCGGATGCCGAAAACGGCCGCCAACTCCTGCTCTTTCTCGGTATCGATCTTGTAAATGTCGATCTTCCCTTCGTACTCTTTCGCCAGCTCGTCCAGAATCGGCGCGATCATCTTGCACGGGCCGCACCAGCTCGCATAGAAATCGACGATACAGGGCTTGTCGCCCAAGAACTTCCACTCTTTCGGGGACGCCTCGTAATTGGCCACTTTGGTCAGGAACTCGGCTTTGGTCAAATGCTGTACTCCCATTTTCTTCTCTGTTTTAGTTGTTCGCTCGTTTCGGTTTTGCGATTCGCGGCCTCCGCACGAGACAAGCAGTACGGCGGCCAAAGCGGCGATCCAAAGATTTTTCATTACGCTATGATTTACTGTTCTCAATTATCGTTCCCGACCCGACCGAAGCCTCGTATCCCAACTATCGTAAACGGGCAACCGGCGTTCCCGGGTCGGCCTCGTCGGTCGGCGCGGTCGATCACGACGCGCCCGCCTCGAAGATCGATTTCCGCGCCGTGGATACCTCGGACCGAGCCCACACTCCGCGCGACAGAGCCGATACACCCGCAGGCCGTCCCGTCTCTCACCTCAATGCCCGTTCTCATCCTCTTTCGGCTTTCTTTTGAATATGCTTCCCAGCAAGCCGCCGAACGCCGCTCCCCACGCCGAACTCAGCCAAGGCGACGAAGTGATCGGGCAACTGCCGTCCACACATCCGATCTGCCGGTAGTAAAAATATCCGGCGAGAGCGCCAAGGACTATGCCGATCAGCGTCAGACCGTATTTTTCCAATCTCTTTTTCATCTTTTTCTCATTTTTCCGACGCGCCGCAACGCTTCTCGAACACGGGCCTGAGCAACTGCGGAACTTCCACGCTGCCGCAACGCATCCCGTCCAAGCACTCGCGCCCGCGGGACGTCAGACCGAAATACATCTGCCGGCGGTCCTGCTCGCCCAGCACGCGCTCGACAAGCCCTTT
>CABUJP010000096.1:0-10225 GCA_902491835.1 uncultured Alistipes sp. | reverse complement strand
GCGTTCTTGTAGCTGATCAGGTTGAACGACTGGAAAATGAAGCCGATCATCCGGTTTCGGTACTCGGCCGCCTTCGTTTCGGACAGATTCTTGATCGGCTTCCCGTCGAGGAAGTATTCCCCGCTGTCGTAGTTGTCCAGAATCCCCAGTATGTTGAGCAGGGTCGATTTGCCGGAGCCCGACGCTCCCATGATGGAGACCATCTCTCCTTCTCCGATTTCGAGGTCGATGCCCTTGAGTACATGGAGCGGCGAGCCGTTATAGTAAGTCTTGTTGATGTTTTCCAGTCTGATCATACTGTCCGCAAGCATTGGTTTGGGTGTGGAGTCCGAAACGGGTCCGGCCGCTCGTTCCGCGATGGGAAGGTTGGGCTTTGCTGTTAAATGGATGGCACAAATATATGAAAAATAATAATATTATGCAATGCAAAGTAGTGTTGATTTTCAGATTTTATCGGTTTTCGTGCATAACGGGTTCACAGAATGGATATTGTGTCGTGCGGGAAAAATTCTGGAAGCCGCTTGTGCGGACGGTGCGCATGGCCGAGACCGGCTTATTTTTTTCAGGCCGAGGACGGAGTTTGTTGTGGCAGGGCGTGCTTTTGTCGGATAATATTCCTATCTTTGATACGAACTAACTAACTTTATCAAACTCAATCCAAACTTTTTACCTGATGAAAAACACTTACTTCAAGCTTTCGGCCGTCCTGCTTCTGGCGGCCTTGCTGCTCGGAGGGGCGAGGCTCGGGGCTCAGTCGCTGATTCTTACGAGCGACGAGCAATTGAACGATCTGATGGATCCCGACAAGAAGCTCGATCTTTCGCTGGGTTATACGCCCTACCATGCCAGTCTGCGCGACATCTGCGAACAAGGCAAGAAACAAGGCTCCAAGCAGATGGTTTTCGCGTTCGACGAATTTTTCCGCCAATACCGCCAGCATGCGGGTACGGAGCGGCGGCTTACGCCCGACATGGACGAGTACGTCGAAAAAATCAAGTTTGTCAGCGACTTCGCCAAGAAGTACGACATCGGTCTTTGCCTGAGCCTGCTCAGTCCGCTCGAGCTGGGGACCGCCTACAAGAACCAGACGGGGCACTGCGGCCGCTGGCTCGCCTACAAGGTGGGCCTGCGCGACGGCAGTACCGGCAAGTTCAGCGTGCCGATCTGGGAACAGCTCTACTGGACCAACAACAAGGGCAAGACGCCTGTCAAGCTCAAAGGAGTCAAAGCTTATGCCTTCAAGGAAAAGCCTGTCGGCAACAGTCCTTTCCGGGCCGTGAATCCCGATGAGATAGTCGAGCTGAAGGAGGTGAAATACGAGGCGATGGACACTTACGACTCGGATAATTTCGTTCCCGGCGTAGGCAATACCGGCAACCTGATGCGTCTGTTGCGCGTTTACGGCGAAGGCGGCGGGCCGGAAGGCTACGACCGAGTGATGGTGCTGCTCGAGTACGAGACGCAGGAGATGGATTATTTCAACGAGGACGCGCTGCCGTTCCTCAAGGCGCTGATGAAAAAGTACCATGACAACGACATCAATCTGACGGCGCTCTATTCCGACGAGATGCATATTCAGCAGGATTGGTTCTACTTCAGCCACCACGAGAACGGCCAGTTCGCCGAGCGCTATCTGACCGAGAGCATGGCCGACAAGTACCGTAAGAAATTCGGCCAGCCTTTCGACGACAAGTATATGCTCTATTTCGCTTACGGCGCTCCGAACTATCAGCCTACGGTAGAGGCCGTGGTCAACGTGCAATACGTGATGGGGGATACTCCCGAGGACATCCACCGTACTTTCCTGCTGCGCGACCGCTATTACCGGATGCTCAACGACGAGGTGGTCGATCTGTTCAAGGCGGCCAAGGACTATGCCGAGGAGCTGTTCGGACGCGAGCTGGAGACCAGCGCGCATGCGTCGTGGGCCCAGAGTCCGACGATCGACTATTGGAACTACGAGAAGCGCAACGGCAGCGCGAATCAGTACGAGTATACCTCTAACTTCATCTGGGGCAATACCGTGCATCAGGCTGCGGCCGCCTGCTACGACTACTTCAAGTGGAGTGAGTATCTGGAGCCGACGGGCAATGACTTCGCCGAGGGAGGATGGGCCGACCGCGACTACTACGGCGCTGCGATGGCCGCGTCGATCGCGGTGGTGAACGAGTATCCGGTGGCCTATGCTGCCGCTTGGGGCATGCCCGCCGAAGTGTACGACTGGAAGATGTCGGTCAACGACGCGTTCGGAACCAAGGCCGGCAAGCCGATGGACATGCTGACCGGGCATGTGACGCGCGACGTGGACGTGCTGATTCTCTATCCGATGAATCTGGTGGCTGCCGAGGAGCGCTTCGGAAGCTGGATGGCCCAGTACGGATATGCCAACTATCTGACGGCTGACAAGCTGCTCGCTATGGGCGAGGTGACCGCCGACGGCAAAATCAAAGTCGGCGACAAAACTTACGGCACGCTCGTGGCGATGTTCGAGGTTCTGCCCGAGAAAGGGCTGCTCGATATGATGGGACGGCTGGCCAAAGCGGGCGGCAAGGTCGTTTGGTTCAGCGCTCCTCCCTTGATCGATAAGGCCGGCGGCAATTGTGCGGCGGCATGGTCCGAACTGTTCGGCGCGAAATACGAGCATGACGTCTATATGGGTGAAATGGCGCCGGGCCGCGTCGTGTCGTTCTGCAACGACTTCGCTGCGATTCCCCAGCAGACGGTGTTGACCGATTTTCTGGTCGACCGCATCTATCCGGTCGAGGCCGACGGTGCGCAGGTCGTAGCCAAGTGCGGCAATCAGGTGCTCGGTACGCTGAAAAAACTGCCCGGCGGCGGAGCGCTCTGCTATGTAGGCATGCGTCCGCGCGACGACCAGTCGCAAAGCCTCGGCTATGAGACGCGCACGCTGTTCGAGGTGCTCAACGCCGTGGGAGCCTATCCGGCGACAGGCAAGTTCGCCGGTGTCAACGACAACACTTCCTATGTGTCGCGTACGACCGATTATTTCGCCACGTCGTTCCCCAACGGCGCGACGGCTGTCGTGAAACATTACCGCACGCATCCCGAGAGCTGGCCGGGCGGGTTCTCGCGCAATCGCGAGGAGGACGTCAAGGCGCTCGAGGCCAATCCGCTGCCCTGCGACAGAATGGAGTTGCGCGGGCTGAAAGTCAACGGCCATGAAGTGACCTACGACGGCAAGATTTCGATGGCGTTCCGCACGGGCGCCGACGGACAGCTCGTGTCATTCTTCGGCCGTGAGTGCGACGGCGTGACGATTGACGGCGTCAGATATTCGTTCAGCGAGCAGCCGGTGTCGCGGATCGTTTTCGCTCCGTCTCTGGCCGATGAGAAGGTGACCGAGGTGCTCGTCGAGGGACAGGGTCGCGTGACACTG
Source organism: uncultured Alistipes sp. (assembly GCA_902491835.1). Taxonomy (GTDB): domain Bacteria; phylum Bacteroidota; class Bacteroidia; order Bacteroidales; family Rikenellaceae; genus Alistipes_A. The sequence goes on along the minus strand of CABUJP010000096.1, from coordinate 6,828 downwards.
CCTTTGGCCGGAGGCAAAAAGAAACCTGTCGTGAAGCTCGGGAAAAAGACGATCAAGACGGAAGTAGCCGACGGACAGCTCGTGCTCGACGTCGATCCGTCGATTTCGGGCCACTGGCTGACCGTGCATAGGTAATTGCCGGGCGGGCTTTCCTGCGTCGGACCGCATATGCGGGTCTGAGTGACAGAAAGCTCCCGTCGATCGAGTCGAACATGATAGAGCCCCGTGAGTTTTTGCTCCGGGGCTCTTGCTGTGACGGATCGGCCGGAGACCGTGCTCGCGTCGTGCGTTGGCCGGAGGCCGCTTTTCCGTCCGGGCGATAGCGGCCTTCGGTCCGATACGGTAGTCTTGTCCGTCGCAGATGTGCCGCATGACCTGCTTTTCATTCGTGCGGGGGAGGTTCTGCCGTTCGGGGGAAAACATCCCGGATTACACAGGATCGGGTCCATAATCGCAGGAAAAGCGCATGGCGGAAGGCGTGTTCGAGTTTCGAGCGCGGGGATGTCGTCGCGTTCCGCATCCGGAGACTTGCGGCGTGTCTCTGTCAAGCGGCGATTCGATGCGTTTCTTCGATAGCGGGAGGAAATTTTCCGAGGGAACGATGTGCGAAGATAAAGAACGACCTTATGACACATGGGTTGCAACGAGCCGTCCTGAGCAGATTCGTATGTTAGGCTGTCCTGACGTATGCCCGTCGGAATGCCGGGCGGCCGGGTCAACGGGTCCCCGTTTGTTCGAGCGAGAGGGTCAGCCCGTCGCGCATCTTGAGCGTCGCATGCTTTCCCTTGCCTCGGAAGTCGGCTATGTCGTTGCCATATCCGTATCCGCTGCCGGTCGGGTATTGCGGCAGATCGAACACCGTGCCGTCGAGCGTGACTTCGGCGCGCCCGACCGAGAACTTGACCTCGACGCGGAACCGGCGGCGGCTCTTGCCGTCGGTCCCCTCGAATAGGGCGGTAATCGGGGCTTCGTCCTGTTCGTAGAGGGTTTTCCCGCGCTGTTCGATAATCCAGCGTCCGTTCGCGAGGCGCACGTTTTTCGTGTCGTCGTCCTCGACGTTCCAAGCCGATCCTCCGCCCGGAAGCATTCGGCGGTCGAGTATCTCTGTCTCCTGTCCGTCGGGCAGAAAAAGCTCGGCACGCGACGAGTCTTCGGCGAAAACGATGTACGCGGCCGTCGTAGCGTCCGGTTCGGCAGCCGGGGTCATTCGGATACCGGCCTCGAACGGGCGGATACACTCTTCGCGTACCTGCGACCCGATGCACCCGTGGGCGTCCCGGTCGGCGCCTATGGCGGCCGTTGCGGCGGCGCTGTCCTGTCGGCCGGTCCCGTTTTTCTCCTGACGGGCGAGGCATCCCGCAAGCGAGGCGGCCAGCGGAAAGCAGACGATCCAGAATCGATATTTCATAGCGTATGCGGGTTTTCGAGTCTTTTCGCTACAGTGTAGCGGTCGGGACAATGCTGCGCCCGAACGGGGAGAGGGCCATGCTCATCAGCTTGAAATGCTGCCTGCCGAACGGTATGCCGATAATCGTGATGCATAGTAGCGCGCCGAACAGCAGATGAGTCAGCACGATCCAGATTCCGCCCAGAAAGAACCAGATCACGTTCATCAGCGTATACAGGCAGCCCGCTCCCTGATCTGTCCGTACCGAGGTCTGGCCGAACGGCAGCAGGGCCAGCAATCCCAGCTTGAGCGCCTGAATCCCGAACGGAATGCCGACGATCGTCAGGCAGAGCGCCAGTCCCGAAACGAAATATTCCACTGCGACGGCCAAACCGCCCAGCAGTAGCCATACGATATTGCCCAAAAGGTTCATGTGTTTTGCGAGTCCGCCTTTAGGACGGAATGTCCAAATGTACGGTTTTTTTCGTAATCCGGTGCTCTGCCGCAGACATGATTCCGGAGGTTTTTCGGCGTTGCGGCCGAAATCGGGGAGACGAAACGGATTCTGACGGCCGTGCCGAGGCCGTTCCGGCGACCGGTTCCCGGCGTTCCGCGCGAGGGATGCTCCGGGGCGTTCGGGGGCGTTTTATTCATTCCGTCGAGCTTTGTACCCGACCGTCGTACCGGAATTCCGCTGCCGGCACGTTTTTTTGTCTTTCCGGTCCGGCTTGCGGCGGCTGCCGGAGGAAGCGGGGCCGGTCGCTTTCCCCCGGACGCATTGTTCGGTCTTCCGGACCCGGAGCTGTCCGGAATACTCTCATGCGTTATCCGGTTCGCCCGTGTGCCGGCCGCAAACCGGGGAGGGATTCGGATCCTGTCGCGCGAAGATTCTTTTGTTTCGATAATTTTGATTTATTTTGCACTGATTTAGCCGTTTTTTGGGACCCGGCGCGTGGTATACAATTTGCGATACCTTAGGAATCGAATTAAAAGAAGCGTTATGGAAAATACCGAAACCAGAGAGCAATCCGTTGATACAGACCCGATGTACGATAATCGCGAGGTCGTGACCGACGCCGAGGCGGAAATGGAGCGGGAGCAGACCGCTGACAATATGTCAGAAGACGGCGCGCCCGAGACTGACAAATCGGCCGAAACTGCCGGAACGCGGAATGCGGGGGACGGCGCCCTTTCGGACGTCGAGCGGCAATGGCAGGACAAATACCTGCGCCTGGTGGCCGAGTTCGATAACTACCGCAAGCGGACGCTCAAGGAAAAGATGGATTTGGTCGCCTCCGGCGGCGAGGATGTGATCAAGTCGCTGCTCGGCGTAATGGACGACATCGACCGCGCGCTGGTGGCGATGAGTCAGACCGACGATATCGAGTCGGTCCGCAAGGGGATCGAGCTGATCCACCAGAAGCTGCTCGATACGCTCCATGCCAAGGGCGTGCAGGAGATCGAGGCGATCGGCAGCGAGCTCGACACCGATCTGCACGAGGCGGTGGCCAAGTTCCCTGTCGAGGAGGACAAGAAAGGAAAGATCATCGATGTCGTGCAAAAAGGCTACAAATTGAAAGACAAGGTAGTTCGTTACGCGAAAGTCGTTGTAGGAGAATAATTCGGATATGGCAACCAAGAGAGACTACTATGAAGTGCTCGGCGTGCAGCGCGGGGCCAGTGCCGACGAAATCAAGAAGGCCTACCGGAAGGCGGCCATCCAGTATCATCCCGACAAGAATCCCGGCGACAAGGAAGCCGAGGAGAAGTTCAAGGAGGCGGCCGAGGCATACGACGTGCTGAGCAACCCCGACAAGAAGGCGCGTTACGATCAGTTCGGCCACGAGGGCATGAGCGGGGCCGGAGGATTCGGCGGCTCCGCGGGCGGCTTCGGTGGCGGCGGCTTTACGATGGAGGACATCTTCAGCCAGTTCGGCGACATTTTCGGCGGCCATTTCGGCGGCGGTTTTTCGGGCGGTTTCGGCGGCGGACGCTCGCGCGAGCGTGTCAACCGGGGCTCGGACCTGCGCATCAAGGTGAAACTGACGCTCAAGGAGATCGTCAACGGTACGACGAAGAAGCTCAAGATCAACAAGATGATTGCTTGCGATCAGTGCGGAGGTACCGGAGCGAAGGACAAGAGCTCCTATGCGACGTGTACGACCTGCAACGGATCGGGCTATGTGACTCAGGTGGTCAATACCTTTTTCGGCCGCACGCAGACTACCCAGTCCTGTCCCACTTGTCACGGCGAGGGACGCATCATCACGACGCCCTGCCCGAAGTGCCACGGCGAGGGGATTGTCCGAGGCGAGGAGATCGTCGAGATACGGATTCCGGCCGGCGTCGGCGAGGGCATGCAGCTGACCGTCAGCGGCAAGGGCAATGCCGCGCGTCACGGCGGGGTCAACGGCGACCTGCTCGTACTGATCGAGGAGGAGCCCGACAAGGAACTCGTTCGCGACGGCAATGACCTGATATACAACCTGAACATAACCTTTCCTCAGGCCGTGCTCGGCGCTTCGGTCGAGGTGCCGACGGTCGACGCCCGGGCCAAGATCAAGATCGAGCCCGGCACGCAGGCGGGCAAGGTGCTGAGGCTCCGCGGCAAGGGTATTCCCGACGTGAACGGCTACGGGCGGGGTGACATTCTGGTCGTCGTCAATATCGACGTGCCCTCGTCGGTAAGCGCCTCGGAGAAGGGCCTGCTCGAGCAGCTCGCGCAGACCGAGCATTTCAAGCAGGCGGGACAGAGCCGCGATATGAACATATTCGACCGCATGCGCAGCTTTTTCCGTTAGGACGCCGTGTCCTCTCGGCGGAGGCGGCAGGCCGTACCGACCAAGGAATAGATGGAGAACGACAAGATCAGAGTGTTACCCGACGGGGTCGCCAACCAGATCGCCGCGGGCGAGGTGGTGGGTCGTCCCGCTTCGGTCGTCAAGGAGCTGATGGAGAATGCCGTCGATGCCGGCAGCACGGTCGTGACGGTCAACTATCGCGACGGAGGAAAGAGCCTGATTCAGGTCGTCGATAACGGTTGCGGCATGAGCGATACCGACGCGCGGCTCGCTTTCGAGCGGCACGCGACGTCCAAGATCCGCTCGGCCGACGATCTGTACCGGCTCCATTCGTTCGGATTCCGCGGCGAGGCGCTGCCCTCGGTCGCGTCGGTCGCGGAGGTCGAGCTGCGCACGCGCACGCCTTACGGCGAACTGGGAACGAAGGTCTGCATTCATGGCGGGCGTTTTCAGTCTCAGGAGCCGGTCCAGATGCCTCAAGGGACGCAGTTCGCGGTGAAGAACCTTTTTTACAACACGCCGGCCCGCCGTCGCTTTCTGAAAGAGGCTTCGGTCGAGGCCCGGCATATCCGCACCGAGTTCCAGCGCGTGGCCTTGTGCAATCCGGGGATTGCTTTCACGTTGTGCGACGGCGATGCGCCGCTCGTACAGCTGCCGGCGACGAATCTGCGGCAGCGCATCGTGTCGGCCGTCGGCGGGCGCGAGATCGCGAAGAACCTGCTCGAGGTCTCCGTCGATACATCGATGGTGCGCGTCGAGGGATTCGTCGGCCGCCCGTCCGCCGCCAAGAAGACGAATCGGGAGCAGTTCCTTTTCGTCAACGGGCGCTACTTTCAGTCGCCCTATTTCCGCAAGGCCATCCTGCAGGCCTACGACAAGCTGATTCCGTCCGATACGCAGCCGTCGTATTTTCTCTATATCACGATCGATCCCGAGCGGATCGACGTGAACGTGCACCCGCAGAAAACCGAGATCCGTTTCGACGACGAGCAGGCTTTGTGGCAGATATTCAATGCCGCCGTCCGCGAGGCGCTCGGCAAGACGGGCGTCGTGCCGCTGATGGATTTCGAGATCGATCCGTCGATCGACATACCGGTCGCGCGCAAGGGAGTGATCTATCGTGAGCCCGATTTGGGCGTCGATCCGTCGTTCAATCCGTTCGATGAGGAGCGGAAAGCGTCCGGAGCCGATCGCCCTTTTTCGGCATACGGTCGCGGGCGCGAGTCCCGGGATCGGGTGAGCGACTGGGAGCAGCTTTACGAGGTGGACTCGCAGGCGATATTCCCAACGGACAAAAACGGGGAAACCGGCGCGGATCGGTTGGTCGAGTTCGACAGCGACGAGTTGGAGTACATCGAAGGCGGCGGATCCGGTGCGGCTCAAGCGGCTTTCGATTGGGGGGCCGAGCCTGTCGTCGGTGAAGTACTGATGCTCGGAGGGCGTTATTGCGCGACCCGTCTGCGCGAAGGTCTGGCCGTGGTCGATCTGCCCCGGGCGTGGGAGCGGGTGCGCTACGAACGCTATCTGGGCATGCTTGGCAACGAGACCTCGGCGACCCAGCGGCTGCTGTTCGCCGAGACGGTTCCGCTTTCCGCCGCCGAAGCATGCATCGCACGCGAGATAGCCGGGGATATGGAGGCCGTCGGGTTCGATTTCCGGATCGGGGAGGAATCCATGACGGTGACGGGCATTCCGGCCGACCTGCCGGATGCCGGTGTCGGGCAGGCCGTTCGCGAAATGCTTTCCGAATTCCGCGAAAGCGAGCATTTGTCGCCCGACGACCGGATTCGGCGCACGGCGGCCGTGATGGCGCGCTGCGGAGCCATGACCTCCCGCGACACGATGGACGCCGAGGCGGCTCGGGAGCTTTTGCGCGAATGGCTCCGTTGCGAAGGATTCAACTATACGCCCGACGGCCGGCCGGTGATGACGGTGCTGACCGTCGAAGAATTGGCTAAACGACTAAAATAGACCGAGACGATGAGATTTCAAGCTGCCTATTCGACCCCTCCGGTGGTCAAGAACCTGATTATCCTCAATGCCCTGTTCTTTCTGGCCGAGATGGTGCTGCCTGCCGGGGCGGGCGACTGGATGATCCGTCATCTGGGGCTGTTCTACTGGGAGAGCGGCAATTTCCAGCCGCTGCAGCTCGTCACGCATATGTTCATGCATGCGAGTCTGACGCACTTGTTTTTCAATATGTTCGCGCTGTGGATGTTCGGCCGCACGCTCGAGTACGAGCTGGGCAGCAAGCGCTTTCTGCTCTATTACATGGTGACTGGCGTCGGGGCGGGGCTCTTGCAGCTCGGCGTGACATGGATCGAGGTCAGCTCGCTTGCCGATGGTGTGGCCTCCGGCACGGTCAGTCCCTATGTGCTTCAGGCACGCATTCATGCCGTGACGATCGGGGCGTCGGGAGCCGTTTTCGGCGTGTTGCTGGCCTTCGGCATGATGCATCCCAATTCGATGATCATGCTGCTGATTCCGCCCATTCCGATCAAGGCGAAGTATTTCGTAATCGGCTACGGCTTGCTCGAGCTGTATCTCGGCATGTCGGGCAGCCAAAGCGGCGTGGCCCATTTCGCGCACGTGGGCGGAATGCTTTGGGGATGGCTGCTGCTGCGTTATTGGAAGAAAACG
>CABUJP010000095.1:0-10343 GCA_902491835.1 uncultured Alistipes sp. | reverse complement strand
GGCAGGTCGCCGGAACGATCAGCTGCTTCTCGCCCTCGACGGTGTCCTTGATGACCTGCGCCTTCTCCTCGCCCCATGCGATCAGGATGATGCGCTTGGCGCCGAGTATCGTGCCGAGACCCATCGTGATGGCCTTGTGCGGTACGTAGTCGATACCGTAGAAGATCGAGGCGGCCGACTTGCGGCTTTCGTTGCCGAGAGCTACCAGCCGGGTGCGGGTATTGGTGTACGAGCCGGGCTCGTTGAAGCCGATCTGCCCCTGAACGCCCGTGCCGAGAATCATCAGGTCGATACCGTCGTACTCCTCGATCTTCGACTCGTACTCGCGGCAGAAAGCGGCCACTTCGTCCTGCGGCAGCGTGCCGTCGGGGATATGGATGTTCTCGGGGGCGATGTCCACCAAATCGAGCAGGCTCTCGTGAATCGAGTAGTTGCGGCTCTGGAGCTCTTCGGGCGTGATCGGGAAAAACTCGTCGAGACTGAATACGACGACGTTCCGGAAGCTCAGACCCTCGCTACGGTGCAGCTCGACCAAGGCCCGGAACACGCCTACGGGCGACTTGCCGGTGGTGATGCCCAGCACGCACATTTCGCCGATAGACTGTTTCTCGCGGATGCAGTCGGCGATCTCCCGGGCGACGTAGGCGGCCCCGCTGGCTTCGTTTTCGTAAATGTTCGTGTAGATTTTTTCGAATTTCCGGATGATGTCGGCCGGGTCGGCTCCGGGTTCGAGGCCGCCTTCCTTCGGCAGCTTGTAGTTCCTTTCCATCATAATCTCTCCCTTCTTTTATTTGAGCCCTAAAGGTAGGAAGAAACAGCCGAATTGCAAAATATTCTGCCCACAGCAAATAAATTGCGCGCGACGTATGCATTGTGCGCAAAATTTACTATTTTTGTTAGTGTACTAACAGTGGCCGCGCGTCGGAATCCGAGAAGAAGAATGCGATCCGTCCGTGCAGCCCTCTCGGGAAACATGAAAAATCTTTAACCCTAAAATCTTAGCTCTAACTATGGCACAAAAACTTTTGATAAGAGACTTGACTCTCCGCGACGGACAGCAGTCGGCGTTCGCCACGCGGATGAAACAGGAGCAGATCGACCGTGTACTGCCTTTCTATAAGGACGCCAATTTCTACGCGATGGAAGTGTGGGGCGGCGCCGTACCCGACTCGGTGATGCGCTATCTGAACGAGAACCCTTGGGACCGTCTCGAGAAGATTCACGCCGTGGTGGGCGACGTGTCCAAGCTGACAGCCCTTTCGCGCGGCCGCAACCTGTTCGGCTATGCTCCCTACACCGACGAGATCATCGAGGGATTCAGCCGCAACGCGATCGAGTCGGGGCTCGGCATCATGCGTATCTTCGACGCGCTGAACGACGTGAACAACGTCAAGTCAACGATCAAATACATCAAGAAATACGGCGGCATCGCCGACTGCGCCGTCTGCTATACGATCGACCCCCATTTCAGCGGCATGGAGCGCTTCAAGGCCATGCTCAAGGGCAAGAGGCTGCCCAAGGCCGTGTTCACCGACGAATATTTCCTGAGCAAGGCCCAGCAGATGGCCGCCCTCGGCGCCGATATGATCACGATCAAGGATATGAGCGGGCTGATTCCTCCCAAGCGCGTGTCGGGCCTGATCAAGCTGTTCAAGAAGCACCTGTCGATTCCGATCGACTTCCATACCCACTGCACGCCAGGTTACGGCTTGGCTTCCGTCGTGGCCGCCATCGAGGCGGGAGCCGACATCGTCGATACGAATATCTGGAACTTCGCGGGCGGTCCGGCGGCCCCGGCCATCGAGCTGATCTGGATTTTCTGTCAGAAGATGGGCGTCGAGCTCGACATCAACATGGAGGCGGTGGCTAAAATCAACAAGGAGCTCTATGCGATCCGTAAAGAGCTCGACGCGGTGGATGCCGTGAAGGTTTTCCCGAATCCTTTCAATCCGCTGACCGACAAGCTGCCCGAACATATCGACAAGGAGTTCGACCGGGCCGTTGCGGCGGCCAAGAGCGGGAACGAGGCCGAGCTGATCGACGCCTGCCACGCGATCGAGCGCTATTTCAACTTCCCGAAGCCGAACGAGTTGGTCCAGAAGGCCGAGATACCGGGCGGCATGTACACGAATATGGTGGCGCAGCTCAAGCAGCTCAAGTCCGAGTCGATCCTCGAGAGCGCCATGAAGCTGATTCCCCGCGTGCGTCTCGACGCCGGCCTGCCCCCGCTGGTGACCCCGACGAGCCAGATCGTCGGCGCTCAGGCCGTCAACTGCGCGCTGGACATCAAGAACGGGAAGCCGATGTATTCGAACGTGTCGAATCAGTTCGTCAATCTGGTCAAGGGCGAGTACGGCAAGACGCCGGTCGAGGTCGATCCCGAGTTCCGGCTGAAGATCGCCGGGGTTCGTGAGGAGACGCCTTACGACACGTCGAAATACAAGATGCAGCCGAATCCCGTGCTCGAAGAAGCCGGCGGCGTCAAGCTGGCCGAGAACGAGAAGGAGGTGCTGCTGCTCGAGCTGTTCCCGCTGGTGGCCAAGAATTATCTGACCGGTGTGAAGAAAGCGCGTTATCAGGCGTCGAAGCCGAAGGACGAGGCCCCCAAGCCCGCCGCCGCTCCGGCCGCCGAGGCTCCGAAAGCGGAACCCGCCAAGCCTGCCGCCGCTCCGATTACGGGCAACGTGGTGACCTCTCCGATGCCGGGCCGTATTTTGAAGGTGCTCGTCGCTCCGGGCGATACGGTGGCCAAGGGACAGGATGTCGTGATTCTGGAGGCCATGAAGATGGAAAACAGCATCATGTCCGACTATGCCGGTACGGTCAAGCAGGTATTGGTGGCCGAGGGCGAAACGGTAGCCGTCGACAGCCAGTTGGTTGAAATAGAATAAGGCATGCTCGCTTCGGCGTGCTTGCGGCCGTTTGTCGGTTCGGAGACGGGCGGCGCAGACGCGGCCGAAAGCGGACCCATTACGGATGCGGGGCCGGCAGAAAATCTGCCGACCCCGCTTTTTATGGGCGGAAAGCTTGCCCCGAAAGGCGTGGCGCGGATTGGGACCGTATAACCGGGTGCAATCGGAACACGGCTTCCACACGGGTATTTTCCCGACGGCGATCTTCGGTCGGGGAAATGTCCGGGAACCGTTCTGTCCGGCCGCCCAAGGCTTGTTCGCAGGGAAAGCAGGGCGGAAAGTACGGACGGATCGCTCACCCGAGGCTTGCCGACCGGTTTTAGACCGAGGGCGACAGGTCGATCGCATCCTTGGCGAGGCGGAGCGGCTTGGCCGGACTGATTCCTATCGTCTCTTGCGGGCCATAGGTTGCCGTTATTCCGCTCCCCACAGATCGTAGGCCGTATACGGACCGTCTTCGAACAGGGCGAACGAGCCGTCGCTCATGCGCTCGTGCCGCTCGATCGAAGCCATGCGGCGCATATCGTCCTCGTCCAAAGCGACGTCGGTTGCCTCGAAGTTTTCGCGCAGGCGCTGCTCGTGGACCGACTTCGGGATGACGACGATGTCGCGGGCCATGAGCCAGGCCAATACCGCCTGTGCCGGCGTGCAGCCGTGCTTTTGCGCGACGGCGACGACCACCGGATCCTTCAGTACGCGATTGCCGTGGCTGCCCAGCGGAGAGTAGGCCGTCACGAGCAGGCCGGTGTCGCGGCAGTAGTCGACCATGCGATCCTGCTGCATGTACGGATGAATCTCGATCTGATTCATCTCGGGCCGGATACGCGCTCCGTCGTTGAGCTTTTCGATCGCCTCGATGCTGAAGTTCGATACGCCGATGTGGCGTGCCAGTTTTCCGTCGACCAGTTTTTCCATCGCTTCCCAAGTCTGCGAGAGCGGAATCCGCTCGAGCGGGATCAGATCGTCCTTGCTTTGCGGCATGCCGACTCCCTTCCGGAAGGCGAGCGGCCAATGGATCAGATAGAGGTCGACATAGTCGAGCCCCAGATCGGACAGCGTCTGCCGGATGGCCGGTTCGACGTCCTGAGGGGCGTGGTGGCTGTTCCATAGTTTCGAGGTGACGAACAGTTCCTCCCGCCTGAGAATCCCTTCCCGAAAGGAGTCGCGCAGAGCCTGTCCCACTTCTTTTTCGTTCCCGTAAATCGCCGCGCAGTCGATGTGGCGGTATCCGATACGCAGAGCCTCCTTGACGGCCCGGTAAGCTTCCGAGGGTTCCGATCGCCAGGTTCCCAGTCCGAACTGCGGAATCGGGTCCCCGTTCCTGAATGTGGCGTTTTTCATAATCCGATTTTTTGATGACTGAAATACTTCATGCAAAGATCGTACTTTTCAGGTTGCGGGTCAACAGGCCGGCGGGATATTGTCGACGGATTCCGCGATGGAACGAAGCGCGACGGCCTGCGTATCGTTTGTGCCGGCAATGGCTTGCTTGTTTTGCCGGCCAGCGGCGGCAGAGCCTTCGGACGGTTTTCTCGTGCTGTTCCGATGACTTTTACGAAAAAAACGGGCCGGTCGGCTCGGTCTGCGGAAAAAAGAGCGTAACCTATGCCGACTATTTAGGCCGGGCCGTATCCGGCCGGTGCGATTGGCTGTCATCGGCCATGTAAATCGGAGCCTCAGTCCCGCGTCCGATGAATTGCCGGAGCGTAAGACGACGAAGGCTGCCGAGAGAGCGTCCCGACGGCCGAAAAGTGTTCCCGAGCGATATGTGCGGTCAGCAGAGCGTCCGATAACGGTCGGGCGTCAGTCCGGTGATTTTTTTGAACAGCGAGCAAAAGAATTGCGAGGACGGAAATCCCAGCTCCTCGGCGATCGCACGGACGGGCGCTTTCGTAGTCAGAAGTCTTTGCCGGGCTATTTGCATACGCTTGAGCTCGACGTATGTGTCCGGCCGCTTGCCCGTTTCGTGCTCTACCATGTCCGAGAAGTATGCGGACGATAGTCCGAGCCGTTGCGAACAGTATTCGGTGGGAGGAAGTCCGTGCGTTCTCAGTTTCCCGCCCCGGATGTAGTCGTTCAGGACCGATTCGTACCGCCGCATCAGTTGTTCGTTGGCCGGGCCGCGCGTGATGAACTGTCTTTCGTAGTATCGCGTGCAGTAGTCCAGCAAGCATTCCAAAAGCCCCGACAGCAGCGAGTCGCTGTGTGTGTCTGCAATATGGCAGGCTTCCTCGCCGAGGTCGTCCATGCATCGGACGATCGTTTGCTTTTCCCTGTGCGACAGATGCAGCGCCTCGCTCTGGTCATAGGCGAAAAACGAGTAATCCTTCATGGCCTGCCGTCTGCATGCCGGGCACAGAAGATCGGGACGGAATGCGAGGAACCGTCTGATGGGAGCGTCCGTTTTCATAGGGATGGCGGTCGGCGATGTCTCCGGACTGCCGAACGTCAGCGTTCCTTCGGCGAAATCGTAGAGTTTTCTGCCGTATGCCGTTTCGCTTTCCGGCATCGGGTCCCTCAGAACGATGGTATACCATCCCCGGAGCCGAAGACGGATGAGGGGAGCGATTTGTCCGGGGACTGCTTCCCTGGCGATGCGAATCTTCGAATCGGTCGGTTTACTTGTCATGGCGATTCCTGCCGCCGGAAGAACCGGTGCAGCCGCGTCCGGTTCGGGTTTGCGCGGTATTGCGTAGCCGCGTTCTCTGGCGGACTGGTCTTGTTTAGTTCCGGGTCCGGAATTCGTTGGGCGTGCATCCGACGATGCGCTTGAACATCCGGCTCAGGTGCTGCGGATACTGGAATCCGAGCTCGAGCGCGATCTGGCTCGTCGTTTTGTCCGAGGAGAGCAGGTTTTCCTTGGCCCGCTCGATCACTTTCGTCTGTATGTATTCCGAGGCCGTTTTACCGGTTTGCTTGCGTACCACGTCGCCGAAGTAGTTCGGGGAGAGGAATACTTTCTCCGCGAAGTACCGGACCGAGGGCAGCCCCTCGCTTTGCGGCATCGAGCTTTCGAAATATTCGTCCAGCAGCCGCTCGAACCGCACGATGACATCGCGGTTCTGCTCGCTGCGGGTCGTGAACTGGCGGTCGTAGAAACGCAGGCAGTAGTCGAGCAGCACGCCGATGTGGGCCGTAATCAGGCGGCGGCTGTGCTTGTCGATCGGATGGTCCAGCTCCGTTGCGATCTTGTCCAAACAGTCGGCGACGATCCGGCGCTCTTCCAGCGACAGATGCAGGGCCTCGTTGGCCTCGTAGGAAAAGAACTGATAGTTCCTGATCTCCTGCCCGAGCGCCGTGCCCCGAATCAGATCGGGATGAAACAGCAGGCCCTTCGAGGCGGGAGGCTTCACTCCCGAGGGATTGTTCAGACCGACGATCTGGCCGGGGGCGAGCGCCACGACCGTGCCTTCCTGATAGTCGTACCTGCCGCGTCCGTAGGTCAGTTCGCCGCATACTTCCTCTTTGAGGAACAAGGCGTAGAACCCGATGTTCATCTTGTAGGGAATCAGTTGCTCTGGCCGGTTCAGATCGACGATTCCGACCAGCGGGTGCCGGGTCTCGATTCCGAACAGCTTGTTGTACTGGTCGATCGTGCTCACCTGAATGATCTCGTTCGTTTGCATGGCCTTCGGATTTTGTGTCGAAGACAAATGTAGCGCATTTCTTCCGAATCGGTTGCATGACGGCCTCGGAAACCGTGATCGGGGTATGAATCTCCGTAAATCGTATACGGCGCGCGAGGGTAGCGCGAAATTCCCTGTATGGCGGGGCGGAGTATGCGGCGGCCGCTTCGGGCGCGAATCTGTAATCGGGGTACGTTTTCCGATAATCTGTCTACACGGTCGGGGCGTATGTCTTTCTATTTTTGTACCGGATAAAAACGAACCGTATGAGCAAGAATGTGTTGATCATTTCGTCGAGTCCTCGTCGCGGCGGAAATTCCGACACGCTGTGCGACCGATTCTTGCGCGGTGCTGCGGAAGCGGGCAACGAGGTAGAGAAGATTTTTCTGGGAGACAGGAGGATCGGGTATTGCACCGGTTGCGGTGCGTGCAGCCTGCACGGGAAACCTTGTCCCCAGCAGGACGATGCGGCAGAAATTATCGATAAGATGCTGGCTGCGGACGTGATCGTCATGGCCACTCCCGTTTATTTTTATACGATGTCGGCTCAGATGAAGACGCTTATCGACCGTTGCTGCGGCGAGTATACCCGTATGAAGAACAAAGAGTTCTATTTTATCGCGACGGCGGCCGAGGAGGACCCGCGAAAGCTGGAGCGCACGATCGACGCTTTCGGAGGATTTCTCGACTGTCTGGAGAATCCGGTCGTTCGGGGCGTCGTTTACGGCGTGGGCGTATGGCGGGTCGGAGAAATCCGGGATAAGGCTGCGATGGGAGAGGCCTATGAAATGGGAATGGGCGTATGAATAAAGACGATTTCCGCGGGGGCAGGAGACTTCCGGTTGGTTGATGGTTTTCTTTTTGAAAAGCCGTATCATCGGATCGGCGGGCTCGTTCGGCCGGTGTGGTAGGCCGTGCTCTGCGGGGTAGTGCGGAATCGTTGCGAAACAGTCTATTAAGTTGAAAATATAAAATACGACAGGCATGACACTGAACGAATTCCTGCGGCATGTCGAGGCACGGAAACCTCTCGATACGGCCGAGATACTACGGTTTATGGACGAGATGAGCGACCGGGCGAGACGCGTCACTTTCGAGCTGAACGGCTCGTACCACGATCCCGACGGGGTGCGGGCGCTGTTGTCCGAGCTTTTCGGAAAACCGGTCGATCCCTCGCTGCGCGTGTTTCCTCCGTTTTATAGCGATTTCGGACGAAATATCGAAATCGGCCGTAACGTGTTTATCAACGCTTGCTGCCATTTTCAGGATCATGGCGGCGTTGTGCTCGGGGACGGGTGCCAGATCGGCCACAACGTCGTTTTTGCCACGCTGGATCACGGCCTCGCGCCCGAAGACCGAGGAACGACCTACCCGGCGCCTATCGTCCTGAAGAAGAACGTTTGGGTCGGGTCGAACGCGACGATTCTTTCCGGCGTTACCATCGGTGAGAGCGCTGTTGTGGCGGCAGGAGCGGTTGTGACCAGGGACGTTCCCGAGCGCGCGATCGTGGGCGGCGTTCCGGCCCGGGTGATCCGGACGATCTGAACCGGAGCGAGGTCGCTGTCCGGCATGTCGGCGGTGGAACGGAATGCAGAACAGGCTCCGGACAGTGATGCGGAGACCGTGCGGTGTTTGCCACTCGGGGCGGCGATCCGGTCTTGCGGAATTCGGTTCGAGCCATTCGACGAATACATGAAAGAAAATAGAGACGATCATGAAGAAGGTAAAAATTACCGTGCTACGCACGACTTTCAACGAGGATTTGGCTCTCGAGTACGGGATGCCCGGCCTCAAGCCCTGCTCCGTGATGAAACAGGGGCAGGTGTTCTATGCGGCTCATGCTAAGCCGGACGGCTTTTGCGACGGAGCTTGGCGGACAATATACCAGTATGTCTTCGCTTTGGCTAACGGAGCGCGGTCGTTCTATTACAACGATTGGATCCGCCAGCCGGGAGTGGCTATCGCTTGCTGCAACGACGGACTTCGCCCCGTGTTTTTCAAGTTGGAGGCTACCGACGAGGAGGTCGGAGCGCCGATCGACTCGTAAGCGGTCGGCATGACTCCGTGCGGTAATGGGGCGATTATTCATTGGAATTGTCGTTCTTTCGATGTAAGAGCGGGGGACCGTATCTGCGGCGGCCGGACGACGGGATGCGAGATTCTTTGGCTGGAGTATCCCGTGCGGGAAGATGGTCGGGGAACGTTCGTACGGACGAACGGAATGGCGCACGTCGTATTTCGATCGGTCCGTCGGCTTGTTGAACGCCGGTCGGTCCCGGACGCCCCGCATCGGAGAACGGCGGTCCTGCGGCTTGGACTGTGCGGCGCTTTCCGCGAGGCTATTACGTCCGGGCGGTGTGATGGAGGCTCGGTCGCTCAGGTAAGGACGGCACGGCGGCGGTGGCCGGATCGGAAGCGTTCGGCATAGTGGGTT
This sequence comes from uncultured Alistipes sp., assembly GCA_902491835.1. Taxonomy (GTDB): domain Bacteria; phylum Bacteroidota; class Bacteroidia; order Bacteroidales; family Rikenellaceae; genus Alistipes_A. Next base: position 1,371 of record CABUJP010000095.1, on the reverse strand, counting down.
ATGAATGCGAAAGGAACTGCAGGCCGAGCGCAGGATCGAGCTCGTTCGGACTGCGCCGAAGCCGCAGCGTTTATTGCGGATTGAAAATCTAAAATATATGAAAAGATGAAACGGATTGTCGGAAACGAATTCGGAGGCGAGCGCCCGCTTTTCGCCTCGTGCGACCTCTGTCTGGAGGACGTGACCGTTCATGCGGGCGAGTCGGCGCTCAAGGAGTGCCGCAACATCGAGGCCGTGGGGTGTCGCTTCGAGGGGAAATATCCTTTCTGGCATAACGACGGCTTCGTCATAAGGAAATGTCTTTTTACGGAGGGAGCCCGCGCCGCGCTGTGGTATTCGCGCGATCTGCACATGAGCGACACTTTGGTCGAGGCGCCGAAGATGTTTCGCGAGATGGACGGTGTCCGGCTCGAGAACGTGCGGATTCCTAACGCGCAGGAGACGCTGTGGCACTGCCGTAACGTGGACCTGAAAAACGTCCGGGTGGATCGTGCCGACTACCTTTTCCTGCACGGTGAGAATATCCGGATCGAGGATTACGTGCAGAACGGGAACTATTCTTTCCAATATTGCCGTAACGTGACGATCCGCGACGCCGAGATTCATTCGAAGGACGCGTTTTGGAATTCGGAGGACGTGACGGTTTACGATTCGGTGCTCGACGGCGAGTACCTCGGCTGGCACTCGAAACGGCTGAAGCTGGTGAACTGCCGGATTTCCGGCACGCAGCCCCTGTGCTACGCGCAGGATCTGGTCATGGAAAATTGCACGATGGACGACGATTGCGATCTGGCGTTCGAGTACTCGACGCTTCGGGCCGACATCAATGGCTGCGTCCGCAGCGTGAAGAATCCCCGCAGCGGCTCGATCACGGCCGGCGGCTACGGCGAGATCATTCTCGACGCGCATGTCAAGGCGCCGGCCGACTGCGAGATACGGGTCGGAGGCGAGAGAAACTGTTTTTCGGCTTGAGAGCGATGGAAAAGTACGATTTCGATACCGTCGTTCCGCGTCGCGGGACGAACTCCTACAAGTGGGACACGCCGGAGCAGGAGGGCGTGCTCCCGATGTGGGTGGCGGACATGGACTTCCGTGCGGCTCCCTGTATCGTCGAAGCTCTGCGGCGGCGCGTGTCGCACGGTGTTTTCGGATATACGAGGGTGCCCGCCGCCTATTACGACGCCGTAACGGACTGGTTCGCCCGTCGGCACGGCTGGCGGATCGATCCTCAGTGGATACTCTATACGACCGGAGTCGTCCCGGCTCTCTCGGCCGTTATCAAGGCGCTGACGGTTCCGGGTGACCGGGTGATCGTGCAGACGCCTGCCTACGACTGTTTCTACTCGTCGATCCGCAACAACGGATGCGAGC
>CABUJP010000094.1:0-10364 GCA_902491835.1 uncultured Alistipes sp. | reverse complement strand
GGTACTGGAGTATGTGCCGCACGCTTTCGAGCCTGTGACCGAGGTGGTCTTTTTCTCTGCCGAGCAGGGGCGCGCTGCGGCCGCTATGCTCTGAGGGCAGGGGGCGGGACCTCGTCTTTATGATCCGGAGAAGAGGCGGAATCTCCGCTTTCTTTTCCCTTGTACGGCGGCTGCGGCGGGAACTTTCTCCGGCCGCAGCCGCCATCGCATGGAAAAATTACCGCAATCCTCGTTTTTTGGGTTGAAAAAGCATTACTTTTGTACCCGTTCGAGGCAGTCCGAAAGGGCGGACGGGCGGGGCACGCGGCGGCTTTCCCGTCGTTTCGCATCATGGCGGAGTCCGTGATGCCTGCCTCGTCGCGAGTCCGGCGTTTCGTGCCGGAAAATTCTTGGACGCCTCGCTTCGGCCGGCCGTGACGGAAGCGGGTACATTCTCAGGCTATGTCGCATCTCGATCCGCTGATATCCGATTTGGCGCTGATCCTCGCCGTGGCGGGAATCACGACGCTTCTTTTCAAGAGACTCAAGCAGCCCGTCGTGCTGGGCTATGTCGTAGCCGGCTTCCTGTGCAGCGGCAATTTCCTGCTCAAGGGAGTTTCCGATATGGCGAACGTCGACCTGTGGGCCCAGATCGGCATCATCTTTCTGCTTTTCTCGCTGGGGCTGGAGTTCAGCTTCAAGAAGCTCGTCAACGTGGGCGGCCCGGCGCTGCTGACCGCGCTGGTCATTATCACGGGGATGATGTGCACCGGGTTCATGGCCGGCAAGCTGCTCGGCTGGACGTCGACCGACAGCGTTTTTCTGGGCGGCATGCTGTCGATGTCGTCGACGACGATCATCATCAAGGCGTTCGACGATTTGGGGCTGCGCAACCAGCGGTTCACGTCGCTCGTGTTCGGCGTGCTGGTGGTCGAGGACCTGTTCGCGGTCGTGCTGATGGTGCTCTTCTCGACGCTTTTCGCCCAAAGGGCGGTGGCCGACCTGTCCGTGTCGTGGCAGCTTTTCCGTTTCGTTTTCTTTCTGGTGCTGTGGTTCGTCGTGGGCATCTATCTGATTCCGACCTTCCTCAAGCGTATCCGGCGCTTCCTGAATGCCGAGACGCTGCTCGTCGTGTCGCTGGCGCTCTGTCTGGGCATGGTCGTCGTGGCGACCTACGCCGGGTTCTCGCCCGCCTTGGGCGCTTTCATCATGGGGTCCATTCTGGCCGGTACGACCGAGGCCGAGAGCATCGAGAAGATCACCGCTCCGGTCAAGGACCTGTTCGGAGCGATCTTCTTCGTGTCGGTCGGCATGCTCGTCGAGCCTGCCGTGCTCGTGCAATACCTCGGTCCTATTCTGTTCCTGACGTTCGTGGTGGTGGTCGGGCAGATTTTCTATGCGACGCTCGGCTTTCTGGCCGCCGGGCAAAATCTGAAGATCGCGATCCAGTCGTCGTTCTCGCTCGCGCAGATCGGCGAGTTCGCCTTCATCATCGCCTCGCTCGGACTGACGATGGGAGTTACCAGCTCGTTCCTCTATCCGGTGGCCGTGGCCGTTTCGGTCGTCACGACCTTCACCACTCCGTTCATCATCCGGCTCAGCGAGCCGGCTTACCGCTGGCTCGACCGGATTATGCCCGCGCATGTGAAGAATTTGCTCAAACGTTACGATGCCGGAACGCAGACCGTCAACACCGAGCGCGAGTGGATAAGGTTCTTGAAGAAGTCACTGCTCAATATCGCGCTCTATTCGATCCTGCTGGGCGGCGTCGTCTGGATATCGTCGAGCTACTACGCTCCTTGGGTCGAAAGCCGGTTCGAGGGCTTTGGGGGAAAGCTGATCGTGACGACGACGACCGTCATCGTCATGGCTCCGCTGCTGTGGGCTCTCGCGCTGAGGCATCTCAGCAGGCGGCTTTTCGTACCGTTGTGGAACGACCCGCGGTTCAACCACGGACTGATCGTGACGCTGGTCGTGCTGCGGATTCTCGTGGCGCTGATGTTCCTGATGACGGTGGTCGCCCATCTGAGCACTTCCCGGTTCGGCTCGCTGGTCACGCTCGGTCTGGTGCTTCTGGCGCTGACTCTGTTCTGGAAGCGGATCAAGCGGCAGTTCCTGCGTTTCGAGAAGCGGTTTTTCGCCAATCTGAACGAGAAGGAGCTCAGTACGGTCGTCCGTACGGCCGACTCGCAGGCGAAGCACCTGCATCTGGCCCGGCTGACCGTGTCGGGCGACAGTCCGCTGGTGGGCCGCAGCTTCGGGCAGCTGAACCTGCGGTTGCGCTACGGCGTGACGGTCGTCTCGGTCCTGCGGGGCAGCCACCGTGTCAACGCACCGCATGCCGAGACCGTTTTCATGCCGGCCGACCGGATTTCCGTCGTCGGTACGGACGAGCAGCTGCAGCAGTTCGCCCGCGCGGTCGAGGTGCCTCTGTCGCCGGTCGACCGCGAGGATGTGACGATGTACCAATTTTCGGTGGGCGAGCACTCGGTACTGATCGGCATGACCGTCGCCCAGTTCGGCATGATGACGCGCGGAAGTTGCCTGATCATCGGCATCGACCGCAGCGACGGGACTTACGTCCGGCCGCTCAGCTTGGTCCGTTTCCGCCCTTACGACATGGTATGGGTGGCTGGCGACAAGGAGTCGATCGATCGAGTGATCGCCGGAGCCGGGGAACATGGACCTAAGACGGTTCGCAAAGAAGCGCCGGAGCACTCTCCGCGGGAGCGGTCGTAGGCCGGGGCATACCGTGCCGCATTGTCGATAAGTTGTCGATTAAAAGGCGGCCCGTTTTTCATTTCTACGCATGAAACTCCTACTTTTGTATATTGGATAAAAAGTGCAGGGCATGTTATTGAACGATCTTTTGAAAGCGGCGGACGTACTGGAGTCCGCGGGCGATTGTTCGGCGAACGTCTCGTCGCTCGAGTTCGACTCGAGGCGGGTGACTCCCGGCGCGCTGTTTTTCGCCACGCGGGGCACGCAGGCGGACGGACATGCTTTTATCGAGGCGGCGGTCGGGGCAGGGGCCGTCGCCGTCGTCTGCGAGACGATGCCCGAGCGGTTGGCCGAGGGAGTAGCCTATTTGCGCGTCGCCGACTCGTCGGTCGCGCTGGGACGCATGGCGTCCGCTTTCTACGGCGATCCGAGCCGGTCGCTCAGGCTGGTCGGCGTGACGGGGACCAACGGCAAGACGACGACCGCGACGCTGCTGTACCGCCTGTTCCGGAGCCTCGGCTACAAGGCCGGCCTGATTTCGACGGTGACGTACTGCATCGATTCCGAGCGGCGCGAGTCGACGCACACGACTCCCGACAGCGTCCGGCTCAACCGGATGATGGCCGAGATGGTCGGTCGGGGGTGCGAGTACTGCTTTATGGAGGTCAGCTCGCACAGTCTCGTGCAGCACCGCACCGAAGGGCTGCACTTCGCCGGGGCCGTGTTCACGAACATCACGCACGACCATTTGGACTATCACCATACGTTCGCCGAGTATATCCGCGCGAAAAAAATGCTGTTCGACGCGCTGGAAAAAGAGGCGTTCGCGCTGACGAATGCCGACGACCGCAACGGCGCGGTCATGGTACAGAACACGAAGGCTTCCGTCAGAACCTACGGACTGCGCACGATGGCCGATTTCCGCTGCCGCGTCGTCGAGATGCTGCTGGACGGCATGCAGCTCGATCTGGACGGCCGCGAGGTCTGGGTGAAGTTTCTGGGGCGTTTCAATGCCTGCAACCTGACGGCCGTCTATGCGACCGCCCTGCTGCTCGGCGCCGACCGCGAGGAGGTGCTGCGCACGCTGAGCGTCCTGGGGCCGGTGGACGGCCGCTTCGAGTCGATCCGCTCGCGCGACGGCGTGACGGCGATCGTCGACTATGCGCATACGCCCGACGCGTTGCGGAACGTCATCGATACGATCGACGAAATCAGGGGCAAGGACCGGAAGCTGTATGTGGTGGTGGGCTGCGGAGGCAACCGCGACCGGACGAAGCGTCCCGAAATGGCGCGCATCGCGGCCGACGGGGCCGATTTGGCCGTGCTCACCTCGGACAATCCCCGGAAGGAGGATCCCGAGGCGATTCTCGCGGAGATGAAGGCCGGGCTCGACGCATCCTCGCGCTATCTCTGCATTGCCGACCGGCGCGAGGCGATCAAGGCGGCCGTCGCGCTGGCGCGGCCGGGCGACATCGTGCTGGTGGCCGGCAAGGGACACGAGACCTATCAGGACGTCGGCGGCGTCAAGCATCATTTCGACGACCGCGAGGAGGTTCGCCGGGCAATGGGACTGGAATAGACGAAACGGACTGCGACATGAAACGCCTCCTGCTTTTTCTCCCGTTTTTATGGATGGCCGTGGCGGCTCAGGACCCGAACTCGCTGGGCATGCGCGTCGATACGATCGTTGCCGGCCGCGACAGCGTGACCGGCGAGCGTCTTTCGGCCGTGCGGTACGGTTTTACTTCTCGGTATGCGGTTTCCGGTTTTGACGCCCGTCCCGAGGGCGATTGGGCGATCTGTCAGTTGAGCAAGCTGGCGCCGATGTGCAAGTATATCCAGTCTTTCGGCAAACTGATCGGGTGGGATATGCGTACGGGGGAAGTTCGCTGGGCGCAGGACGTTCGGTATCCCGGGGGAGGTGCATACCAGAACTCCGTGAGGCTTTGCGGAGACGTTCTGGTCCAATCCGACGGCCTCCGAAACCGGTGTTTCGATGCGACGAGCGGCGAGTTGTTGTCCGAGAACCGTTACGGACTGTATTATCTGAGCGATGCCGGCATCGCTTTGGGGTACGATAAAATCCGGCCGCAGCAACTCAAGGGAATCGATTTGAGAACGGGAGAGGAGTTGTGGACGCGGGAATTAAAGTTTCATGGAGACCGGTGGAATCAGGTGATCGCGGGCGACTCGGCGGTTCTGGTTTCCGCGACAGGACTCCATTGGGTCGGTCTGTATTCGGGACAGGGGTGGGATCGTCCGTTGCGGACGTTCCGGAATTCGCTGAGCGATACGAAGTATCCCCTGACTTCCAATGTGATTCTCTCGGGTTCGATGCTTTCGGAGCCCGTTCTGTATCAGGCGTCCTGCGACAGTATGTTCGCATTCGATCTCCGGGGGAACGTTCTGTGGGCGACCCCGCTGCCCGATGGCAAGTCGGGCATATCGCGGATTTACGAGACGGACACTACGGTCGTTCTGGTCAATAAAGGGGTGGCCGGTTCGGCGTACGGGCCGGTGCCTTACGGATTGGCATATATGGCGATTTTCGCCAAGCAAGACGGCCAGATGACGTTTTTCAAAGGAATCGGAGAGACAAAGGAAGACGCCGTCTACTTTTCGATTCCGTGGACGGACGATCGGCTGCTGTTGGCAGGAAAAAGAAGAATAGCGCTTTACGCGAAAAACGGGGAATTGCTGGTCGAGAATACTTTGGCTACCGTTTCCGAGGGAGAAATCCATTCTATCTATTCCGACGAGTGCGATTGGTTCGCTCCGGAGAGCGGGGGATTCCGGCCCGTACTGGACCGAGAGGACGAGTGGGCGATCCGGACCGACGACGGATGGCTGGCCGTGCTCGACGATAGCCTGAGAATACGGCGACAATACGTTACGGATGCCCTGATCTGTTGTTTCGCCCGTGTCGGCGATCTGAGCGTTTTGTACGACAGGGAGCTGACCCGTTTGGTGGGATCGGACGGGAAAGTCCGGGCGGAAATGAAGGTGGGCGTGCCGGTATCTCTGCATGCGCCGGTTTTGTACTGCATCATGGACCAGAATTCGCTGGTGAAAGTCGATCTGAGTCCGTCGCTCGGACGCGACTGGAACGATCCTGATCCTTCCGGAAAGGCGTTCGTCGCCGACAATCGTTGGAATCATTAGAAAACGTGTAGTTTATGCTATACCATTTGGTCAAATATTTCTCGCAGCATTTCGACATTCCCGGCGTGGGGATGTTTCTCTCGCTGTCGTTCCGCGCGGCGATGGCGATCATTCTGGCGCTGACGATCGGCATGATTTTCGGCCGGAAGATCATCCGCCTGCTGCAGCGCCGACAGATCGGCGAGGAGGTGCGCAATCTCGGCCTCGAGGGGCAGCTTCAGAAACGGGGCACGCCGACGATGGGCGGGCTGATCATTTTGCTGTCGATTCTGGTTCCGATCCTGCTGCTGGGCGATCTGACGAACGTCTATACGCAGCTGATGATCGTCTCGACCGTATGGCTGGGGCTGATCGGTTTTCTGGACGACTATATCAAGGTGTTCCGCAAGCGGAAGGAAGGTCTCAGCGGCCGGTACAAGATCGTCGGCCAGGTCGGACTGGGCGTTATCGTGGGCTGCGCGATGTGGCTCAGTCCGCAGATCGTCGTCAAGGAGAAGCTCGAGGGCAAGTCGCCCCGCGCTCAGGTCGAGTACGTGACCGAGAACGGCCAGAGCAGTCCGGTCTATGTGACGCCGGCCGAGAAAAGCGTCAGGACGACGATTCCGTTCGTCAAGAACAACGAGTTCGACTACCACTGGCTGATTCCGGGCGACGGTCCCCGCTCCGAGCGGTGGAGCTGGATCGCCTATGTGGCGATCGCGATTCTGGTCATCACGGCCGTGTCGAACGGGGCGAACCTGACCGACGGGCTCGACGGACTGGCCTCGGGCGTGTCGGCCACGATCGTCGTGACGCTCGGCATACTGGCCTATCTGTCGGGCAACGTGATTTATGCCGATTACCTGAATATCATGTACATTCCGTCGAGCGGCGAGCTGGTCGTCTATGCGGCGGCTTTCGCCGGGGCGTTGTTCGGCTTCCTGTGGTACAACTGTTATCCGGCGCAGGTATTTATGGGCGACACGGGAAGCCTGGCCATCGGCGGGATCATCGCCGTGTTCGCGCTGCTGATCCGCAAGGAGCTGCTGCTGCCCATCCTGTGCGGAATCTTTTTCGTCGAGAGCCTGTCGGTCATCTTTCAGGTCGGCTGGTTCAAGTATACGAAAAAACGCTATGGCGAGGGCCGGCGCGTGTTATTGATGGCTCCGCTGCATCACCACTATCAGAAAAAGGGATATTTCGAGTCGAAGATCGTCGTGCGTTTCTGGATCGTGCAGTTGTTGCTGGCGGCCGTTACGCTCGTTACGCTTAAAATCAGATAGCCATGCCGAAGATTGTCGTGTTGGGAGGGGGCGAGAGCGGCTGCGGGGCGGCCGTGCTGGCCCGTGCGAAGGGGTTCGACGTATTCCTGTCGGACATGGGCGTTATCGCGCCCAAGTATAAGGCGTTGCTCGCCGAATGGAACGTGCCCTACGAAGAGGGACAGCATACGGCCGGGCGGATACTCGATGCCGACCGGGTCGTCAAGAGCCCCGGCATTCCCGACAAAGCGCCGATGGTGAAGGCGGTCCGCGAGCGCGGAATTCCGGTCGTGTCCGAGATCGAGTTCGCCGCCCCGTACACATCGGCTCGCACGATCTGCGTCACGGGCAGCAACGGCAAGACGACCACGACGACGCTGACCTACGAGATTCTGCGCCGCGCGGGCGCGAATGTCGCTCTGGGGGGCAACATAGGCCGGAGTTTCGCGCTGTCGGTCGCCACGGAGCAGCGCGACTGGTACGTGATCGAGCTGAGTAGCTTTCAGCTCGATGGGTGCTGCGACTTCCGGGCCGATATCGGGGTGCTGACGAACATTACGCCCGATCATCTGGACCGGTACGAGTACCGGCTGCAGAACTATGTCGACAGCAAATTCCGCATCCTGCGCAATCAGCGTCCGCAGGACTGCTTTATCTATTGCGCCGACGATCCGCTGACGCTCGAGAATCTGCCGAAGCATCCGCTCTCCATGCGGACGCTCCCGTTCAGCGTCCGGTGCGGCGATTGCGCCGCCGTGCTGCGCGACGGGACGATACGGGCCGAGGTTGCCGGCCGCCGGCTGGAAATTCCGGCTTCCGAGCTTCGGATCAAGGGAATCCATAACATATATAACGCGATGGCGGCCGTGCTGGCCGCCCTGTCCGCCGGGATCGAGCCGGATGCGATTCTGCCGACGCTCCGCTCGTTCGAGGGGGTCGAGCACCGGCTGGAGCCTTGCGGCGAGATCGACGGCGTCGAGTACGTGAACGACTCGAAGGCGACGAACGTCGATTCGGTATGGTACGCTCTGGAGAGCATGACGCGTCCGGTCGTGTGGATCGCCGGCGGAACCGACAAGGGCAACGACTATTCGAGACTGTACGATCTGGCCGGAGCGAAAGTCAAGGCGCTCGTCTGCATGGGCGTCGACAACGAGAAGCTGATCCGCGCTTTCGACGGGCGCGTTCCCCGCATTGAGGACACGCACTCGCTCGACGACGCGATGGCTGCGGCGCGGGCTGCGGCTTCCTCTGGCGATACGGTGCTGCTTTCGCCGGCTTGCGCGAGCTTCGACCTGTTCAAGAATTACGAGGAACGGGGGCGACAGTTCAAGGAGTGGGTGGCGACGCTCTCGCAGAAGCACCGTTGACGGCGGCCGTGCCGGGGGCTCGCCTTCCGGAGGCAGAGGGACCGACGGGACGAAATGTCCGGATCGTGCGTACGGGAAAATTTCCCGCATCCGGAGCCTCCCGGCGGAGCGGACGGGATGTGGTCCGGAGAAGCGGTATCCCGGAGCGAGGCTTGCGGTCGTGCGTATTCGTCCGGCCCGTTTCTCGGTACGGATGCGGACGGCGGCCATGCCGGGGACATGCATGAGGAATTAAAAGAGAACCGATGGAATGGAACTGAACGGGAATATCCGGAAAATGGAAACGCGGGGGCTTTCGGCCGAATCGGCCGAAAAACCGGGATTTTTCGACCGCTTTTTCGGGGGAGACCGCGTGCTGTGGGTGATTATCGCGATTCTGTCGGTCGTTTCGCTGCTCGTGATCTTCTCGTCGACGGCGTCGATGGCCTACCGCAAGGCCGGGGGTGACACCTCGCACTACTTTTTCGCCCAACTGAAGTTCATCGTGCTCGGATTCGCCGCGATGATCGCGGTACACCGGCTCAACTACCAGCGCTATGCGCGGCCCCGGCTGCTGGCTTTGGTGTTCGTCGCCGCGCTGCTGTTCATGCTGCTGACCTTTTTCATCGGAGTCAACCTGAACAGCGCGTCGCGCTGGATTCGGATTCCGGTGATCGGCGTGACGTTCCAGCCTTCCGACTTCCTGCGCATCGCGCTGATAGCGATCCTCGCGCAGCAGCTGGCCAAGCGCCAGCGCTTCATCCACCGGATTCCGCTGCTTCCGGCGCTCACCGTGCGAGGCTGGCGCAAGAACCCCCGGAAAAATTTCGATATTCTCACGCAGACGACCCTTCCCGTGCTGGGACCGATCGCGATCGCCTGCGGGGCGATTTTCATGTCGAACTTTTCGACGGCGGCCATTACGTTCTGCACCTGCTGCATCATGCTTTACATGGGGCGCGTGCGCGTGCGAGAACTGTGGCGTCTCGTCGCGCTGGTGGTCGTCGCGCTGGTGCTGGCCGTTTCGTTCATGTACGTTTTCGACATCGGGCGCTCGCACACCTGGGTCAACCGGCTGGGGATCGGCTCGCTGCTCGGCGAGACGGAGCAGGTCGCCGAGCAGAGCGACGACGACAATCTGCAGCAGGAGCAGGCGCGCATCGCGATCGCCTCGGGCGGACTGCTGGGCAAGGGGCCCGGCAACAGTACCCAGCGCTCGAACCTGCCGCACTCCTATTCCGACTTTGCCTATGCGTTCATTGTCGAGGAATACGGCTTCGTGGGCGCCATGGGCATTTTGTTTTTGTACCTTTGCATTTTCTTCCGGGGCATCGTGACCTTCCGGCGGTGCGGAACGGCATTCCCGAGTCTGCTCGTGCTGGGGCTGTGCCTGATGATTACGTTTCAGGCGATCTGCAACATGCTCGTGTCGGTGTGCATATTTCCCGTGACGGGTCAGACGCTGCCGCTGGTCAGCCTCGGCGGGTCGTCGATCGTGTTCACCTGCGTGGCGCTCGGGCTGATTCTGGGCATCAGCCGTCAGGTCAAGGAGCAGTCGCTGGACCGGCCCCGGGGAGAAACGATGCTCGACTGAGCGGACTGAGCGGGCCGGCGAACGGATATTCCGACCCCGAAGCCCGGCCGGTCGGCGAATCGGTGATGGAGGGGAGAAAAGGGCCTGAATCCCGTTACGGCGGGACAAGCGGAGCGATATCTCGGCCGGATGTCGGACAGAATTTTTTATTCGATCTATCAAGTTGAAACGCAAAATGAGCGAGGAACGCAAATTGAAAGTCATACTGAGCGGCGGAGGCACCGGAGGACATATCTATCCGGCCGTCGCCGTCGCCGAGGCGCTCGGGCGCCGGCTGGGCGACTGTCTGGACATCCTGTTCGTCGGGGCCGAGGGCAA
>CABUJP010000093.1:0-10370 GCA_902491835.1 uncultured Alistipes sp. | reverse complement strand
AAAAAGAGTTCTCGGCGGGAGCCGCTACTTCGTAATGCGGTTGAGCCAGCGGAGCATGGCGAACATGACCGCCATCGAGATCAGGCAGACGGCGACGAACACGCCCCACGTCATCCAGATCGGAATCGTCTCGTAGAAAATCGCCCCGATGAACAGCAGCTGATTGCCCACCGCCGTGGCTCCGAGCCATGCGCCCTGCATGATGCCCTGATATTGGGGAGGAGCGACCTTCGACACGAACGAGATGCCGAGCGGACTAATGAACAGTTCGGCAACGGTCAGGATCAGGTAGGTTCCGATCAGCAGGAACGGCGTCACGCGCTGAGCCTCCGAGAGGCCTCCCATGCGCTCTACCTCGGCGGCAGGCGGCACGCCGAGCGAGCCGAGCATCATCACTACGTAGGCGACGGCGGCGATTCCCATCCCGATCGCGATCTTGGCGGGCGTCGAGGGTTCTTTGCCGCGGGCCCGCATCATGCCGAAAAAGGCTAGCACGACCGGCGTGAGGAATACGACGAAGAACGGGTTCATCGACTGGAATATCTCGGCGGAGAGCCCCAGCGAGCCGATGCTGAGCCGGGTGTAATCCTTAGCGAAATAGGTCAGCGTCAGCCCGTTCTGGTGGAACGAGAACCAGAAGAAAATCACGACGGCGCATACCGCTATCAAGGCCCAGATACGCTGCCTAACCTCCTTGGCCGCCATGCGTACTTCGCCTGGATCGATCTGCGAGCTCGTGCCTGCCGCCTGTGCCTGACGGGGATCGGGCAGGCTTTTCTTATTGGCCAAAAAGATGATCAGCGATATGAGCATGGCCGCAATGGCCACGCCGAAAGCATAGTGAAAGCCGGTGGCGAAAGCGCTCAGGTAGCTGTCGGCGAAAGCCGCCATATCGGTCGGCGCTCCGTTACGGCTGACCTCGGTAGCCAACGCGGCGAAACGCTCCGAGGCTTCGGGCGAAAGGTTGCCCCCGAGGAAGCCGTGGCACAGCTCCGGCAGGTCGGGATTGTAGAGAAAGCCTTTGGCCGATAGCCACCAGTTCCGCACTCCGATAGCTACCATCGGGGCGAAAATGGCCCCTACGTTGATGAACATGTAGAAAAGCGAGAACCCCGAGTCGCGCATCTTGCCGTACTTCTCGTTATCGTACATCTGTCCTACGAGCGCCTGAAGATTTCCTTTGAACAGACCGTTGCCGAACGCGATCGTAAACAGTCCGATGCATGTGATGGTCAGATAAAGTGGCAGGTTGCGCACCGGCGTGGGCGTCGGAATCGCGATCAGCAGATAGCCGGCCGCCATAACCACCAGTCCCGTCAGAATCGTTCCCTTGTAGTTTCTCGTTTTGTCGGCGATCAGGCCGCCCACGAACGCGAGAATGTAGATCGAAAAGTAAAATACCGAGTAGATAATGCCGGCGTTGGTTTTGTCGAGCCCGAACTTGGACATCAGGAACAGGGTCAGAATCGCCATCATCGTGTAGAAACCGAACCGTTCCCCCATGTTGGCCAGCGCGGCCGGCAGCAATCCCTTAGGATGGTTTTTGAACATAGTCAGATTGGGTTTATGAGTTTTGGAATTGTTTCAATCAGACAAATATATGATAAAATCTTCGTATATATTGCCCGTTCTGTGAAATTTGCCTAACTTTAGTATCCGATAACGGAGGCATCTATGGAAAACGTACAGGAAGAACTGCCGATCGTCGAGCGCGACCCGTGGCTGAGAACTTATGAAAGCGCCCTTCGGAGCCGCTATGACCTCTACCTCAGGCGACGGGACGAGATCGAGCACGGGTGCGGTTCGCTGCGGGACTATGCCAACGGCTACCTCTATTACGGCTTTCAGTACGATCCGGCTCTGAAGGGCTGGCATTTCCGCGAATGGCTGCCCGGGGCCGAGGATGTCTACCTGTTCGGCGACTTCAACGGCTGGCAGCGCACGCAACTGCGGCTGCGCAAGGAGCCCGACGGCGTCTGGAGCATTTTCCTGCCCGACGAGAGCTTCGGCGACCGGCTCGTGCACGGCTCGCTGGTCAAGATGCTCGTGCACGGCTCCAACGGCTGGCTGGAACGCATACCGTCCTATATCCGGCGCGTCGTTCAGGACCCCGTGTCGAAAAACTTCACGGGTCAGCTTTGGGCTCCGCCCGTTCCGTTCGACTGGCAGGGCGACGCTTTCGACATCGCTTCGGTGGGCGACCTGCTGATCTACGAATGCCATGTGGGCATGGCGCAGGAGGAGCCTCGCGTAGGCACCTACGCGGAGTTCACCCGCGACGTGCTGCCGCGCGTCAAGCGCGACGGATACAACACGGTTCAGCTGATGGGCATAGCCGAGCATCCCTATTACGGGAGCTTCGGCTATCATGTGAGCAATTTTTTCGCGCCCTCGTCGCGCTTCGGCACGCCCGAGGAGCTCAAGGAGCTGATCCGGACCGCGCACGGCTTGGGTCTGGGCGTTATCATGGATCTGGTTCACTCGCACTATGTCAAGAACCTGAACGAAGGGCTCAACGAGCTCGACGGGACGAATCACCTATATTCCCCCGCCGGCCCGGCGGGCGACCATCCGTTCTGGGATTCCAAGCTGTTCGACTACGGCAAGGAGCCGGTGCGCCACTTCCTGCTGTCGAACGTCAAGTATTGGATGGAGGAGTTCCATTTCGACGGCTTCCGCTTCGACGGCGTCACGTCGATGATCTATACGCATCACGGGCTCACGGAGTTCGACGATCCGGCCAAGTATTTCAGGGAAACGGACCCGGAAGCGATCTGCTATCTGACGTTGGCGAACGCCCTGATACATGAGCTGCGTCCGCACGCGGTGACCGTCGCGGAAGATGTCAGTGGCATGCCCGGCATGTGCTTCCCGGTCCGGGACGGCGGCGTTGGGTTCGACTATCGGCTCGCCATGGCGGTTCCCGACTTCTGGATCAAGCTGCTCAAGGAAGTGCCCGACGAGGATTGGGACATCTGGCGGATGTGGAACACGATGACCGACCGCCTGCCGGACGTAGGAACGGTCGCCTATTGCGAGTCGCACGACCAGGCCCTCGTGGGCGATCAGACACTTGCTTTCCGGCTGATGAACAAGCAGATGTATACCGATATGAACCGCGCGGCCGAAAACCTGCTGATTGACCGAGGCATGGCGCTGCACAAAATGATCCGCCTGTTCACGATTTTGCTGGCCGGGCAGGCCTACCTGAATTTCATGGGCAACGAGTTCGGACATCCCGAGTGGATCGACTTTCCCCGCGAAGGCAACGGCTGGAGCTATGCGCATGCGCGGAGGATGTGGAGTCTGGCCGAGAACGGGTTTTTGCGCTACAGCTACCTGGGCGAGTTCGACCGCGCGATGCTGAAGCTCGTCCGCCGGTACTCGATCCTGAGCAGCGGTTATGCCTACAACCACAAGATGGATACCGAGAACAAGACGGTCGTTTTCAGCCACCGGGATATCGTATTCGTGTTCAACTGGCATCCCGACCGGAGCCTGCCCGATTATCCGGTTCCCGTGCCGGAGGCGGGGCGCTACCGCGTGCTGATGAGCACCGACGACCGCGAGTTCGGCGGGTACGGCCGAATTGACCATTCGGTCAAGGCGTTCAGCTTTCCGCAGGTGGGCCCCGACGGTGCGACCCGGCCGCATATTCTGATCTACAACCTCTCCCGTTCGGCTCTGGTTCTGAAAAGGATGAGCCGTTGATTCCGTTGCCGGCGAATCTTCGGGCGCGTTCCGCATGCAAGGCCGGACCGGGCGAAGGAGTAGGGCGCGTCCATGCCGTTACCGTCGCGGGATTCCGATAGCCGCCCTGCGGCCGTGTGCTTCGACACCTTGAGAGGCGGTAACCGGAAAGGCCCTTCGGCGGCGCTTCTTCCCGTCGGCGGAAAAAGTGTTGCGAGAATGCGTCGGCAGGCGAAAAAATCGCTATTTTTACTCGACTTAACCGACTAACCTGAAATCCGATGAAAAAGATGCTGATGCTCGCCGGCCTGCTCTTTACGGCCTGCGCTGCGCTTGCCGGACCCCGGCTTCGCTACACGATCAACGAACACTGGAAATTCTTCAAGGGCGAATGTCCCGGAGCCGAGGAGCCCGGGTACGATGTTTCCCGCTGGGAAACGGTCGATCTGCCACATACGTGGAACGTAGCCGACGTCGAGGACGAGCCGTACGGCTGGTACCGGGGGGCGGGCTGGTACGTGCGCGACCTGCCGATCGACTCGCTCGTCGAGGGTCGCCGGATATTCCTTTCGTTCGGGGCGGCCAATACGGTCGCCTCCGTGTGGGTGAACGGCCGCAGCGCGGGCGAGTCGCATATAGGGGGGTATACGCCGTTCGCTTACGACGTGACCGAGCTGCTTCGTGTCGGCGCCTCGAACCGGATCGCCGTCCGCGTCGACAACTCGTATAACGAGCAGATTCCGCCGCTCGCGGCCGATTTCACGTTTTACGGCGGTATTTACCGTGACGTGGAGCTGATCTGCACCGATCCGGCGCACTTCGATGTGCTGAGTGCCGGGACCGGCGTATATCTGAGTACTCCGGATGTTTCGGTCGGGAGCGCTACGGTCGAGATCCGCTCCGATTTCCGCTTGCCGGAGGGTATGCGGGGAGTTTCGCTGCGCCACACGGTGCTCGATGCCGACGGACGGAGCGTGGCTTCCGTATCCGAGAAGCTGAAGCGGGAGCAGGCCGTTTCGACCCGGACCGTGACGCTCGACTCTCCCCGGCTGTGGGGACCCGACGATCCGTATCTGTACAGCGTCCGCTCGGAGTTGGTCGGCTCCGACGGCCGCGTGCTGGACCGCGTGACCAATCCGCTCGGAGTCCGCACGTTCTCGTTCGACGCCGAGCGGGGATTCGTTCTGAACGGCGAGCCGCTGAAGCTGATCGGTACGAACCGGCATCAGGACTATCTGCATTACGGCAACGCGCTGACGGCCGAGATGCATCGCCACGACTTGAAACTGATGAAGGAGATGGGATCGAACTGCCTGCGCATCTCGCACTATCCGCACGATCCGGCGGTGCTCGAGATGTGCGACCGATACGGCCTGATCTGTTTCGAGGAGATACCGGTCATCTGCTATATCACGTGCAGCGAGGAATTCGAGCGCAACAGCCTGTCGCAGATCGGCGAGATGATTCGGCGCGATTACAATCATCCCTGTATCGTCGCTTGGAACACGAGTAACGAGGTAACCCAGCCGCGTCCCGAAAGCCGGCAGTGGACCGACGTGCAGAAAGAGGAGTACGACGCCTATCTGGCGGCTTTTTTGGGCCGTCTCGAGCGGTTCGTTCAGGATGCCGATCCGACGCGCGAGTCGATGATCGTGCTGTGCTACGATCCGGTGACGAACGTCCGGAAAGGGTTTCATCAGGCCGAGCTGATCGGCTATAACAAGTATATCGGCTGGTACGAGGGCGAGCTCGGCGATTTGCAGGGTTTCCTGGATCGCTACCGGAGCGCCGAGCCCGGCAAGCCGATGTTTCTGTCGGAGTACGGGGCGGGAGCCGACGTGCGCATCCACTCGTTCGAGCCTTCGCTGTACGACCATAGCGAGGAGTTTCAGATACTCTATTTCAAGCATCACCTGAAAGTGCTGATGGAAAACGACTTCGTTGCCGGAGCCACGGTCTGGAACTTCAACGATTTCAATTCCGAGTCGCGCGTCGATGCCATTCCGCATATCAACGAGAAAGCGCTCGTTACGGCCGACCGCCGGCCGAAGGCGAGCTATTATTACTATAGGGCCGTGCTGTCGAAGGAGCCTTTCGTATCGATTCCTACGCAGCTGTGGAAGGTCCGGGGCGGACGCGAGGATGCGCCGGACGCCGGTGTCTGCACGCAGCCGGTCGAAGTGTTTGCCAATACGCGGCAGGTGGAGCTGTTCTTAAATGGCCGCAGTCTCGGCGTGCAGCCCGTAGAGGAGCATTGCGCGCTGTTTCGCGTTCCGTACCGTTCCGGCGAGAATGTGCTGGAGCTGCGTTCGCGCTCGGACGACGGGCAGGAGCTGCGCGACGTGCTGAAGATCGATTTCCGGATGCAGCCTTATGATCTCCGCAGCGGACGGATGCCGTTCGAAGAGATCGCCGTTAACTGTGGCTCTCCCTGCTTTTTCAACGATGCGACTAAAAACGATTACCTGTGGTTGCCCGACCAGCCGTATAGGGAAGGAAGTTGGGGGTATGTGGGCGGCCGCGTCTATCGCCGAGACGGCAAGCGCCTTGGCAGCGACCGTAATATCGTGGGCACGACGCTCGATCCGCTGTACCAGACTCAGCTGCGGGGCGTAGAGTCCTACCGTTTCGACGTACCGGACGGCAACTACCGGCTGACATTGTTGTTCGCCGAGCTCGACCGCGCCTCGCAGGCCGACCGTAGCTTCGATATCGTCGTCAATGGCCTGACATTGGCCGAGGATGTCGATCTGGCCGCGCGCTACGGGGTCGACCGGGCCGTGTCGATCAGCTACGACGTATGCTCGGAAGAAGGGCAGGGCATTCGCATCGATTTTCCCGTCCGCCGGGGCGAGGCCGTTCTCAACGGAATCATGTTGAGGAAAGTCTATTAGCGGGGCGTGTTCGGGAAAGCGCCCGGATAAGGGCGTGTCGCTCTTCCGGGAATCGAACGGATGAGGTACGGCCGTGTTTAGCGGATGTGGCGTGTGTCGGGGCGATCGTTTTTCCGGCAAGTATTGTTTAGCGGCTCGACTCGTGCTCCTGCCGGAAAACGGACCTGATACGGATATAGGATTGATTCCTTTCCCGATGGGGGCGTTTTCGTGCATACGAATCGGACGGACTCCCGGACATATATCCATTGCGTGGAGAGACGCGATTGGACTATCCGCAAAGCCTTTTTGAGCATTCCACGGAACGAGCGCCATAACGCTTTCCCGCCATATCTGATTGCAGAACGGCTCGCGGTGCGATTGCTTTGTCCGCGGAATTCTCCGCCGAAAGATTGGACTCGAAAAAGCAAATGGTTTGGCGTTTCATTCTCTACGCTCGGCTCCCCACGTCCGAAGCAAAATACGGCGCACCTGCGCTTTTGCCGGGAAAATCGGACGGTCCGAATGCGCCGGTTTCGATATTATCGTGTATCTTTGTTCCGTCATATGCCGGAAACCGTCGCCGCACTCGGGCGCCGGACGGCCCGAACTTACATGAATCCATGATGAAACGCATTGCACGAATTGCCGCGGTCTCGGCGGTCCTCATGGGCCTCGCTTTGCCGCGTGCCGTCGCTCAAGAGCTCGTTTGGGGCGCTTACTTCGATTTTTTCTTCGATAACAGGGAGTATAAAAGTGAGCTCAACTGGCCCCAATCGCTGTTCGGAGCCCGGATCGCGCCCGAGCTGGGCGTGAGTTGGGACGGACGTCACTCGATCATGCTGGGGTACAGCATGCTGGCCAATTTCGGCGCCAAGCCGTTCGAGACCGACAACGAAATTTTCGGCTATTACCAGTATGACTCGCCCAAGTTCAAGGCCTATGCCGGCGTGATTCCCCGCTATAAGGAGATAGGCGACTATCCGAGCGCCTTTCTGAGCGACTCGGTCAGGTACTTCGATCCGAACCTGACGGGACTGCTGCTGCAATACCAAGGAAGGCGGGGATACGTCGAGTTCGGTTGCGACTGGAACAGCATGATAACCAATGAGAAGCGTGAAAAGTTCCTGCTGTTCTCGGCCGGACGTATCCGTTACGGCCTGTTCTATGCCGGCTATCATCTGACGATGTACCACCACGCGGGAACCTATCTCGAAGACGGAGTGGTGGACAACGTGCTGATCCACCCGCATGTGGGACTCGATCTGGCCGAAATGGCCCGGATGGAGAAACTGTCGGTGCAAGCCGGATGGCTTCAGGCTTTCCAGAACGACCGCAAGTATGTCGGTGAGTATGTCACGCCGCACGGATTCCAGCTGGAGATCAAGGCGCAGAAGTGGAAGTTCGGTATTTTCAATACGCTGTATGCCGGCAAGAATCTGATGCCCTACTACATGACCGACAACCCGTCCCTCGACTACGGTCCGGGTCTCTATTGGGGCGAGCCTTGGTATCGTACGAACCGGATCTACGACCGGCTCGAACTCTATTGGCAGCCGCTCTGCAACGAAACGATGAAATTGCGCATTGCCTCCGTGCATCATTACGACGGTCATAAATGGGGCTGGCAGCAGAAAGTGCTCTTTACGGTCAATCTGGGGCAGCACCGCGTATTCAAGAAGAAACCCTGACGCGGCGCGGGCGGCCATGACACGCAATCTTACCAACTATCACAGCCATTGCTCGCTGTGCGACGGGAAAGCCCCGATGGAGGATTTCGTACGCGAGGCCGTGCGCCGCGGATTCGCCTCTTACGGCATCTCCTCGCACGCGCCGCTGCCTTTCCCGGCCGTCTGGACGCTCGACCGGGGCGACGTGACGGCTTACCTGTCCGAAATCGAGCGGCTTAAGCGCTTGTATGCCGGGCGGATCGAGCTGTACGCCGGCATGGAGATCGATTATTTGAACGAATGCAATAATCCGGCCTCCGATTATTTCCGGCAGCTCCCGCTCGATTATCGGGTCGGATCGGTCCACCTGATGCACGCCGACGACGGCGGTATCGTCGATATCGATACCTCGCCGGAACGTTTTGCGGAGATGCTAAGCGAGCGCTTCGGGGGCGACTTGCGGCGGCTGGCGACCGCTTATTTCGACAAGCAGATCCGAATGGTCGAGGCCGGAGGATTCGATTTCGTGGGCCACGTCGACAAGATATCCTACAACGCCGAGCGCTGCGAGCCGGGGATCACCTCCCGAGACTGGTACAGGGACAAAGTCAGGGAATGTTTCGAGCGGATCGCCGCCCGGGGCCTGATGGTCGAGATCAATACGAAAAAATATGGCGCCTGCGGGGTTTTCTTTCCGAACCGGGAGCACTTCGGCTTGTTGCGGGAACTGCGAATCCCCGTGCTGGTCAACTCCGACGCGCATCGTCCCGAGCTGATCGACGACGGCCGGCACGAAGCGATGGCGGCCCTGAGGAAAGCGGGTATCCGCGAAGTGATCGAGCGCGTCGAAAACCGTTGGGTTTCCGTGGAAATCGCCCTGTAAGCGGGAACCGTTCGGTGGACTCATCCGTGCTTCGGCTACGGTAGGGCTGTGCAAACCGTTCTCCTCCCGATTTTTACACGTGTACAAAAACAGATGATCGAATATAGCCGTCTAAATCTTAATCTTATGAAACCTCCTTTTGCATTCGTCTCGCTGCTCGCTCTTTCGGCGACGGTCTTTTTTTTCTCGTGCGCCCGGAGCGAACGGACGACCGAGGAACGTGCGCCCCGTATCGTCAATCTGATCAATTTCGTTCGGAATACCGAACCCCGCCCGGTGAATATATCCGACGAGGACCTGTACCGGACCACGCTCGCTCAGACCGAGCTGCTCCGCAGGCATGGCCTGAAAGGAACTTTTCTGCTGCAATACGACGCGCTGATCAATCCGAAATATCAGGCCCTGATGAAACAGGCTCTCGCCGAGGGCTCCGAAGTGGGCGGCTGGTGGGAAATCACCCAGCCCCATGTCGAAGCGGCCGGAATGGAGTGGCGGGGAGCCTACCCGTGGGACTGGCATGCCAATGTTGGCTTTTCGTCGGGTTACGAGCCGCAGGAGCGCGAGAAGCTCGTCGATACGTACATGACCAAGTTCAAGGAGGTTTTCGGCCGTTATCCGGCCTCGGTGGGCTCGTGGTTCATCGATGCCCGCACGCTGCAATACATGGCCGACCGGTATGGTATCGTCGCCTCGTGTAACTGCCGGGACCAGGTGGGAACCGACGGATACACGCTCTGGGGAGGATACTGGAACCAAGGATACTATCCGAGCAAACTGAATGCCTACATGCCGGCCCAGACCCGCGACGGACAAATCGGCGTTCCGGTTTTCCGCATGCTCGGCAGCGATCCGATCAACCAGTACGACAGCGGTATCGGCGAGCCTGCTCAAGGCGTCGAGACGCTCGAGCCGGTCTATGCGTCCGGAGGGGGCGATCCCCGGTGGATCGACTGGTTTTTCGGCATGATGACCGAGGGGGAGTGCTTGGCCTACCAGTACGTGCAGGCCGGTCAGGAGAACTCGTTCACGTGGCCCCGGATGCAACGCGGACTCGAGTATCAGGTGCGTGTGATCGACTCGCTTTCACGAGCCGGCAAGCTGACCGTGCAAACGCTGGCCGAAACGGGCCGGTGGTTCAGGGAGCGTTTCGAAACGACGCCGCCGACCAGCGTGGTCGCTCTCAGCGACAGCAAGGAAGCCGGACGCGGCAGCGTCTGGTACGACTGCCGTAACTATCGGGCCAATCTGGTATGG
>CABUJP010000092.1:0-10372 GCA_902491835.1 uncultured Alistipes sp. | reverse complement strand
TTACGAAATGCAACGGTTGCGGACAATGCGCCCGCCGGTGCAAGGCGGCATGCATCGACAGTCGGGAGCATAAGATCGATTACTCGCGCTGCGTCGCCTGCATGGATTGCATCGATCAATGCCGGCGCGGAGCGATCCGGTACAGGCGCCGTCGGAGTACGGCCGTACCGGTCTCGGACGGCGGCAGGGAGGCCGATCCCGCCCGAAGGCGCTTTCTGACCGGTCTGAGTCTGTTCGCCGCGGCATCCGTGGCGAGGGCGCAGGAGAAAAAGGTGGACGGCGGTCTGGCCGTCATCGCGGACAAGAAGATTCCGAACCGCGCCACCCCGATCGTGCCTCCCGGCGCGCAGAGCCTCCGTCACATGACCGCGCGCTGCACGGGCTGCCAGCTTTGCGTGTCGGTGTGTCCTTCGGGCGTGCTGCGCCCTTCGACCGCGCTGACGACGTTCATGCAGCCCGTGGCCTCGTACGAGCTCGGCTACTGCCGGCCCGAATGTACGAAATGTTCGGAAGTATGTCCGACGGGCGCGATTCAGAAAATCACGGCGGCCGACAAGTCGGCCATCCAGATAGGTCATGCCGTATGGGTCAGGGAAAACTGCGTTCCGCTGACGGACGGCGTGAAATGCGGCAACTGCGCCCGCCATTGTCCGACGGGCGCAATCGTCATGGTGGCTTCCGATCCCACGGTGCCGGATTCGCCCGAAATTCCCGTCGTGAACGTTGAGCGCTGCATCGGCTGCGGAGCTTGCGAAAACCTTTGCCCGGCACGCCCTTTCGGCGCCATTTACGTCGAGGGGCATGCGAGACACCGTATCGTATAATCTGTCAAGGCGACTTTCTATGGGAGCACGAGATAAGGAAATGAACCGCCGCGATTTTCTGAAAATCGTGGGAATCAGCGCGGCCGCGACTACGGCCGCTTGGGCCGGCTGCAGCCCGGAAAATAACCCGGTGTCGGGCGGTTTGGCGGCCCGGGCGGCCGTTCCGACCGACCGAATGACTTACCGTACCAACGACAAAAAGGGCGATCGCGTGTCGCTGCTCGGCTACGGGTGTATGCGCTGGCCGACTCTCCCCTCGCCCGACGGCCGAGGAAACGTGATCGACCAAGATGCGGTCAACGAGCTGGTGGACTACGCCATAGCTCACGGAGTGAACTATTTCGATACGTCGCCCGTGTACATGCAGGGCTGGTCGGAAAAATCGACCGGGATCGCCCTGAAGCGCCATCCCCGCGAAAAATTCCTGATCGCCACCAAGCTGTCGAACTTCGCCAACCATACCCGCGAGAACTCGATAGCCATGTACCGGAAGTCCTTCGAGGACCTGCAGGTGGACTATATCGACTACTATCTGCTGCATTCGATCGGCAACGGCGGAATCGACACGTTCCGCGCCCGCTATATCGACAACGGGATGCTGGACTTTCTGCTCGGAGAGCGGGAAGCGGGCCGTATCCGCAATCTGGGATTTTCCTTTCACGGAACGGTGGACGTCTTCGACGAGGTGCTGGCGATGGACGAGCGGGCGCATTGGGATTTCGTGCAGATTCAGCTCAATTACGTGGACTGGAAGCATGCGTCGGGGAACAACGTCGATGCCGAATATCTGTACGGAGAGCTGGCGAAGCGCGGTATTCAGGCGATCGTCATGGAGCCGCTGCTCGGCGGACGGCTCTCGAACGTGCCCGATCACATCGCCGCGCATCTCAAACAGCGCCGGCCCGAAGCGAGCGTCGCCTCGTGGGCGTTCCGGTTCGCCGGCTCGCCGGAAAAGGTTCTGACCGTACTGAGCGGCATGACCTATCTGGAGCATCTGCAGGATAACCTGCGCACCTATTCGCCGCTCGAACCGCTTACCGACGAGGATGAGGAGTTCCTCGAGCAGACCGCGCAACTGCTGCTGCGCTATCCGACCGTTCCCTGCAACGATTGCCAGTACTGCATGCCGTGTCCCTACGGGCTGGATATTCCGGGCATCCTGCTGCATTACAACCGCTGCGTCAACGAAGGGAACGTGCCCTCCTCGTCGCAGGACGACAACTACCGCCGAGCGCGGCGGGCGTTCCTCATAGGCTACGACCGTTCGGTGCCCCGGCTGCGTCAGGCGAGCCATTGCATCGGATGCGGACAATGCATTCCCCATTGCCCTCAGAGCATCGATATCCCGAAAGAGCTGCACCGCATCGACCGGTTCGTGGAAGACCTCAAGCAGGGGCGCGAGTTTTAGAAATGCGCGCGATTCTCCTCGGAGCCGGAGCGCGTATTCCGGGAGCGCGGGTTTTCAGAGCCCGTTCCGGACGGCGGATTGCGGCCCGACCCATATCCATCGTCGCGCCGACGCCGGCTCGGGTGTCGGCGCGATCTTCCGCATGTCTGTCAGAACTCCCTGCCGTCGAATCGCGCGCCGGACGAAACCCGTCCCGTATGCTCCTTGCTGCCTGCGGCATTGAACGAATAGCTAAGCGACAGAACGACGTTGGGGTACTTGGGCCTGATATGGGTCGACGAAACGAGCGCAGGAGTCGTGCGGCGATTCTCGTAGCGTGCGGTGCGGAATACGTCGTGCACGACCAGCGCGGCCGAAATGCGGTTCTTACAGAATTGCTGACGCAGGGCCAGGTCGAAATAGCAATAGGCCTTTTCCCGGCCCTGCGTCAGTACCGTAGGACCGACGGCATTGGCATCGAACTGTAGACGTGTCGCAGGCCCGAGCGTGAACTGGTTGATCAGTCCCAGCGCGTAGCTCGTGTTGGAAGCGTCCTCGCACCCCTCGTAGCGGCTGACGAACTTGTATCCGAAAAAGCTTCCGTTGACGGTCATATTCCACCAGCGGGCGACTTTCACGCGCGCATCGAGCTCCACGCCGCCCGAGCGGTCGCAACCCGCGTTTATCAGCGAGTCGAGCGTTACGCCGGGCTCGTAGGCCACACGGACGCGGTCGATCACGCCTCTCCGCGATCGGAAGAATCCGGTGACCGCGATGCTGCCGCCTTTCCCCGTGCTTTTCCGGTATCCCGCCTCGACGGAATGAATATACTCAGGCCGGATATCGGGATTTCCGATCTGCTTGGTGTAGTAATCCTCGTAGGTGATATAGGGTTCGAGCTGCCAGATTCCCGGCCGGTTCGTCCGGTAGGAGTAACCGACGGAAAACGTGTTGCCGTGGGGAGCCTCGTACGATGCGTGGAGGGAAGGAAACAGCTCCAGACGCGAAATGTCGCGGTCGGCTCCGGCCACCGATATGGCGAGCTCGTCGAGCGTGTTGTCGGCCCTGAGTCCCGCGTCGAACGCTACCGGACCGATCCGGTCGTTCAGCATGGCATAGAGCGAATGGATCTGGCGGCGGTAGAAGAACGGGGCGTACAGGTCGTCCTGCCACTGAAAATCCTGAGCGGCGCGGTCCCAATACGTGATGTTGTAGTCGCCGTGCTCGCTGTAGGACGTGTACTGGTAGCCGATTTCCAGCGTCCCTTGCTCGCGGTAGTTCGTCTCGTAGACCGCGCTCCCGTCGAAATCCCAGTGATGCTCCTTCTCGTAGCCGCGCGTACCTTCGTAGCGCGCTCCCGTCGTGTCGAACATGTTGCTTTCGGTGTACTCCAGCGCATACCAGTCGTATCGCAGCCGTCCCGTTACCGAAATCCGGTCGCCTCGCTCGTTCAGCCGGAAAGAGTAATCGGCCAGCAATTGAGCGAGCTGCTTCTCGTTGGAGTAGCGATCATGGCTGTCGTAGAAAGCGTCGTTTATCACGTTGGTCCCCTGCGCGCGATGCTCGTAGTAGCCCATGTCGCCGCCCCGGGCGTTCTTGGTGTCGCCGCCTTGGAACTCCAGCGACAGTCTGTGGCGGCGGGAGTCGTACTCCCAGCCGAATCG
This sequence comes from uncultured Alistipes sp., assembly GCA_902491835.1. Classification (GTDB taxonomy): domain Bacteria; phylum Bacteroidota; class Bacteroidia; order Bacteroidales; family Rikenellaceae; genus Alistipes_A. The sequence continues at coordinate 6,497 of CABUJP010000092.1, read as the reverse complement.
TCCGATATAGGAGGCGTTGTTGCTGTGGCGGGTTCCGTCGGCGTCGGACATCGTCGTGTAATCGTCCACGATCGTGGTTTTCTGCTGGCTGAAATCGCTTTTCCCGCGGATTTCGGCCCCGGTTCCGCCCACGTACCATCGGTGAGGTCCTTTGCGGTACGCCAGCAGCACGTCTCCGTTCCACGCTCCCAGTGTGCTTCCTGCCATGCCGACGTCTCCGCTCAGCCCCTCTCCCGTCCGACGCTTGGTGACTATGTTGATGATGCCTGCGTCTCCGTCCGTTTTGTAGCGTGCCGAGGGAGTCGTGATGATCTCGATGTCCGCGACGGTCGAGGCGGGAATCTGTTCCAGAGCCCGGGTTCCTTCCTGTACGGCGGGTTTGCCGTCCACGTAGACGAGAAAGCCCGTGCTGCCCCTGAACGACACTTCTCCGTCGGCATCCACCCGGACCGAGGGAGTAGAGCCGAGAATATCGGCCGCCGTCCCTCCCGCCGCCGACAGGGACGCGGAGCCGCTGATCCTCTGCCGGTCCAACTTATAGACGATCCGGCCTCGGGAACCTGTGACAGCGATGTCTTCGAGCCGGTTTTCCTCGGGCACGAGAGAGACGGTCCCCATGTCGATCGGACGGCCGCTGCGGAAAGCGATCGTGTCGCTCGTGTAGGGCCGGTAGCCCAATAGCATGATTTTCAGTAAAAAATCGCCATTCTCCACTTCATCGATACGGAATTCCCCGCCGCTGACGATCGTTCTGGCTACCGTCCGATTGCTCGTGTCGACGATCACGACGTCCGCGAAGTCGATGTCCGCTCCCGTCGAGGCGTCCGTCACGCGTCCTTTTACGGCAGGGAGAGAGTCCTGACCGTGAGCGGCCGGCACGCCTGCGACCGCGACGGCCAAAAGGACAAGGAGCTTCATCATGGCTGGCTCAGAATAGAAAAGGTTTCTTTCGTTTCGGGTCTTCCGCCGCTGTCTCCGGAGCTTGGGGTTGCGCGTCGAAGGACAGAGCATTGTAGTTTGAGCCATCTAATTTATGACATTAAGCTCTAAATCGCAAGCTTTGCCTGACGAATCGCGCTTTATTCCACGAGCATCCCGACCGCATGGCTGAAAAATCGCCTTTCGCGCATCGGTTGCTCGCAGCGGGAAAAAACAGCGACCGGTCGCCTAGAAACTCCGAGATATAGGCGGCCGCAGCGGTCGGATCGGAAAGTTTCCATATTCTTACTTCGTAATCGAAATACGACCGAAACGAATTAGACCCGAAGAGTTTGACAAAAACGGATAGCTATTAACGAGTAGTAATCAAACGAGTTTTTAAGGCTCTCTTAGAGGAGAACCGGCCTGAGATTTTATAAACGATTCTAAAAAATGCCCGAATTTCGCCCCAAAAACAAAGCTATAGTAATTTGTAAATCAAATTACTATAGCTTTAAAAAAGTACCCGGAGCCGGGATCGAACCGGCACGGATTGCTCCACTGGTGTTTGAGACCAGCGCGTCTACCGATTCCGCCATCCGGGCCTGAGACGCGGCGTGTTCAGAGGGCAAAGATAGCGTTTTCTTGATTATCTGCAATACAGGGCCGACGGTTTTCAGCCGATGTCGTCGGACGGCGGTACGAAACGTCTCGGAACCGGGCGAGAGCGGATTGTACCGGCGAGTCCGACCTCCGGATCAGTCGATGCGCCGGATATCGGCCCCGATGGCGTTCAGCCTGCCGTCGATGTTCTGATAGCCTCGGTCGATCTGCTCGACGTTCTGGATCACGCTGCGGCCGTCGGCCGACATGGCCGCGATCAGCAGAGCGACGCCGGCCCGGATGTCGGGCGACGACATCGTCGTGGCGCGCAGCCGTATCTTGTGGTCGTGCCCGATCACCGTCGCCCGGTGCGGATCGCACAGAATGATCTGAGCGCCCATGTCGATCAGCTTATCCACGAAAAACAGGCGGCTCTCGAACATCTTTTGGTGAATCAGCACCGACCCCTTGGCCTGTGTCGCAACGACCAGAAAGACCGACAGCAGGTCGGGCGTCAGCCCGGGCCAGGGAGCGTCGGCTATGTTCATGATCGAGCCGTCGATGAAACTCTCTATCTCGTAGTGGTCGTGGCGCGGAATGTAGATGTCGTCGCCCCGCTGCTCGAACCGTATGCCCATGCGGGCGAACTGGGCCGGAATGATGCCCAGATTCTCGAACGACACGTCGCGGATCGTGACCTCGCTCCGGGTCATCGCGGCCATGCCGATAAAGCTGCCCACTTCGATCATATCCGGGAGCAGCGTATGTGTCGTCCCGTGCAGTCGCTCCACGCCGTCGATGACGAGCAGGTTCGACGCGATGCCCGAGATCAGCGCGCCCATGCGGTTCAGCATCCGGCAGAGCTGCTGGACGTACGGTTCGCAGGCGGCGTTGTAGATCGTCGTGCGGCCCTCGGCCAGCACGGCGGCCATCACGATGTTGGCCGTGCCGGTCACCGACGCTTCGTCAAGCAGCATGTAGCAGCCTTTCAGGCGGCGGCCCTCGACGGAAAAGAAATTGGTCCCCGTATCGAAGTCGAACTCGGCGCCCAGCTTCTGAAATCCGAGGAAATGAGTGTCGAGCCGCCGCCGGCCGATCTTATCGCCTCCGGGCTTGGGAATATAGCCCACGCCGAAGCGGGCCAGCAGCGGGCCGATAATCATTACCGAGCCGCGCAGTCGGGCGGCCCGCTGACGGTAGTCCTCGCTTTGCAGATAATCGAAATCGATGTCGCGGGCCTCGAACGAATAAGTGCTCTCGTCGATCCGCTCGACGAGAACGCCCATACGCCTGAGCAGCTCGATGAGCTGCATCACGTCGACGATCGCCGGAATGTTCCGTATAATCACTTTTTCCGGGGTCAGCAGCGTGGCGCAAATTACCTGCAGTGCCTCGTTCTTGGCGCCCTGCGGCGTGATTTCGCCGCACAGCGGCGTCCCTCCCCGGACTTCGAATGTAGCCATAGCCAATCGATCGGTTTGCGGCATACGGCCGCTCCTGCCGCCGATAATGCCGCTTTCGGTTTAAAACTCATCAAATATAGGCATTGCCGGCCAATATTCAAAAAACGACTACGCCGCCGCACTGCGCGGGGACGGCCGTTCGCTGCTGCGTCCGGTTTAAGACAGCGTCGGTTACGTGACAAGAAACCCGGAAACAAGACCGGCGCGATATTCTGCATGTCGTGCCGGAAACAAAGTCCCGGCACGACGCTTCCGGTACGGTCCGAAAAACGGCACCGACCGGAACCGTAGGGCTTTTCCGATTACCGGGTCGTCTACGCGGAAGGAAACGTCCTGTACTTGTTCGGCCACCGGACTACTCCGCAAACCGCGCCCCGGAAAACTCCGGCAGACGGCACGGCGAAGAAAAACAGGACAAAAATGTACACGACAAAATATTTCCCCGAAACAATCCGTACATTTGCACTAATAACAACGAAAACATACCGAAAATGAAAACAATGCGTTGGAGCGGATGGATGACGGCGATCGTCGTTCCGCTCGTATGGTCGTGCAGCGACCGCCATGTGCGGGAAATTCCGCTCGAGGAGTTTTTCCGCAACTCCGAAGTCCGTTCCTACGACATCTCGCCCGACGGCAAGTATCTTTCCTATATGGCTCCCTACGAGTCGAGGATGAACATCTTCGTGCAGCAGGCGGGCTCCGACTCTGCGCGGCGAATCACCTCCGAGACCGACCGTGACATCGCCGGATACTTCTGGGCCAACAACGACCGGCTGCTCTACCTGAAGGACACCGGCGGCGACGAGAACTACCAGCTCTACGGCGTCAATCTGGACGGCAGCGATCCGAAGGCCTACACGGCGATTCCCGGCGTGCGGACGCAGATCATCGATCCGCTCGAGGAGATCGACTCGCTGATTATCGTCAGCACGAATCAGCGCGATCCGCAGATATTCGACCCGTACCGGCTCAACCTCAACACGGGCGAGATGACGCTGCTGGCCGAGAACCCCGGTAACATTCAGGGCTGGATGACCGACCACGACGGCAAGCTGCGGGTCGCCTATGCGATCGTCGACGGTGTCAACACGCAGATTCTGTATCGGGAAACGGAGCAGGAGCCGTTTCGTCCGGTGCTGACCACCTCTTTCAAGGACGAGGTGAACTTCTACGTGTTCACGCCCGACAATAAAATGGTCTATGCGACGTCGAACATCGGACGCGACAAGGCCGCGCTGGTCGTAGTGAATCCTGCGACCGGACAGGAAGTCGAGGAACTCTACGCGAACGATCTGTACGACGTAATCGGGTTGGGCTACTCGAAAGCGAAGAAAAAGCTGACCGGCGCCTATTGCGAGGGACCGAAAGACGTGATCCGCCATTTCTTCGATCCGCAGACCGAGGAGTCGTTCCGCAAGCTGCAAGCCCAGCTGCCCGGATATCAGGTCGGTACGACCGCAACGAACAAGGCCGAGGACATGAAGATCGTCTATGCGGGCAACGACCGCACGCGCGGCACGTATTACCTCTACGACGTGAAGGCCGACAAGCTGACGAAAATCGCCGATCTGGCGCCGTGGATCCGGGCCGAGGAGATGGCCGAGATGATACCCGTCAGCTATCCCTCGCGCGACGGGCTGACGATCGAGGGCTACCTGACGCTGCCCGCAGGACTGACGATGGAAACGGCCCGGCAGTTGCCGGTCGTCGTCAACCCGCACGGAGGACCTTGGGCCCGCGACAGCTGGGGTTACAACCCCGAGGTGCAGTTCCTCGCCAACCGGGGATATGCCGTGCTTCAGATGAACTTCCGCGGCTCGACCGGCTACGGGCGCAAGTTCAAGGAGCTTTCGTACAAGCAGTGGGGCCAGACGATGCAGAACGACATCACCGACGGCGTGCGGTGGCTGATCTCGCAGGGAATCGCCGACTCGGCGAGGATCGCCATATACGGCGGCAGCTACGGCGGCTATGCGACGCTGGCCGGCCTGACCTATACGCCCGACCTGTACGCCTGCGGAGTCGACTACGTGGGCGTGTCGAACCTGTTCACGTTCCTGCAGACGATCCCTCCCTACTGGAAACCGATGCTCGACATGATGTACGAAATGGTAGGAGACCCGCAGAAGGACAGCACGATGCTGGCCGCCTGTTCGCCGGCGCTCAATGCCGACAGGATCAAGGCGCCGCTGCTGGTCGTGCAGGGAGCCAACGACCCGCGCGTCAACAAAGCCGAGTCGGACCAGATGGTCGCCGCGCTGCGCGCTCGGGGAGTCGACGTGGACTACATGGTCCGGGACAACGAGGGGCACGGATTCCATAACGAGGAGAACCGTTTCGCGTTCTACCGGACGATGGAGCGCTTCCTCGCAAAACATCTCAAGAGCGAGCAGATAGACGCCGTGATCGAAGAAGAAGCTCCGGCTCCCGCCGAGGCCGATTCGATGGCCCGATAATTTCCGCCGGTCGGAATTTCGAGAAGGCATTCTTAAATAAGATGTCCCTCAAAATCGTATGACAAAAGAAATATGATGAAAAACAACCATTGTGTCATCGCATTATCCGCTGCCATAATTTCTTTATCTTGTGTAAACTGTCAGGATGCACAGCATGGACGGCAATACAAGATTATAAAGGACATAGCGGAATTGCAGAACACCGAATCGCTGGACGAGGCGGATTTGTCGTCATTGGATTTGAGGGATTGCGAAGATTTGTTTTTGGGGAAAACGGGGTTTGGTGAGAACGGGGTAAAACAATGGACAGACCGTGTGATATGGCCCGAAACGTCGAAAATGCCGGAAGGCTTCGACCCGCAAGAACTTCTTGAAACGTCGAAAATGCCGAAGAATGTTGCCGGGCTGCATGCGAAAGGAATTACCGGCAAAGGCGTAAAGATCGCCATCATAGACCAACGGTTATTCAAAGAGCATCCGGAATATAAGGACCGGATCAAATATTACGAAGTATTCGGCGATAACTGGCAACAGGACGGTATCGACTATCACGGCAGTCTGGTTACCGGAGTAGCGGCGGGCAAAAGCACCGGTACGGCTCCGGAGGCCGATATTTATTATTTTGCGGCGAATAATTGGCCGGACGATAAATCGCAGCCGAATACCATGCGCACGATCAATCAAGCGATCCGGAAAATTATAGATATGAATAAGACTTTTCCGGAGCGTGAAAAAATACGGTTCATATCGATGAGCAGCGGCACTCCCGACGACGCGTTTGCCAAAGAGCGCGAGGAATTGTTCGACGAAGCGGAACAGAACGGCATAATGGTTCTCGGTGGTTTCTACAAACATACGATGCGCAATAATTCTTTCGACATAAGATATGGATTCGAAGGCCGGGGGCTCGGAATACCTACGGACGGGAAAACGAACCCGTATTTTTGTGGCGGATACGCTTATGAGCGTTTGGGAGGGGCCAGTTCTACGTTTCCCTATTTGGCCGGAGTTTTCGCAATGGCATTGCAGGATAATCAAAATTTCACACGATTAC
>CABUJP010000091.1:0-10392 GCA_902491835.1 uncultured Alistipes sp. | reverse complement strand
TTGTCGATCGAGCCGTCGAGGATCGCGTCGATGATGCCCCTCGTGTCCTTGATCGAGATACGCTTGCCCGTGCCGTTCCATCCGGTGTTCACCAGATAGGCTTTGGCGCCCGACTTCTGCATCTTCTTGACAAGTTCCTCGCCGTACTTGGTCGGATGCAGCGACAGGAAAGCCGCGCCGAAGCAAGCCGAAAAGGTCGGGGTCGGCTCGGGGATGCCGCGCTCGGTGCCGGCCAACTTGGCCGTGAAGCCCGACAGGAAGTAATATTTGGTCTGCTCGGGAGTCAGAATCGAAACCGGAGGAAGCACGCCGAAGGCGTCAGCCGACAGGAAGATCACCTTTTCGGCGGCCGGACCCTTAGAAACCGGCTTCACGATGTTCTTGATATGATAGATCGGGTACGACACACGGGTGTTCTCGGTCACCGACTTGTCGGCGAAGTCGACCGAGCCGTCCGCGCGGACCGTCACGTTCTCGAGCAACGCGTCGCGCTTGATCGCATTCCAGATATCGGGCTCGCTCTCCTTGTCCAGGTTGATTACCTTGGCATAGCAGCCACCCTCGAAGTTGAAGACGCCCTCGTCGTCCCAGCCATGCTCGTCGTCGCCGATGAGCAGGCGCTTCGGATCGGTCGACAGCGTCGTCTTGCCCGTACCCGAGAGACCGAAGAAAATAGCCGTGTTCTTGCCTTCGAGGTTGGTGTTGGCCGAGCAGTGCATCGACGCCATGCCCTTGAGCGGCAGCAGGTAGTTCATGTAGGAGAACATGCCCTTCTTCATCTCGCCGCCGTACCAGGTGTTGATGATCACCTGCATCTTCTCGGTCAGATTGAAGACGACGGCCGTCTCCGAGTTAAGTCCCAGCTCCTTGTAATTCTCGACCTTGGCCTTCGACGCGTTCAGCACGACGAAGTCGGGCTCGCCGTAAGCCGCCAGCTCCTCGGCCGTCGGACGGATGAACATATTGGTCACGAAGTGGGCCTGCCATGCCACTTCCATGATGAAGCGGATCTTCAGGCGGCTGTTCTCGTTAGCGCCGCAGAACGTGTCGACGACGAACAGGCGCTTGTTCGAAAGCTGCTTGTCGGCGATTTCCTTCAGCACTTTCCAACTCTGCTGCGACAGAGGCTTGTTGTCGTTCTTGTACTCGTCGGACGTCCACCAGATCGTGTCCTTGGTCGTATCGTCCATCACGAAGAACTTGTCCTTGGGCGAACGGCCGGTGTAGACGCCGGTCATCACGTTCACCGCTCCCATATCGGTCAACTGACCTTTCTCGAAACCCTGAAGTCCCGGCTTGGTCTCTTCCTCGAACAGCTGCTCGTAAGAAGGATTGTGTACGATCTCGGTCACGCCCGTGATGCCGTACTTGCTCAAATCGATCTTTGACATAACTTTCTCTATTTTAGTGAATACTACTCCTAACTTGTCTTTTTGAACTATTTGCCTTACTCCCGCAACGGGCCTTGAGACGCCGCAAAGTTAAAAATTATTTGCGTATTGTTACATGAATAACAGTTAAAATATTAAAAAAAATTATTATCATTCCAATCAACCATACTGAACAGTGTAGCAGCAACTTATCGCCAATACGGCATCACTTGCGGGAAGCCCGCGTACCTTGGTCGATCCGCTTTCCGAGCCAGAGGGCCGCCGGAACGCCGGCCATCGCGCCGAGCGCGTTGGCCGCCCAATCGAACCAGTCCGCGCTGCGGCCGCAAACGCTCTGGACAAGCTCGATGACGCCGGAAAACGCAACGACTCCCACCACGATCCAAAACTTTCCCCGCAGCGAAGGACGGAGCCACAATACGAGCAAGCCCGTCTCGATCAGATAAAAGCCGCAATGGACGATCTTGTCGAAATGCGGTATCCGGGCGAGCCAGCCCGCCGGCGGCAGCTCGTCGCCCGGAACGAGCGACAGAAGCAAAATCACCGCCGTCCAGACCACAAAAAGCCCTCCGACAACGAAACCGTATCTGTTTTTATTCATATTTTTGCATGGGTATAGAACTGTCTCCGGCAAGGACTCTTCCGCAAAAGTACGCTTTCCCGTCGACACGGCCAATATTCAATACGAAACCATGGCAGGCATCTACGTTCACATACCGTTCTGCAAAAGCAAATGCTGCTACTGCGACTTCTACAGCTGCACAACGCTTGCCAAAAAAGACGCCGTGCTGGCTGCCGTGTCGCACGAGCTGGTTTCGCGGGCGCACGAGCTGCAGAGGGAAACGGTGCGAACCCTCTACATCGGAGGAGGAACGCCGACGGTCTGCACGCCCCGCGAACTGGAAGGGCTGATACGCGCGGTGCGCGACACGTTCGACACGCAGCTCGAGGAGATCACCGTCGAAGCGAATCCGGACGACCTGACACCCGGCTATCTGGAAGCGCTGCGCGGAACCGGGACCAACCGGCTGAGCATCGGAGTACAGTCGCTGCTGGACCGCGACCTGAGATGGATGAACCGCCGGCACGACGCGCGGCAGGCGCTCCGAGCGGTGCGCGACGCGCAGGTGGCCGGCTTCGCCAATCTGTCGCTCGACCTGATCTACGGCCTGCCGCAACTGTCCGCCGAGCAATGGAGGCGGACGCTGGACGAGTTTCTGTCGCTCGGCGTGCCGCACCTGTCGGCCTATCACCTGTCCGTCGAGCCCCGCACGGCGCTCGGGAAACGCTTCGAGCGCGGCACGTTCCGCCCGGCCGACGAGCGCCTGAGCGAAGCGCACTACGCGCTGCTGCACGCCGTGCTGACCGGCGCAGGATACCGGCACTACGAAATATCGAGCTTCGCCCGCCCCGGCTTCGAGTCGCGCCACAACAGCAGCTATTGGAAAGGCGTCCGCTACCTGGGCGTCGGTCCGGCGGCCCATTCGTTCGACGGCGACAGACGGCGCTGGAACGTTTCCGACGTGCGGGAATATTTGCGCAAGGAACCCGAGGGAACGCAGTACGAAACCGAGGAGATCACCCCGAAGGACGCATACAACGAATTCGTTATGACAGGCTTGCGTACCGACGGGGGAGTCGACGCGCGGGAACTGTCGGCGCGATTCGGGGCACGCAAATTGCAATATTTTGTCGCTCAAGCCGAAAAATTCGTCGCGCAGGGAAATATCGTGCAAAGAAAGTCCGTATATTATATTCCTGCCGAGCGCTACCTGATTTCGGACAGCATCATTTCCGATCTGTTCGACGTGGAATGACGCCGGCCGGAGTCCTGTGCCCGCATAAAGAAACAACTAAGGAGAAATACTAAAATGCTGTAAGATGCAAAAAAGAAGCAAAGAAATCGGGATGACGCCGGACTACCTGTTCGAGGTCAGCTGGGAAGTGTGCAACAAAGTCGGCGGAATACACACCGTCATCGCAACCAAGGCGCTCACGATCACCGAGCAGCTGGGCGACCGCTACATACTGATCGGTCCCGACGTCCACCGCGAGGATGTCAATCTGGAATTCGAGGAGGATTCCGAGCTGCTGAAGGACTGGACGAACGACAACATCCGCGTAAAGATCGGGCACTGGAAAGTCAAGGGAAGCCCGATCGCGATTCTGGTCGACTTCAGCCAGTTTTTCTCGAGCAAGGACGACGTGCTGAAGTTTCTGTGGGAGTCGTACCGGGTCGACTCGATCAGCGGGCAATGGGACTACATCGAGCCCGTGCTGTTCGGCTCGGCGGCGGGCAAGGTGATCGAAAGCTATGTCAACTTTTTCTGTAAGGCGACCGACCGGGTGACCGCCCACTTTCACGAGTGGATGACCTCGAGCGGAGGTCTGTACCTGCAGAAGCATTCGCCCTACGTCGCGTCGGTCTTCACGACGCACGCGACAGTCATGGGCCGCAGCATAGCCGGCAACGGCATGCCCCTGTACGGCGACATGCCCCAACTGAACGCCGACGATCTGGCCCGCCGATTCGGCGTCGTCGCGAAGCACTCGCTCGAAAAGACGGCCGCCGCGAACTACGACTGCTTCACGACGGTCAGCAACCTGACGGCCAAGGAGTGCCAGTACCTGCTCGGCAAGGAGGTCGATCTGGTCACGCCGAACGGCTTCGAGGACGACTTCGTCTGGCCGCGGCCCGAGCTCGATGCCAAGCGGGCTGCCTCGCGCAAGCAGATGATCGAGATAGCCGAGATCTGTCTCGGCATCCATTACGACACGGAGCCTCTGATCGTCGGCACCAGCGGCCGGTACGAATTCAAGAACAAGGGACTCGACGTGTTCGTCGACTCGCTGCTGAAACTCTCCGAATCGGCCTCGCTGCCGAGGCCCGTACTGGCCTACGTGACCGTTCCGGCCGGCAACCTCGGCCCGCGCAAAGACCTTCAGGCGCGCCTGAAAGACTCCGGCTCGCCGATCGATCCGACGGTAATCCGCAACCTGACGCACTATCTGTCGGCTCCCGAGTGGGACCCGATCATCGGCCGGATCAAGAACTCCCGGCTGCAGGACCCCTCCTGTCCCGTGCAGCTGATCTTCGTCCCGTCGTACCTGAACGGCAACGACGGCATTTTCGACAAGCACTACTACGAGCTGCTGTGCGGCATGGACGTGACGGTGTTCGCGTCGTATTACGAGCCTTGGGGCTATACGCCGCTGGAAAGCATCGCATTCTCCGTGCCGACGATCACCACGTCGCTGACGGGATTCGGACAGTGGGTGGCCGAGAAGCTCGACGAGCACAAAGGGGTCGACGTCATCTCGCGCAACGATACGAACGACTCGGAGGTAGTCGAGAAAATCTCGGCCGTGCTGGCGCGCTTCAGCATGATGAACGCGGCGGAATACGATACCTATCGCGCCTCGGCGCTCGAAATATCGAAAATCGCGCTGTGGGAAAACCTGATCGAGTTCTACTACCGGGCTTACGATCGGGCGCTCGACCGGATGAACACGCGGACGCACCGCGCCATATACGACGGCGGCGGCGCTTTCAACGAGCAGATCAACTTCGTCAAGCAGCAACTGGTTCCCAATACGCCGACATGGCGCCGGCTGATGGTCGAGCGCAAGCTGCCCGAGCGGCTGCATCCGCTCGAGGAGCTCTCCAAGAACCTGTGGTGGTCGTGGACGATGGGCGCCCACGAGTTGTTCGAGTATATCGACAACGAGCTGTGGATCCGGTGCGAGAAAAACCCGATCAACTTCCTCGACAAGCTGAAATACCCGCGGCTTCTGGCGCTCGAGAAAGACGAGGTTTTCCTCGGAAAAATGGACGCCGTGTACGCGCAGCTCAAGGACTACATGAAGGAAAAATCCCATGCGAAAGGACCCCGCATCGCCTATTTCAGCATGGAGTACGGACTGCACAGCTCGCTGAAGATATATTCCGGCGGGTTGGGCATTCTGGCCGGCGACTACCTCAAGGAGGCCAGCGACAAGAACGTGCCGATGGTCGCCGTCGGGCTGCTGTATCGCTACGGCTATTTCACGCAGAAGCTGTCAGCCTCCGGCGAGCAGGAAGTCAGCTACGAGGCTCAGAACTTCGCGAAACTGCCGATCAGTCCGGTCCGCGACGCGCAGGGCAACTGGCAGAGCATACAGATCGCCTTCCCGGGCCGGGTCGTCACGGCGCGCATCTGGCGCTGCGACGTGGGCCGCACGGAGCTCTACCTGCTCGATACGGACCACGACCTGAACCAGAGCGAGGACCGATCGATCACGTACCACCTCTACGGAGGCGACTGGGAGAACCGGCTCAAGCAGGAAATGCTGCTCGGCATCGGCGGTATCCGGGCGCTCAACGCGATGGGTATCCGTCAGGACGTATACCACTGCAACGAAGGGCACGCGGCCTTTACCGGCATCGAGCGTATCCGCAACCTGATCCACAACGACAAGCTCTCGTTCAGCGAGGCGCTCGAGGTCGTGCGCTCGTCGTCGCTGTTCACGACGCATACGCCCGTGCCCGCAGGACACGACGCCTTCCCCGAGTCGATGATCCGCCAGTACATGTCGCACTATCCCGACCGGCTCGAAATCACGTGGGACCAGTTCATCAATCTGGGCAAGACGAACCCCAACGACCCGAACGAGAAGTTCTCGATGAGCTTTCTGGCATGCAACCTGTCGCAGGAGGTCAACGGCGTCAGCTGGCTGCACGGCGAGGTGAGCAAGGAAATACTCGGCGGCATGTGGCCCGGCTATTTCAAGGACGAGCTCCATATCGGCTACGTGACCAACGGCGTGCATTTCCCGACTTGGTGCGCGGCGAATCTCAAGCGACTGTACGCCAGATATTTCGGCGAAGGATTCCGCAATAAGGACTATCGGATCGCGGCATGGCAGAAAGTGCACGACATCACCGATCGCGAGCTGTGGGACGCCCGGCTCGTGCTGAAGAACAAGCTGATCGACCATATCCGCAAGCGCGTGAGCGATCCCAAGCAGTTCCGCTTCGACTCGCCCCGGCAGATGATCCGGATTCAGGAGTCGCTGCGGCCCGACGTGCTGACGATCGGCTTCGCGCGCCGCTACAAGCGGGCCAACCTGCTGTTCACGAACCTCGACCGACTCGACAGCATCGTGAACGATCCCGAGCGGCCCGTGCAGTTCATTTTCGCCGGCAAAGCCCATCCGAACGACAAGCCGGGGCAGGACCTCATCAAGAGGATCGTCGAGGTGGCCGCCATGCCCCAGTTCACGGGCAAGATCATCTTCCTGCAGAACTACGATATGGAGCTGGCCCGGCGCATGGTGCAGGGCGTCGACGTATGGCTCAACACGCCCACGCGCCCGCTCGAAGCCTCCGGAACCAGCGGCGAGAAGGCCGTGATGAACGGTGTGCTGCAATTCAGCGTTCTCGACGGCTGGTGGGTCGAAGGCTATAAGAAAGGCGGCGGCTGGATGCTTCCGATGGAGCGCACGTTCGAGAATCAGGACTTCCAGAACGAAATGGACGCCGAAATGATTTACAACACGATCGAGGAGGAGATCGCCCCCCTGTACTACCGGCGCGACGAGAACAACGTTCCGCACGACTGGGTCGAGTCGATCAAGGTCTGTGTGGCCGACATCGCGGCCAACTTCACGACGAACCGGATGCTCAACGACTATGAGGAGCGGTTCTACCGCAAGCTGCACGAGCGCCACGAGCGGATGGTCGCCGAGGATTTCCGGATGGCGCGCGAGATCGCGGCATGGAAGCGCCGCGTCAGCAGCGCATGGGATAAGGTGCACGTCGTGAACACCGAGCAGTTCAACATGGACAAGGAAGCCATCCTGATCGGCCACGGATACGACGTCGAGGTCGTCGTCGACATCGACGGGCTGCGGCCCGAGGATATCGGCGTCGAGATGATCCTCGCCGACCAAATCACCGACAACAAGGACGTGCACGTCATCGCCAAGCGGGAGCTGACTTTCGTCCGTCAGGACGGGTCGCGCGCCTTCTACTCGGTCCGCTCGACCCCCGAGGCGACCGGGTCGTTCGACATGGCGATCCGCGTGTTCCCGAAAAACGACAAGCTGCCGCACCGAATGGACTTCGCGCTCGTCAAATGGGCCTGACATCCGACATAACGGCATGGCGCCCGGACCGGAGTCGCGGCCGATGGCCGGGCACGTCTCTCTCTCCCGGACATCCCCGGTCCGGCGGGTCGCAGGCACGGGCGGAGAGGACGTTTTTCACTTGAATATGGCACAAAATTTTATTAGATTTACGGGTAGCAAACAAGAAAGGAACGGAAGTATGGCTGTCTTACATTTCGACAAGAACGAACTGGGCAATCTGGAGTATTCGCTCCAGCGCGAGATGCTCAGCACGAACCGGGCCGGCGGATACATGAGCACGACGATCGTCTGCTGCAACACGCGCAAATACCACGGACTAATGGTTTGCCCGAGGGACGAGCAGGACGAGAACGACTACGTCCTTTTGTCGTCGGTCGACGAAACCGTCGTCCAGCACGAGCAGTCGTTCAATCTGGCGATTCACCGGTTTCCCGGAGTCTACGATCCCCGGGGACACAAATACATCACCGACTTCACCTACACGCCCGCGCCGGCCATCACCTACCGGGTCGGCGGCGTAATCCTCAAGAAAGAGCTGCTGTGGATCCACTCGCGGACGCAACTGCTGATCCGCTACACGCTGCTCGACGCCCGCTCGCAGACCCAGCTCCGGCTCCGGCCGTTTCTGGCGTTCCGCGACCGGCATACGGTCGGCCGTGCCAACATGGAGGCCGACGGCCGGAGCTATCCGATCGAGGGAGGGGTCCGCAACCGGCTCTACGAAGGCTTTCCGTGGCTGTACATGCAGATCGACGCGCCCAGCGAGTTCGTCGCGGCACCGGACTGGTACTACAACTTCGAGTACAGCGAGGAGATCGCCCGGGGCTATCCGGGCCACGAGGACCTGCTCACGACCGGCTATTTCGAGCTCGACATCGCCAAGGGGCAGAGCGTCATCTTCTCGTGCTCGACCGAGCCGGTCGATCCGTCGAAGCTCGACAAGGTCTTCGAGGAAGAGCTCTCGCGGCGCTCCAACAAGATCGACTTTCTGTCGTGCCTGCGCCACTCGGCCCGCCAGTTCATCGTCCGCAACGGCGACCGGACCGAGGTCGTGGCCGGCTACCCGTGGTTCGGGCGCTGGGGCCGCGACACGTTCATCGCGCTACCCGGCATCACGCTGGCCCAAGGCGACGACCGCTCGTGCCGCGAGGTTCTCGACACGATGGTCTCGCAAATGCAGGGGGGCCTGTTTCCGAACATGGGCAACGCGTACAACTCGGTCGACGCGCCGCTGTGGTTTTTCTGGACGCTGCAGGCTTACGAGCCTTTCGCGGGCGGACCGAAAAAGCTGTGGAAGCAATACGGCGACCCCATGAAGGCGATCCTCGAGGCTTACCGCGACGGCGCGAACCCCTACGTACGCGTCGACGACAACGCGTTGGTATGGGCCGCCCATCCCCGGTACGCGATGACGTGGATGGACGCCGTCGTAGACGGGAAGCCCGTCACCGGACGGGAAGGCTATCAGGTAGAAGTCAACGCGCTATGGTATAACGCCGTGCGTTATGCGCTCGAGCTGGCACGGAAAAGCAAAGACACGGCGTTCGTCGAACGGTGGGAGCCGATGCCCGAACGAATCAGGAAGTCGTTCCTCGAACTGTTCTGGTACGAGCGCGAAGAGTTTTTGGCCGACTATGTCGACGAGCACGGACAAAACACCTTCATCCGGCCCAACCAGATCATCGCCTGCTCGCTACCCTACGGCATGCTCGGCGAGAGCATGAAGCTCAGCGTGATCGACACGGTCCGCCGCCACCTGCTGACCCCCAAGGGGCTCCGCACGCTCTCGCCCCGCAACCCGCTCTACGAGGGACGCTGCGTAGGCGACCAGCCGACCCGCGACCGGGCCTATCATCAGGGAACCGTATGGCCGTGGCTGCTGGAGCACTACGTGAAAGCCTGTTTCGACATGCACGGAAAGGCGTTCCTCTCCGAAGCGAGGGACATGCTGAAGAACTTCGAGGAGGATATCAGCGTGAGCGGCATCGCATCGATCAACGAGATCTACGACGGCGATCCCCCGCACAACCCGCGAGGAGCCGTATCCCAAGCGTGGAGCGTGGGCGCCGTTCTGCGCATAGCGCAGATGATCGAGGCTTACGAAATAAAAAAATGACCGGGACGCCCCTTTTTGGAATGAAGCGTGCAGGCATACCGGTTACGCGCCGGGGCGGATTTCCGGCTGCCGGGTTCCGGCAGTCGTCGGCCTCGTCTCCCCGGAGCTCGGCCCCGAAGCCGACGGGCTGGGAGACGGACCGTCGCTTTGCGGAAGCCTTCGAAGCGAAAGTCCATGCGACTTGAAACGGTCGCAAGCAAACAACGAAACGAAAGAAAAAAGACAATAACCATGAGAGTACTGATGTTCGGTTGGGAGTTCCCGCCCCATATAGCAGGAGGACTGGGAACCGCTTCCTACGGGCTGACTCGCGGGCTCGCCAAGCATGGCATCGAGGTGATTTTCGTCGTTCCGAAAGCCTACGGAGACGAGGATCAGCGTTTCGTGCGGGTCGTGAACGCCAGCGAGATCGAGACGCCTTTCGGCGACACGAGGGAGCAAGACGTGTGGGAGAAGCTGACCTTTATCCATATCGATTCGAACATGGTGCCGTACGTCGCTCCCGAGGAGTTCGACTCCCATGCCGAGGAGTACCGCCGTACCGGCAGAACGTCCCTCGACAAGGAGGGATGGACCGAACGGTACAGCTTCTCGGGCAAATACGGGGCCAATCTGATGGAGGAAGTCGCCCGCTACGCGATGGTCGCGGCCCAGGTAGCCCGCAATCTGGCCGGGCAGTTCGATCTGATCCATGCCCACGACTGGCTGACCTACTACGCCGGCATCGCCGCCAAGCGCGTGTCGGGCAAACCGCTG
>CABUJP010000090.1:0-10493 GCA_902491835.1 uncultured Alistipes sp. | reverse complement strand
CCTTTCGATCCGTACCCCGGCGGGTTGAGCCGGGCTTGGCTGCAGGACGAGGTGGTGACCGTCATGGATGCGCCTGCGACGGTCGAACTGTCTCGCCGGGTGGCGTTCCGCTATGTGAAAATCGAGCTGTTGGCTTGGTCCTCTTTCGATTTCGCTGTGACCGGCATGCGGTTCCGGTCCGTCACTTCGGCCTCGGGCGAGCCGAAGCCGCTGGCCTCGACCACCGACCCAACGATCGCCCGGATCAACCGTATCGGGCTGGCCACGCTCGCCGAGTGCATGCAGACTGTGTACGAGGACGGCCCCAAGCGCGACCGGCGGCTTTGGATCGGGGACCTTTACTTGGAGTCGTTGGCCAATACGTATTCGTTCCGGAATCACGGTCTGACGCGCCGCTGCCTCTATTTGCTCGCCGCTTTGGCCGACGAAGAGGGGCTGTTGCACGCCACGGTGTTCGAGTATCCAGAGCCGCATCCCCAGACCGGGCAGCACTGCATGGATTACAGCCTGCTATACGGCGTGACGCTTTACGAGTACCTGAACGCTACGGGCGACCGGGCGACGGCCGAGGCGCTGTGGCCGGTCGTGGTCCGGCAGGTGGAGCATGCGATGACCTATCTGCGCGACGATGTGTACGATATGGAGAAGCAGCCGGCCTGGTGGCTGGTGTTCGACTGGAAGGACGACCTGAACCGGCACGCTCCGATGCAGGGCCTGATGACTTTCGCCATAGAGCAGAGCTATGAACTGGCCAAGCTGCTGGGGCGCGAGAGCGAGGTGGCCGGCTGGCCCCGGGTCGTATCCCGAATGAAGGCGGCTTCCCGTCGGGTTTTCTATGACCGTCGCGAAGGCGTCGTCGTTTCGGGTCCGGACCGTCAGCGCTCGTATCTGGGACAGGTGTGGATGATTCTTTCCGGCACGCTGTCGCCTCGGGAAGGGGAGCGCGCGTTGCGTGCCGTACTGGCCGATCCGGAGGCGTGCTATCCCGGATCGCCCTATGCCTATCATTACCTGATCGAGGCGATGATCCGATGCGGCATGGACGACGAGGCCCGGCAGAGGCTGACGGATTACTGGGGCGGGATGGCCGCTCTGGGAGCCGATACGTTCTGGGAGGTATACGATCCGGCCGACCATTTCAAGTCTCCTTACAATTTCTTCCCGGTCAACAGCTACTGTCACGCATGGAGCTGCACGCCGGTGTACTTCATCAATAAGTACGCGGATATATTCCAGAAGTAGGAGCTCCGACCGATACGTGTTCCGGCGACGGCTATGCGTTTGGTCGGAGCCGAGCCGTATTTGCCCGTGACGCGCACGGCCGGCCTGTTGACGTGCCTCGGGTTCGCAGGGTGGCGATCGGCCTTTTCCCTCCATGCGAGAACCGCCTTGGTGTTCGCAGGGGACGGCTCGTTCAGAGAAGCCCGGCTTCGTACAGCCTGATCAGTTCCTCGACCATCATGTCTTCGCCTTCCTTGTCGTACGTGTCCTTGAGGTTGGCGCCGAACAGCCGTGCGATGCTTTGCCAGAAAAACGCGCGAAAGCCGCCCCGGAGCTCCTTGACCAGTTCGTAAGAGGTTTGGTCCGTCTCTCGGTCGATCAGCTTGATCAGCAGTTTGCCCTGCGAGAGGGTCATCTTTTTCAGTACGGGCGTGTATTTCTTTTTCAGCGCCCGCTCCATCTCCTTGACGAAAATCTGCTTCTCCCGCTTGGTCGCCAGCGTTTCCATATGGGCCTCCATCGCGTGGAGCGTCGCATTGGCCTCTTTGGCGATCGGGTAGACCCGTTTGAGGTTGTATATCAGGCGCGCGAAGCGCCGCGTATCGACCGCTTTCCGGAATACGAAAGAGGGACTGAGCTGTACTAGCACGACGGTATCACCGTCGATAACGACATTCCTCGCCTGCCCGTATTCGGTCAGAGCCTGGGCCGACGAAGGCCGAGCGGCGGCCAACAGGAGTATCGCGATGAGTATCGCCTTCTTCATACCCGATTCCCAAATAATTCGTACCTTTGCAAAGGTAATTAAAAATGGCGACGCGGGACCGTGTCCGCCGTTCTATAAACGGACGGAGCGGCAAAATTGTTGCGACGAAGGCTCCCGGGCCTCTGCGGGACGATTTTTGCTCGCTTGCGGGCGGGAGTCCGCTTCGCGCTCGCCATGTCGTCGGGGCCGCTGACGGTCCCGGCATTCATTCAAAACGTATCGCGTATGTACTGTGGACAAAAACTGAGCGAGAGAATTTACTGGACCGGAGTCTATGACAGACGGAAGCATCTTTTCGAGAACATGTGGCCTCTGCCCGAGGGCGTCTCGTACAATTCGTATTTGATCAAGGACGAGAAGTGTGCCCTGATGGACACCGTTGAGAGCGGCAGCGACCGCAGTTATCTGGACTGGCTGGCCGATACGCTCGAGGGGCGCCCGCTCGACTATCTGGTCATTCATCACATGGAGCTCGACCACTCGGGCGAAATCGAGAACCTGATCCGCCAATATCCCGATGTGCGGATCGTAGGCAATGCGAAAACTTTCCGCGTTCTGGAGGCCTACTTCGGCAAGCTGCCCAATCTGGTCGAGGTCAAGGACGGCGACACGCTTTCGCTGGGATATCATAATCTGAAATTCGTCTTTACGCCTTGGGTACATTGGCCCGAGACGATGATGAGCTACGATACGACCGACGGCGTGCTTTTCTCGGGCGACGCTTTCGGCATGTTCGGCGCGACGGACGGCGGCGTATTCGACGACCAAGTCGATTTCGCCCGCTACGAAAGCGAGATGCGCCGCTACTACTCGAATATCGTCGGGAAATACAGCGGGATGGTTCAGAAGGCGCTCGCGAAGCTTTCCTCGGCGCGGGTCGGCGCGATCTGCCCGCTTCACGGACTGGTATGGCGCAGCGATCCGGCCCGGGTGATCGGCCTGTACGACCGCTGGAGCCGCTACGAGGCGGACGATGCCGTCGTCGTGATCTATGCGTCGATGTACGGCAATACGGCGCAGATGGCCGATCATATCGCCCGCCGGATCGCCGAGGCCGGAGTACGGGACATTCGGGTTTACGACGTGTCGAAGACGCACGTATCGTATCTTATCAGCGAGATATGGCGCTGCCGGGGCGTGCTGTTGGGCAGTTGCGCCTACAACACGCAAATGTTTCCGCTCATGGAGAACCTGACCCGCGATCTGCTGCATGCCGGCCCGAAGGACAGGCTGTTAGGCGTGTTCGGAACGTATAGTTGGAACGGCGGCGGCGTAAAGAATCTGAACGCATTCGCCGAACAGATCGGGTGGGAGACGGTCGCTCCGTCGGCCGAGATTCTCGGGCGACCGACCTGCGAGAAGTACGAGGCGTGCGATGCGTTGGCCGATGCCATGGCGTGCAGGCTGAAGAAATAGATAGCCGTCCGCCGGATGGTTTTATATTCGTGGATGGCGGCCGGACGGGCAGCCGAATTTTCGAATACCGGTATTTTTATCGCGGCGACAGGTAAAAAAGCGGACGATTGTTAAAAAATATTAAAAATAAATCGTATTTTTGGATCGCCCGAGGCCGTCTCGGCGGTTTTCGCGGGTGTGCTAACGAACTTAAACTTTAAAATAAGCGAAGATGGATGCAATTGCAATTTTGACGGGCGGCGGTCCCGCGCCCGGAATGAATACCGTTGTGGGCAGCGTGGCGAAAACTTTCCTTGAGAAGGGCTATCGCGTACTGGGCCTGCACTGCGGATATTCGAGCCTGTTTACGAAGAATCCGCGCGTTACGGAGATCGATTTCCTGTTGGCGGACGATATTTTCAACCGGGGCGGATCGTTCCTGACGATGAGCCGCTTCAAGCCGACGGACAAGAACTTCGAGGAGGATTTCAATCTGGACCTGTTCGTCAAGAACAACATCAAGCTGCTCGTCACCGTCGGGGGCGACGACACGGCGTCGACGGCCAACCGCATCGCCAAGTTCCTCGAGGCCAAGAAATATCCGATCGCCAACATTCACGTTCCCAAGACGATCGACAACGACCTGCCGCTTCCGGCCGGCTCGCCTACGTTCGGCTACCAGTCGGCCAAGGACATGGGGTCGATCATCGGCCGCACGGTCTATACCGATGCCCGCACGAGCGGCAACTGGTTCGTCGTGGCTGCCATGGGACGCTCGGCCGGGCACCTCGCTTTCGGTATCGGCACGGCCTGCCATTATCCGATGATCGTGATTCCCGAAATGTTCAACAAGACGGAGATCACCGTCGAGAAGATCGTCAATCTGGTCGTATCGTCGATCGTCAAGCGCAAGATCATGGGAATCGACTACGGTGCCGCGATGATTTCCGAGGGCGTGTTCCATTCGCTGAGCGATGCCGAGATCAAGAAGTCGGGTATCCACTTCTCCTATGACGATCACGGGCATCCCGAGCTCGGCAAGGTGTCCAAGGCGCATATCTTCAACGAGATGCTCGAGAAAAAGCTCGCCGAGCTGAAAATCAAGGTCAAGTCGCGTCCGGTCGAGATCGGATACGAGGTCCGTTGCCAGACGCCGGTAGCCTATGACCTGGTTTACTGCTCCCTGCTGGGCATGGGAACCTACAAGCTGTTCAGCGAGGGCAAGACGGGCTGCATGGTTTATGCCGATCCGGCCGGAGAAATCTCGCCGCTCTATCTCAAGGATCTGCAGGACCCCGAGACGGGCAAGATTCCGCCTCGTTTGGTCGACATCCGCTCGGACAAGTTCAAGATGGTCGTAGACAATATCCTGAACTATATCACTCCTGCCGACTACGAGGCTGCCAAGAAGTACGTGGCCGATCCGGCGGCTTACGACTTCCGTAAGATTCTGGAGTGGGATAAATAAATCTTTCGTGAGAAACGGTCCGGGGGCGGCTTCATCGGGAGGCCGCTCCCGTTGTTTGAATCCGGACTCGGTCCGGCCGCCGCGCCGGAGCGAAATATACGCTCATACTAAATACAATCCTTATGAGAACGATATGGCTTTCTTTGCTGATAGCACCGCTTTTTGCGGCTTGTGCCGATAAGCCGCTGGATATGTCGAAGCCCGTGTACGTGACGCTTTCCACTGCGATGGGAGACGTGACCGTAGAACTGTACGGCGATACGCCGCTTCATCGGGACAATTTTATCAGACTGTGTCGTTCGGGCGCCTACGACGGAGTGCTTTTCCACCGCGTGATCGAAGGGTTCGTCGTGCAAGGCGGCGATCCCGACAGTCGGAAACGGGAGCCCGGCGTGCGTTACGGAGGCAACGACGGAGGCTATACGGTTCCGGCCGAGATACGTCCCGGACATTTCAACAAGCGGGGGGCGTTGATCGACGCGAAAGCCGGCGACGAGACGAATCCGGAGCGAGCCTCGGCCGGAACTCAGTTCTGCTTCGTTCAGGGACGTAGAATGACGGACGAGGAACTGGACGAAGCAGAAAAGCAGATCAACGAGATTCGGAGAAACTGGCTTTTTCATCTGTTCAAGAAGCGATTGAGCGACCGTTCGGCGACAACCGTCGCCGAAGAGGGCGAGCTGGAGCGTCGCGCGTGGCGCATGGTGGAGGATACGTTGAGCGTATTGGGTTACTACCGGATTCCGGAGCAGAGGCGCGAGGTGTACCGGACAGTCGGCGGAGCGCCCCATCTCGATGGCTCGCTGACGGTTTTCGGCGAGGTGATCGACGGATTCGACGTGATCGACAGAATGGCCCGCGTGGAGACCGATCCGAGCGACCGGCCCGTGCACGATCTGGCGATTCGGTCGACCAAGGTATTTCAGAAGTAGCAGGCCGTTTCCGGCTTGCGTGAGGTGGGCCGCCTGAAGATTTCATCGACGGGTTGCCGGTTTCTATTCGCGGCCCGTGTCTCCCGCTCGCTGGAACTTGCCGTCGCGGCGGCGGACAGTTTTCGGCTCGTGCGAAACGGAAGTCTCATGCGAAGCGAAATAAGCAAGGCGGGTAAAACTACCCGCCTTTTGCTATGCTTGTGCTGCCCGCTGTCTATTCGTCGCTGTCGTCGGCTACGTCGCTTTCCATGATGCCCTCGTCGTCCTTGATCTCGTCGTCGCCGAAAAAGTCCTTGTCTTCCTCCTCTTCGACCTGGTCGTCGACTTTTACGTCCACTTTGATCAGATAGCTGGTGTCTTCCGTCTCGAGTACGATGGCATAGAAAAAGTTACCCGGTCCCTTGTCAATCCGGATCATATGGTCGGTATAGCCGAAAGGATATTTTTTCCTCACTTCCTCACGAAGCTCATCAGAGAGGTTCTTGTAACTGACCACGACCCTTCTCTTTTGTTTCTTTTCGGAAATCATTGCTTCAAAAAAATTTTCTGCAAGTATAAGCAAAATTTGGTAATCAAAACAGCAACCCCGGAAAAAAACTCAAATTTGTCGTAATCCGGCATTTGGCTTGCGAAAATGTGGTGTACGGCGGGACGAACGATCGATTTCGATCGGCCTGCCGGCTTTGAATTCGGAGCAAAATGAATACCTTTACTACCTAATTGCTGAAAAAATGCGCGAGAAAATAGAGCGGTTGAGAAGACAGATCAACGAGCATAATTACCGGTACTACGTGCTGAACGATCCGCTGATCGGAGACTATGAGTTCGACGCGCTGCTGCGCGAGTTACAGGAGCTGGAGGCGGCCCATCCCGAGTTCGACGATCCCAACTCGCCGACCCGGCGCGTGGGGAGCGACTCCACCAACGAATTCGCTACGGTCGAGCACCGCTATCCGATGCTGTCGCTTTCCAATACCTACTCGCTCGACGAGATCAGGGAATTCGACGCGCGGGTTCGCAAGGAGGTCGGCGAGGCCGAGTATGTATGCGAACTGAAGTTCGACGGAACCGCAATCAGCCTGACTTATGAGAACGGTCGTCTGTTGCGGGCCGTGACGCGCGGCGACGGTACGCGCGGCGATGACGTGACGGCCAATGTCCGGACGATACGTTCCGTTCCTTTACAGTTGCGGGGGGCGGGCTATCCTGCCTATTTCGAGATTGATGCCCTTCCGTTCGTTCGAGCGGCTGAACCGCGAGCGGGAGGATATAGGGGAGACACCTTTCGCCAATCCCCGCAATGCGGCCGCCGGCTCGCTCAAGCAACAGAGCTCGGCCGAGACGGCCCGGCGCGAGCTCGACTGTACGCTCTACTCGCTCGTCGGCGACGACCTGCCGCTGGGGACGCATTACGACAGCCTGATGGCCGCCCGTGAGTGGGGATTCAAAATTTCGGACCAGATCGCCCTGTGCCGCGACATGGACGAGATCGACGAGTATATCCGCCGTTGGGATACGGCCCGGAGGGAGCTGCCGTTCGCAACCGACGGCGTCGTGATCAAGGTCAACAGTTTCGCGCTCCAGCATCGCCTCGGCTATACGGCCAAGGCGCCGCGTTGGGCTGTCGCCTACAAGTTCAAGGCCGAGCAGGCGCTGACCCGGCTGCTGTCGGTCGACTTTCAGGTCGGAAGGACCGGAGCGATTACGCCCGTAGCCAACCTGGAGCCGGTTCTGCTGGCCGGTACGGTTGTCAAGCGCGCCTCGCTGCACAATGCCGAGCAGATCGCGCTGCTCGACATCCGGCTGGGCGACCGTGTGTATGTGGAGAAGGGGGGCGAAATCATTCCCAAGATAACGGGCGTCGATCTTTCGTCGCGTCCAATGCAAAGCGAGCCTTTCCATTTCATCACGCATTGTCCATGCTGCGGAACCGAGCTGGTCAAGTACGAGGGCGAGGCCCGCCACTATTGTCCGAATCAGAGTCATTGTCCTCCGCAGATTGTCGGCCGCATGGTCCATTTCATTTCCCGCAAGGCGATGAACATCGACGGATTGGGAGACGAAACCGTCCAGTTGCTTTATGACGCGGGGCTGATTTCCGACGTGGCCGACCTGTACCGGCTCAGGCGCGAGGATTTGGTCGATCTGCCCCGATTGGGCGACAAGTCGGCCGATAATATCCTGCGCAGCATAGACGCTTCGCGCGAGGTTCCCTTTCAGCGGGTGCTGTTCGCGATCGGCATCCGGTTCGTCGGCGAGACGACGGCCAAGAACCTCGCCTTGCATTTCCGCAGCATGGATGCGCTGATGAGCGCCACGCCCGATGAGCTGGCTGCGGCGGACGAGGTGGGCGGCAAAATCGCGCTCAGCATCGTCGATTATTTCCGCGACGAAGCGAACCGGGAGATCGTGGCCCGCCTGCGTGAGAGCGGCTTGCGATTCGAGATCGAGGAGAGGGAGCTGCTTTCCAATGCGCTCGACGGACTGAGGTTCGTCATTTCGGGAACTTTCTCCGAACATTCGCGCGATCAGCTCAAGGAGCTGATCGAGTCGCATGGCGGTCGCAACCAAAGCGGCGTTTCGGCCAATACGGATTATCTGCTCGCCGGGGAACGTATCGGCCCGGCCAAACTGAACAAGGCGCGTAAGCTGGGCGTACGGATTATCGGCGAGGAAGACTTCGTGCGGATGCTCTCGGGCGACATGCCGGATGCGGAGGTCGCTTTCGAGGATAAGGAAAGCCTGCGGACGGATACGGACTTTCCGGAAAAGCCGGTCGATAAAACGGCGGTTTCCGATCAAAATAATGTGAAGCAAGGCACATTGTTTTGATAAAATATGTACTTTTGCTGCAAAATTAACATTTTACGATGAAAACCAACATTCGGGGGGTTGGGGTGGCCTTGGTTACGCCCTTTACCGACGAAGACAAGGTCGATTTCGCGGCATTGGACAAGCTGATCGAGCGTGTGATCGGCGGCGGAGCCGACTATCTGGTGGCGCTCGGCACGACGGCCGAGACTCCCGCGCTGAGCGGAAGCGATCCTGCGCTTCGTCGTCGAGAGGGTCGCGGGTCGCGTACCCGTGATAGCGGGTCTCGGAGGCAATTCGACGGCCGATGTCGTTTCGGCCCTCCGCTCGGCGAATCTCGACGGGATCGATGCCGTGCTGTCGGTGACGCCTTATTATAATAAGCCTTCGCAGGAAGGAATCTACCGTCATTACAGGGCGCTGGCCGAAGCCTCGCCTTGCGGGGTCGTGCTCTACAACGTGCCGGGCCGTACCGGCGTGAACATGACTGCCCAGACCGCGCTACGGCTCGCGCACGATTGCGGAAACATTGTCGGCGTCAAAGAGGCGAGCGGCAACCTGTCGCAGGCGGCATACATTTTGAAAGACCGTCCCGAGGGATTCGCCGTGATCTCCGGCGACGACAGCCTGACCGTTCCGATGGCGGCGCTGGGGGGCGACGGCGTTATCTCGGTGGCGGCGAACGCGTTTACCGACAAATTCTGCCGGATGGCCCATGAGGCGCTCGACGGTCGCTTCGGCGAAGCTTCCGCGCTGCATATGCAGATGATCGAGGCGATCGACGCGCTGTTCGAGGAAGGAAATCCGGTCGGAATCAAGTGCGCCCTTTCTTGCATGGGCCTGATTCGTAACCGGCTCCGTCTGCCTTTGGTCCGTGCGTCCGAGTCGCTCGAACGGAAAATGTCGCGGCTGATCGAGGAGAACGAGCTGGCCTGAGCCTGAATCCCCGGCTCCGGGTTTTGTTTCGCCGTCGTCAAATATTTTTATACTTTTGCCGTTTGAACAGTAAAACACGGAAAATATGAAGCGTACGGCCTTACTGTATGGAGTTCTGTTGGCTTTCGCCGCCCTTCCGCTCGCCGCTCAGCAAGCGCCGGACAACGACGCGATTCTGCGCGAAACGATCGACAAGGGCTCGCCCTATTACTATCCGGCAATCTATATGCGCTATATGTCGGGCGATACGACGCTGACGCTCGAGGATTACCGTCATCTGTACTACGGCTATGCCTGGCAGCCGGGTTATAAGCCTTTCGAGACTCCAGCCGCCAAAGACCGCATACTGAATATTCTGGCCAAGGATTCGCTGGCGGAGGCCGATTATCTGAAGATCATCGAGTACGGCCGCGAAGTGATGCGCAGCGAGCCGTATGATCCGAGTACGCTCAATTTTCTGGTATATGCTTACGGGGCCGTCGGCGACTCGGTCAACGAGCGGATCAATTACAGCCGTCTGGAAGGGATTCTGGCGGCCATCGAATCTTCGGGTGGCGGACTCAGCGAGCAGTCGCCCTGGCATGTCCTCTACTTTTCTCATGCCCGAGACCTGCTTGCCAGCATGAACCTTGCGGCCGGCAAGGAGAAAGTGATCAGCCGCACGGTAGCGTGGATGCCCCCGCTCGTAAAGCAAAAGGGGGTCAAGGGATACTATTTCGATTTCGGCCGCATCTACTGGCACAAGCCCGACAAATTGCCCGAGAAGCGGAGCAACGGTTGGGAAATCAACGGGATTCCGCTGAAGAAAAGAGTGATTCCCGAAGTCCGCACGGTCGAGTGAATGACTAAGCAACGAACTAATACAGAAATCATATGAAACGAAAAGGGTGGATTGTCGTGGCTGTCGTGGCGGTGCTCGTCATCGGCACGTACTCGTGGCTCAAGGGCAGCTATAACGACATGG
>CABUJP010000089.1:0-10673 GCA_902491835.1 uncultured Alistipes sp. | reverse complement strand
TGCGTGCAAAGGGGTTGGAGATCTTTCTGGAGACCTCGGGGTCGCATCCGTTCAGCGGCGTTTTCGATTGGGTATGCCTTTCGCCCAAGCGTCAGCAGCCCCCGCTGGAGGAGGCTTACGGGCGGGCCGACGAGCTGAAAGTGATCGTCGAAAGCGAGGAAGACTTCCGGTGGGCCGAGATCAACGCCGCCCGGGTAGCCGCCGGGTGCAGACTGTACTTGCAACCCGAATGGAGCCGCTACGACCGGATCGTCGGGCCGATCGTCGAGTACGCCAAGGCGAATCCCAAGTGGAACATCTCCGTACAGGCCCACAAATTCATGCGGATTCCCTGACAGCCGATCGCCTGCTGCGCCGCATATCGAGGAAATAATCCGCCAGCGAGGCCGTCAGCGCCAGCGAAGGCAGAAAGACGGGCATCGTGTAACGCCACGCCGTATTGGGCGAAGCCAGAGCGGAGGCTCCCAGATAGACCACGACGAAAGCCGCCAGCATCAACAGGAGTTGCCTCCTTTTCCGGTTCGCTCCTCCGAGCGATTTCCATGCTATCGCCAAACAAGCCAGACTAAGGCCCAACGCGCTCCAATAAACGTAGTGCATCGCCCTGCGTACCGGATTCAGCGCTGCGAAAACCCGATGAGCGTGTTCGTAGCGTTCGGCCGTCAGCCCGTAGTAGTCGCGGTACATCGGCTCGTTCTCCAGCGCGAAGCGTTCCTCGGTCATATCCATCGGCCGGAACAGGCTGGCGACCGACGGCCAAAGGAAACGCTCGACATATAACATGGGGTAGTGCCGGATCAACTCGCGGGCGTATTCGCCGTACAGCACGCCCAAGGCGATCCATGCGTTCGCATAGGGTCGTCCGGTCGTTTTCACCACATGAAACAGGAAATACTTGTAAGGCAACTTGTTATCCCACATGCAAAATGTTTCGAGCATATTCCGCTCGCTGAACACCGAGTCGGGACAAGTCCGCATGAACGCATGCAGCGTTTGCAAATCCTGCGACGCGAAACTTTCCGGCGTGAGCTCCCGATTGGCTTCCGGAATCAGCACCGAGGCATTGTTGAGCAATTGCCACCCGCTGAATGCCGAGAAGGTGTCGACGCCGGTCTGCTGCATGTATGTGCGCTTGGCCGACATATAGAGCAATCCGAAGACCAGCACCGGAAGAGCCATGTACCCTACGCGGGTCCGGACCGAGCCGGACGGCATGAACCAAACGGCCAAAAGCGTGACCGGCACATAGAACATGCCGGCATAGCGCACTTTGTACAGTAGCGCGAAAACGAGCAGATGCCATATCAGCCACATCGGATTCCGGCTGCAGGCGACCCACAGAGCCGTCGTGACGAAGAGAATCGTCAGCGTATGGAACAGACTGTCGCTCATCAGAAAGTTGGTGCAGAACAGCAGCCGGGGCGCCGCGACGGCGAAAAGGCAAAAGGCTCCGAATATCCACCGGTCGCGTATTCCCAGCAGGTATTTGGCCGAGAACAGCAGCCACAGCGTCGAAAGCGCGTGGATCGCATAGGAAAAGGCAAAAACGAAAGTCAGGCTCGGAGAGATTCCGTGCAGCAGGCCGAGATACTGCGAATAGCCCATCGGACGGTAGACATTGAACGTACCGCTCGCGGCCGAGTTCACGTAGGACCCCGAGTCGGGAAAAACGAAAGGGGTGGGATAGAGCAGATGCAGAGCGACCCCCAGCGCGAGCAGAACGGCGGCCCATACGCCGAGCTCGACGCGCTGCGGCCTTTCCTTCATAAAATCGATGAATGCCCGGAAAGTCTTGGCTTCTCCGGTCCGAATCCGTTTTGTCATGTATTCCGATTTTTCAATTGACGCTCAAAGGCCGCCCGCTCGTTGTGCGAGATCGTGTCGAGAATCACCCCGCACAGAAAAACCATCACGGAGATGCCGAAAAGCCCGCTGGCCAGAATGGCCGACGGCACCTTATACACGAAATGGAAGCGAACGTATTCGATTACTACCGGCACGCCGACCGCGATCGCGAACAGCGCCAGCAACAACGCCGCCCACGAGAAAAAGGCCAGCGGCCGATAATGGCGATACATATTGAAAATGCACAGCAACACTTTCGCCCCGTCGCGGAACGTACTGAGCTTCGAGAAGCTTCCCTCGGGGCGCTCGGTAAAGTCGATCGGGACCTCGACGATCCGCATGTGATGGCTCAGCGCGAAAATGGTCATCTCGGTTTCCAGCTGAAACCCGCCGCTCAGGGCGGGAAAGCTTTTCACGAAGCGGCGGCTGAAGGCCCGGTAACCGGTCATGATGTCGGAGAGCGAGGTCCCGAAGAAGCGGTTTACGGCGGATCGGACCAGATTGTTCCCCAGCGAGTGGAAATTCCGGCGGTTCTCCCGCTCGTACGAGCCGTTCGACAGCCGGTCGCCGATCACCATGTCCGCCCGGCCGTCGAGCACAGGCTGCAAAACCCGCATCAGTGCCTCGGCCGGATACGTGTCGTCTCCGTCCA
Organism: uncultured Alistipes sp.; assembly: GCA_902491835.1. Classification (GTDB taxonomy): domain Bacteria; phylum Bacteroidota; class Bacteroidia; order Bacteroidales; family Rikenellaceae; genus Alistipes_A. The sequence continues at coordinate 8,176 of CABUJP010000089.1, read as the reverse complement.
CCATGACATAAGCGTCGGCATCGACGTCGCGGAACATGCTGCGAACGACATTACCCTTGCCTTGGGCAGGCTCGGCGACGACACGGGCTCCGGCCCCGAGCGCCTCGCGGGCCGTCCCGTCCGTCGAGTTGTTGTCGTAAACGTAAATTTCCATTTGCGGCAGGCGACGGCGGAAGTCGGACACGACCTTGGCTACGGTCGCCTCCTCGTTGTAGCAGGGAATCAGCAGACAGACTCTTTTCATTCGGATATCGGTTTACGAGTATCGGAACCCTCAGACCGCCTTCCCGCCCCGCCGGTCAGCGAATAGCGGACCATCAGGTAGTTGATCGGAACGGCAACCGGCCAGACGAGCAGGGGAGCCACGTATTCCGAGACTCCGAGCCGGACATACAGATTGAGCAGGCCGATGCTCAACAGATAATTGACCGCATGAGCGCCGCAGAAACGCAGTCCGCGAGCGGCGGAAAGTCCGGTCCGGAACGTAAACCGGCTCGAAGCGACGAAGTTGAACGCGAGGCTCAGCGCGACGCCTGCGGTAAAAGCCAGATTATAATTCGCGCTCAGGGCCGTCAGCGCGTAATAGGTTCCGAAGTGAACGACCGTAGCCGTGCCTCCGACCAGCACATGCCGGACGATCGCGTATTTTCCTATCCAGGCTCCGATCGTCATCGATCGAGCGTTACTTGAGCAAATAGATCGTTTCATCCTCGCGTTTCATCAGATAGTGCTCCCGCGCGTACCGTTCCAGAAACCGGTCGTCCTTGAGGTTCTCCAGAATCGTGCTGTCCTCGGTGATCTTATGCTGGTAGTAGTCTTTTTGCGCCTCCAGCTCGTTGATCTTCTGCTTGAGGCGCCATGCCTCGATCAGGTTGTTCTTATCGAAGACCGTTATCACCAGTATGAACACGGCGATCGTAATCAGCCACAGGCGCCTGTCCTTGAAGAATTTTCCGAGAATCATCCGAGTCAGCGGTTTTTACAAAAATAGCGTTTATGCGGCAAAAGCCTATTTCCAGAACCTGTAAAAATGGTGAACGGGACCGTGCCCGCGACCGGTCCGATACTCACGCCCGGCCATGATCGCTCCATGCACATAGTCCTCCGCACGACGGACGGCCTCCGACAGCTCGTGCCCCTGCGCGAGAAACGACGCGACGGCCGAGGAGAGCGTACAGCCCGTGCCGTGCGTGTTCGGCGTGTCGATCCGCTCGTAGCGGTAGCGCTGTTCGACGCCGTCCGCCGTGTACAGGTATTCGGTCAGTTCGGCTCCTTGCAGATGCCCGGCCTTGAGCAGCACTCCGCGCGCGCCCTTTTCCACGAGCCGGACGGCAACGCGAGGAAAGTCGTCCTCGGAGCGAATTTTCAGTCCGGTCAGATACTCGGCCTCCGGAATATTCGGCGTCACGAGAGCCGCCAGCGGGAAAATATGGCGCAATATCGCCTCGACGGCCGACTCGGCGACCAAACGATCGCCCGACGTAGCGATCATCACGGGATCCATCACAACGTGCCGAATCCCGTACTTCCGGATCAGGCGGGCCGTCTCGGCGATTATCTCCTCCGAGGGAAGCATCCCCAGCTTCACCGCGTCGGCCCCTATGTCCTCCAGCACGGCGTCGATCTGCCCGGCGACTACGTCTGCCGGAACGGCATGCACTCCGCGCACGCCCTGCGTATTCTGAACCGTCACGGCCGTTACGGCGGTCATGCCGTAGCAGCCGCAGGCCGCGATCGTTTTCAGATCGGCCTGAATGCCGGCCCCGCCTCCGCTATCCGAGCCGGCGACCGACAGCACTTTCTTGAATCGTTCCATAGCGCGAATGTACGAATTTGCGGTTGTTTTCAGAAATGACGGAATCCCTGCCAACACGGACGGATCGCGCGGCCGTTCTCTTTCCATCGGATATCGCCGCCTTCGACTATCCGGCCGATCTCGTACAGCGGAGTCCCGAACTGCCGTGCGTATCGCTCGATCAGCGCGTCCGCTTCATCGGGATCGGCTGTCAATAGCAAGCGGTAGTCCTCTCCGCCCGTCACGGCCAGCTCGACCGTCGTACGGGTCGGTATGCACTCGACGGAAATCTCCGCTCCGGCTCCCGAAGCCTTCAGTATATGTCCCAGATCCGAAGCCAGCCCGTCGGAAAGGTCCATCATCGCGTGGACGGCCCGCTGCTTTCCGAGCCAAGCGCCCTCGCACACATGCGGCCTCGGATCGAGATGAGCCGCGGCGAACTCCGTCTCGGGCCTGTCTTCCCGGAGATCGGCCAGCCCCTGAGCCGAATCACCCAGCGTACCCGTAACAAAAATTCGGTCCCCGAGACGAGCCGAGGCGCGACGCTTGATCTCGCTGTCGTGCACGCGCCCGACAGCCGTCACGCTGATAGCGAGCTTTCCGGGCGAAGCGGTCGTGTCTCCCCCGAGCAACGGTACGGAGAACTCGGACGACAGGCTGCGATAGCCGTCCAGAAATCGCTCGACCCACTCGACCGTCGTATCCGGAGGCAGGGCGATCGAAAGAAAGGAAGCCGCCGGAGCTGCCCCCATGGCGGCTACATCGCTCAGATTTACGGCAAGAGATTTGCGACCCAGCCGATAGGGATCGGTCGTACGAAGGCGGAAATGCACCTCCTCGACCAGCATGTCGGTCGTCACGACGAGCGATGTGCCGTCGCCGCAGGACATCACCGCGCAGTCGTCCCCGATACCCTCGTACCCGGAGTCAGGAACAGAAGCGAATTTTTCCCGGATCAGGCCGATCAGGCCGAATTCGCCCAATTCGTTCAGTTGCATGGGCCCGTATTTTCAAATGGTTAATTTATCGCAAAAATATGCTAATTATTCGATTCGCTGATGTATTTTTGCAATGAATTTTGCAAACGGCTCAGGCCGCCTAAAAAGAAGATCCCATGAAACTGCTGATCATAAACGGTCCCAATCTGAATCTGCTCGGACAACGCGAAAAAGGCATTTACGGAGAACGGACGTTCGAGTCCTATTTGGAAGAACTGCGCGGACGATTCCCCGGGGTGACGATCGACTGCTACCAGTCCAACATCGAAGGCGAGATCGTCGACCGGCTCCACGCCTCGCAGGACGTCTACGACGGAATCGTGATCAATGCCGGAGCCTATACCCATACCTCGATCGCAATCGCCGACGCGATCGGAGGCATCCGCACGCCGGTGGTCGAGGTGCATATCTCCTGCATTCTGGCCCGGGAGGAGTACCGCCACGTCTCGCTGATCGCGCCCAAATGCAAGGGGTCGGTCATGGGCTTCGGACTCGACTCGTACCGGCTCGGTCTGCTCAGCTTCATGGAATGAACCGTCTCCGGCCGCCCGGCGCGCCCGGAACAGACAAACGGAAATCGAAAGCTATGGATAAAAGAACCAAAATAATCGCCACCATCTCGGACAAGCACTGCGAGGTAGAGTTCATCCGCTCCCTGTACGAGGCCGGCATGAACGCCGTACGCATCAATACGGCTCACGTTACGACCCGCAGCGCGGCGACGATCGTCGAAAACGTCCGCCGCGTCTCCGAGAAGATCGCAATCATCATCGACACCAAAGGACCCGAGATCCGCCTGACCGCCATGGCCGCCGGCTTCGAGAGCATTCCGATCGAAAAAGGACAGCTTGTCCGGATGAAGGGCACGGCCGAGGACCGTCCGTCAAGCGACCGAACGATATACCTGAACGACCCGACGATATACGACGCGGTTCCGATCGGATCGATCATCCTGATAGACGACGGCGAGCTCGAGCTGCAGGTGGTCGACAAGGCCGACGACGAGTTGGTCTGCGAGGTACATAACGGCGGCGTGATCAAGCCCCGCAAGAGCGTGAACATTCCCGGCGTGCCGATCGACCTTCCCTCGGTGACGGACAAGGACTACGAGTTCATCAACTGGGCGATCGACACGGACATCGACTTCATCGCCCACTCGTTCGTCCGGAAAAAGTCGGACGTTCTGGCCGTCAAGAAGATACTCAAGGATCGTAACAGCTCGATCAAGATCATCTCGAAAATCGAGAACAGCGAGGGCGTGGACAATATCGACGAGATACTCGACGAGACGTACGGCATCATGGTCGCCCGGGGCGATTTGGGCGTCGAGATTCCGGCCGAGCGGATTCCGGTCACGCAGCGGCTGCTCGTCAAGAAGTGCATCGAGAGCAAGAAGCCGGTCATCATCGCCACGCAGATGCTTCATACGATGATCGAGCATCCGAGACCGACCCGGGCCGAAATCAGCGATGTGGCCAACGCGATATACCAACGGGTGGACGCCGTGATGCTGAGCGGGGAAACGGCCAACGGGCTCTATCCGGTCGAGGCCGTCGCCACGATGGCCCGCGTAGCGCGAGAGATCGAGAACGACGAAGTGAACAACGGTCCGAACATCGATCTGAATCTGGTGCGCATCAACAACGAAATCACGGCCCAGCTCGCGCGCTCGGCCGTACGGGCCTCGATCAATCTGCGTGTCAAGGCGATCGTCATCGACACGCTGTCGGGCCGTACCGGGCGCTACGTGGCGGCGTTCCGGGGACAGATGCCGGTCTATGCCGTCTGCTACCGCAAGAGCACGATGCGCCAACTGGCTCTCTCGTACGGCGTCCATGCGATCTATTGCGAGCCTTCCGTCAGCCGCGAAGGCTTCCTGCTGAACATACTGTACTATCTCGAGGACCGGAAATGGCTCTCCAAGGAGGACCTGATCGTCGTGCTGGGCGGTAGCTTCGGAGCGGCCACAGGCGCTTCTTTCCTCGAAATAGGAAATGTGCTGAATCTGGAGCACAAGGCCCTGAGCCAGCACAATGCCCACCGGAAGGATTGATTGCAGGGAAAAGCTCTCCGCAAATATAGGCGAAGCGCGCCGCTGTTCGAGACAGCGGCGCGCTTTCTATGGGAAGTTGTACGGAATGAGCGGCACTTGTATCGGATGACTGCGCCGTCCCGCCGCTTCAGGAGACTTGCCCGACTTCAGACCGGCAAGCCGATTTCCGAAAGAGCCCTCTACTCATAAACTTTCGGACGCTCCTCTCCGCGCAGCACGCGCAGCGCGTTCTCGGCCAATGCGCCCATCTCGTCCTCGCCCGGCATGACGACAACGGGCGCGACGAACGCCGTCCGCCGGCGAATCAGGTCGCAGACCGTTTCGCTGTAGGCAATGCCGCCGGTCAGCAGCACCGCATCGACCCGGCCTTCGAGCACGGCGGCCATCGCGCCGATCTGCTTGGCCACCTGATAGGCCATAGCCTCGATCGCACGGCGGCAGTCATCGTCGCCGGCTTTCATCCGCTCGACGATCTCGCGCACGCTGTTCGAGCCGACCCACGCCGACAATCCGCCCCGGCCGCATATCATTCGGCGCACCTCTCCGGCCGAGAACTTGCCGCCGAAGCAAAGATCGGCCAGTTGTCCGGCGGGAAGCGATCCGGAACGTTCCGGAGAGAGAGCGCCGTCGCCGTCCAGCGCGTTGTTCACGTCGACGACCCGCCCCCGGCGATGAGCGCCGACCGATATACCGCCGCCCATGTGCGCGACAACCAGATTCATATCCTCGTACGCCCGGCCGTTTTCCCGCGCATAGCGCCGGCCTATCGCCTTCTGATTCAGCGCATGGAAAATCGACACGCGCCGGAAAAGCGGATGGCCGGCCACGCGCGCCACGTCGTCCAACTCGTCCACGACGACCGGGTCTGCGATGAATGCCCGCGCCCCGGGAACCCGCAACGCGATGTCGGCCGCGATCAGCCCGCCCAGATTCGACGCATGTTCGCCCTGCGGTGCATGGACCAAGTTGCGCCGCAGCGCGTCGTTTACCTCGTAAACTCCCGACTCGATCGGCTTGACCAAGCCTCCCCGGCCGATCACGGCCGAGAGCGAGGCGAGATCGACGCCCTCCTCCCGCAGAGCCTCCAGAACCAAATCGCGCCGAAAGCCGAACTGGTCCGCGACGCTCGCATAAGGCTTCAGCTCGTCGGCCGAGTGCCGTATCGTGCGGGATACGCGTTCGCGAAGATCGTCGTAAACCGATATTTTGGTCGACGTGGACCCCGGATTGACGACCAGTATGACATATTGCCTATCCATTGCTCGTCTCTTATCGGTCAAGTTAGTCGGCGGACAAGGCAGCCAGCGCGATCGAATAGAGCTTCGACTCGGGCGAGTCGCCGCGCGAGGTCAATACGCACGGGCAGCGCGTTCCTACGACCATGCCGGCCAGCGAGGCGCCGCACAGCTTGGTCGCCGCCTTGAAGAAAGCGTTGGCCGCATCCAGATTCGGAAACAGCAGGCAGTCGGCATCGCCCGCGACGGGACTCGTCAGCCTTTTGGTTTCGGCCGCCTCGCGAACGAGCGCGACATCGACCGCCAGCGGACCGTCGACCAACGCATCGCCCAATTGTCCCCGGTCGCCCATTTTGGCGAGTATCGCCGCATCGACCGACGACTGTATGCCGGGCAACATCTGCTCGCTCGGAGCGACGACGGCCAGTTTCGGAGTACGAATACCGAGCGTCCGGGACGTTTCGATCAGATACTTGGCGATACGGACTTTCTGATTCATATCGGGGTAGGGTATCACCGCCACGTCCGACACGAGCAACAGCTTGTGATACATAGGCAACTCCAGCACGGCAACATGGCTCAGCACGCCTTTGGGCGGCAGCAGCCCGAAATCCTTGTTCAGAATACCGCGCATGTACTTGTCCGTCGACACGAGCCCTTTCATCAGCACGTCGGCCATCGAATCGCGTATCATGCGTACTGCGGTCTCGACACAGGCCGCGTCGCTTTTTTCGTCTACGATCGAAAATTTTTCCGGGTCGATCCCGTCGGCCATGCAGACCTTGACGATCTGCTCCCTGTCGCCGATCAGAATAGCCTCGATGATGCCCATGTCCACAGCGGCGTTCACAGCCTCGAGCGTGTGCGAGTCTTGGGCGTAGGCCACCGCCAGCTTTTTCTTGCCCCGGCCCTGAACGGTCCGGACGATCTGGTCGAGTTTCGTTATCATGATTTTCCTGTTTGACGGACGAAATGTAACGAAAAAAAGTTCTCCGGCCAAACGGTCGGAGAACAAAAGCCGGACAGCGAGCCTGTTCCGGAGTTTTATCTGCGAGCCCTTGCCGGGTCCGGCGGAACGGCAGGCAGGCAGGCAACTACTCGGAGCGCTTCTTCGTCAGCCGGAACGTGTCCGACGCGATCACGAGCTCCTCGTTGGTAGCTATCACGGCCACCTTCACCTTTGAATCGGGCGTCGACAGGAGCGTATCCTCGCCGCGCACCTGCTTGTTCAACTGGAAATCGAACCGGATACCCATGAACTCCAGGCCTTGGCACACCAGCTCGCGCGTGGTCGGGTCGTTCTCGCCGATTCCCCCGGTGAAGACGACCAGGTCGATCCCCTCCATCAGCGCGGCATACGAGCCGACGAACTTCTTGATCCGCGCGGCGAACATCTCGATCGCCAGCTGAGCGCGAGCGTTCCCGTTCTCGGCGGCCGCGCGGATGTCGCGCATGTCGGACGAGACGTTCGTGATGCCCAGCATACCCGACTCCTTGTTGATCATGCCGCTCAGACGGTCCAGATTCAGCCCCTCCTTCTCGGCGATGTAGATCAGCGCTCCGGGATCGGTGCTGCCGCACCGGGTCCCCATGATCAGGCCGTCGACCGGAGTGAATCCCATCGACGTGTCGTAGGACTTGCCGTTCAGAATGGCCGTAACGGACGCGCCGCTGCCGATATGGCAAGTCACGATCTTGGAATGCCCGTAGTCGACGCCTGTCAGCCGGCAGGCCATCTGTGCGACGTACTTGTGGCTCGTGCCGTGAAATCCGTAGCGGCGTACGCGGTACTGGTCGTAATACTTGTAGGGAAGCGCGTACATGAAGTTCTTGGGCGGCATCGTCTGATGGAACGAGGTATCGAATACGGCGACCTGCGGGGTGTTGGGCAAGATGTTCTCCATGGCCAAAATACCTTTCAGGTTGGCCGGATTGTGCAGCGGGGCCAGCTCGAAGCAGGCCTCGATCTTCTGCTTGACGGCTTTGTCCACCACCGCGCTGTCCTTAAAGTATTCGCCGCCGTGAGCCACCCGGTGGCCGACCGCCGCGATTTCGGAAATGCGAACGCCCGAATCGTTTGCGGCGAGCGTCTGCG
>CABUJP010000088.1:0-11042 GCA_902491835.1 uncultured Alistipes sp. | reverse complement strand
TCTCCAGATCGAGCGTCGAAGCCTCGTGCGTATACAGGCGGACATCCGAGGGATCGGCCAGCACGTCGGACCCGATCATCAGATAGCCGTAGAACTCGTCCTTATTCCCTCTCAGTTGTTCCTCGCTCCGATCGGTCGGTACGAAAACCGTCTCCCGGTCGCCCTGCAGCTTGTCGCCGACGATTCCGCTGCGGTCCACGACGGCGATCCGCTTCACCTGATCGCTGCGAAGCTGCATGACGAGCGCCGGAGCGACCATCAGCCCGACCAGCAGCAGAGGCGTGAGAATCGTCGTCAGAATGAAGCTCTTTTTGCGCACGCGCTGGTTGAACTCGCGGCTCACGATCAGTCCTATCTTGCTCATAATGTCAACTCTTTTCGTTCAGTCCGCGTCACAGCCCGCCGCCGACGGCACGGATGAAAATATCGTTCATACTCGGAATGATCTCCTCGAAACCGCGAATCTCGACCCGCTCGTTGAGCAGCGAGAGCGCGTTGCGGACCGAATCGGCCGAGGGTAACTGGAGCCGCATCGTCAGCAACCGGCCCTCCGGCTTCGGCTCCGCCACGACACGGGCCACCCGCTCCAGCGCCTGCAGATCGAGCGCCGAGAGGTCGCCCGCAAAGTCGATGCGAAAAACGTTGCCGCCGTGCCGGCGTCGCACTTCGTCGACCGGACCGCTCAGAACGTTCCGCGAGCGGTCGATCAGCGTGATATGGTCGCAGATCTCCTCGACCGACGACATGTTGTGGGTCGAGAAAACGATCGTCGCGCCCGCATCGCGCAGCGCGAGTATCTCGTTCTTGAGCAGATTGGCATTGACCGGATCGAAACCGCTGAACGGCTCGTCGAAAATCAGCAGCTCGGGCTCGTGCAGCACCGTGACGATAAACTGCACCTTCTGGGCCATCCCCTTGCTCAGCTCCTCGACCTTCTTGTCCCACCAGCCGGCAATGCCGAACTTCTCGAACCACCGTTTCAGCCGGAGCGTAGCCTCGCGCTTGGAAAGTCCCTTGAGCTGAGCGAAATAGAGCGCCTGCTCGCCGACCTTCATCTTTTTGTACAATCCCCGCTCCTCGGGCAGATAACCGATGCGGCGGACGTCCTCCGGCGCGAGACAGCGGCCGCCGAGCAGAACGCGGCCCTCGTCCGGAGCCGTGATGCGGTTGATGATGCGGATCAGCGTCGTCTTGCCGGCGCCGTTGGGACCGAGCAGGCCGTAAACGGCCCCTCGAGGAATCGCGAGCGATACGTCGTGCAGCGCGGTATGCGACGCATACCGCTTCGTCACGTGCTCGACACAGAGTAAGTCCATGCGCTATTATTTATCGTCCACTGCGGGCAAAGGTATGCAAATCTCGCCATAAATGCTTAGATTTGTACTTATTTTTAAACCCGCTCCGCACCGCCCGAACCGAGGCCCGTCCGCCGGTTTCGCCCCGGAAAGCGGCGGACGACGGGGCAAATCCCGAAAGACATGCTTTATCCGCTGAAATTCAAACCGCTTCTCAAGGAAAAGATATGGGGAGGCCGCCGGCTCGGCGAGAAGTTGGGCAAAAGGCTTCCCGCAGGACGCGCCGTCGGCGAAAGCTGGGAGCTCTCCGGCCTCGACGGAAACCGGTCGGTCGTCCGCAACGGCCCGCTGAAAGGCAACGATCTGGAGGAACTGATCGAGGTCTACATGGGCGAGCTGGTCGGCGACCGCGTATACGAGCGCTTCGGCCTTCAGTTTCCGTTGCTCATCAAGTACCTCGACGTGCAGCAGCCCCTGTCGGTCCAAGTGCATCCGAACGACGAGATGGCCGCCGAGCGGCACGGCTCCTACGGCAAAACCGAAATGTGGTACGTGGTCGACTGCGGACCCGACGCCGCGCTCCGCGTCGGATTCGACGGGCCCGTCACCCGGGAACAGTACGCCGAGCACGTCGAGCGAGGCACTGTTCTCGAGCTTCTGGCAAAGGCGCGCGTGCGTCCGGGAGACACGTTCTTCATCCCGGCCGGTACGGTCCACACGATCGAAGGCAGCGTGCTGATCGCCGAAATCCAGCAGGCTTCCGACATCACCTACCGGATATACGACTGGGACCGGGTCGGGCCGGACGGGCGAAAGCGGGAGCTGCAAGCCGATCTGGCCGCCGACGCGATCGACTTCGCTTCCCGGACATCGTTCGATGTTACGGCCGCGCCGGAGCGAAACCGGTTCGTCACACTGGAAAAATGCCCGTATTTCACGACGAACCTGCTGCTGCTCGACGGACAGGTCGAGCGTAACCATGTCGGACGCGATTCGTTCGCTGTCTACATGATGCTCGACGGACGGATGACCCTCTCGTGGGACAAGGGAACCGAAACGGTCGACCGGGGCGAAACCGTACTGCTGCCCGCCTGCATCGAGGAGATCGGGCTGGAAGGCCGGGGAAAACTGCTCGAAATCTACATAGACTGACTCTATCGACGCCAAGCGTATGGGATACCAAGAAGAAAAACAGCGGCAACTGGATATCCGCTACCTGAAAATGGCGACCGTCTGGGCCGAGAACTCGTATTGCGTGCGGCGGCAGGTCGGCGCGCTGATCGTCAAGAACAAGATGATTATCTCCGACGGCTACAACGGCACGCCGTCGGGCTTCGAGAACGTCTGCGAGGACGAAGCCGGCCGCACCAAGCCCTACGTGCTGCACGCCGAGGCCAACGCGATCACGAAAGTCGCCAAGTCGAGCAACAGCAGCGAGGGAGCGACGCTCTACGTCACCTCGTCGCCCTGCATCGAGTGCGCGAAGCTGATCATCCAGAGCGGCATCCGCCGTGTCGTGTTCTGCGACGACTACCACAGCAGCGACGGCATCGAGCTGCTGCGCCGCGTCGGCATCGAGGTGGAGAAAGTAACGCTTCCTCCGGTCCGCTGACCTGCCCGGGCGAAAGAGACCGAACCGAAAAGCCATGAGCAAGCGCAAGAAAAACCGGTACGTGGCCCAGCCGGCGGGACCGTCGCCGAAATCCCTGCCAATCCCCTCGCGGTACTCGGCAGGAGGATACCGGCTCGTGCAGGTATTCGTAGAAGGCTACGACGACGTGGCGTTCTGGCGCGGCATTTTCGATGACTACGAGACCGAGTGGCTGAAGTTCGAGATCAGCGTCCCGCCGAGGCAAGACCTGGCCAAGGGCAAGAAAGTGCTGCTGGGCATGATCGGCGAGTGCTGCGACGACCGCATTCTTTGCGTGGACAGCGACTTCGACTACCTGTTCGAGGACTTCAACGAGCAGTCGCGCCAGGTCAACCGAACGCCTTACCTGTTCCACACCTATGCCTATGCGACGGAGAACTACCTCTGCTGGCCCGCCTCGCTGCACAAGGTATGCGTCAAGGCGACCAAGAACGACACGATGATTTTCGATTTCGAGCGCTTCATGGGCCGCTACTCCCGGGCGATCTACCCGCTGTTTTTGTGGTATGCCTACTCCGCCCGCCGCCAAAGCGAGAAAGCGTTCACGCTGGTCGATTTCCGCAGCAGCGTCCGGCTCAACTATCTCGACATCCGCGAGGACGGGCAGCAGACCCTCGAATGGCTCGAGCGGCAAGTCTCCAAGCGTGTCCGGATGCTCGAGACGCACAACCCGCAATGGGCCGCCGAGGTGGAAGCGTTCGGGCAGCACATCCGCGACCGGGGAGTCGAGCCGGACAACGTGCACCTGTTCATGCAGGGCCACACGCTGATGGACAACGTCGTGCTGATCCTGCTGCACACCGTCTGCGACAAGCTCCGCGACATGAACATCGACCGCATTGCGGCCGGAACGAAGCAGGGCGTCGCGCTGAAAAACGAACTGAGCAACTACAACAACTCGCTGCGCAACGTACGCGAAGTACTGCTCGACAACGAGCAGTACAAGGAGTGCTTCCTGTACCGGAAACTCCGGCAGGACATCGAACGATACGTCAGCAAGCTGACGCAGGGAAGCCGCAGGCGATATCCGCCCCTTCCCTAAAACACGCAAACGCCATGGCCGACACGATCAAGAATTTCCCGAACCGCCTGCACCGGATGACGCAGGTGTTCTATCGCGAGGTGCCTTCGCAGGTCGCCGCGCGCCGATTCGTCGACTCGCTCGTGAACCTGCTTTTCCCGGTCCGCGACCGGCGGGGCATGTCGCTCAAGGAGATGGACCTGCGCTGGGAGAACCTGCAGCAGGATTTCCTGCATATCATCACGCCGCTCTGCTCCGGCATGGACTGCTGCTGCGAACGGCTGACGGCCCGGTTCTTCGCCGAGATTCCGCTGATCTACGCGGGGCTGATGAAAGACGCGAACCTTTACAAGAGTTGCGACCCGGCCGCCTATTGCACCGAGGAAGTGATCCTGTGCTATCCGGGCTTCTACGCCGTTATGGTGTATCGGCTCTCGCATGTGATGCACCGGCTGAACATTCCGGTGCTGCCGCGCGTCGTATCGGAATACGCCCACAGCCAGACCGGCATCGATATTCACCCGGGCGCTACGATCGGTCCGCGATTCTACATCGACCACGGAACGGGCATCGTCATCGGCGAAACGACCGTCATCGGTCGGAATGTGAAGATCTATCAGGGCGTCACGCTCGGCGCGCGGTTCGTCGAGAAGGAACTCACGGGCGTCAAGCGGCATCCGACCATCGAGGACAACGTCATCATCTACGCCGGCAGCACGATTCTCGGCGGAGACACGGTCGTCGGCCACGACACGGTAATCGGCGGAAACGTCTGGCTGACCGAATCGGTACCGCCTCACTCGACCGTCTACCACAAGCCCGAAATCATCATCAAAGGAAAGTGACCCGTCCATGAACCGAATCCGTGAAACGCGCCCGGCCCCGCGATACGGCCTGCTGTGGGCTTTCGTCCGGCGCATGCTGCTGCTCTACGCGGCATGGGCCGTGTGCCGCGTGATTTTCTATCTGATGAACGCCTCCGCGATCGGCCCCGTCGGACTGAACGAGCTGCCGCACCTGCTGCGGGGAAGCCTCGCGTTCGATACCGCGTCGATCCTGTACGTCAACGCGCCGTTCATCCTGCTGTCGCTGCTGCCGTTCCGATTCCGCGAACGGAAGGGCTACCAGCGCATGCTGCTGTGGCTTTACTCGACGGTCAACGGCATCGCGCTCGCGATCAACCTCTCGGACGGTATCTATTTCCACTATGCCCAGAAGCGCTTCACCGCCGACGAGCTGTCGTACCTGGGCAACAACGACAACACGGGCACGGTCGTACTGAAAGCCATGGCCGAGAACTGGTACGTCGTGCTGCTGGCCGCCGCGCTGATCTTCGGCCTGATCCGGTGCTACCGGCGGATTCGCTTCGCTACGGCACAGCGGGGAGGCTGGCGGTATTTTCTGGCTAACCTGGGCATACTGGCCGCCGGAGTCGCTCTGACGCTCGGAGGCATTCGGGGCGGGTTCAGCCGCCAGACCCGCCCGATCACGCTGAGCAACGCGACGCTCTACACCTCGTCGGACCGCAAGGCGAACCTGATTCTGAGCAATCCGTTCTGCCTGCTGCGCACGCTCGGAAACCGCTCGCTGAGCTACACCCGCTTCTTCGATCCCGAGACGCTCGACTCGCTCTACTCTCCCTATCACGATCCGAAGCCCGACACGACCGCGCTCGGGCCGCGCAACGTCGTGATCTTCGTGCTCGAAAGCTTCAGCGGCGAGCACTCGGCTCTGCTGAACCCGGACCTCTATCCCGACGGACAGGGCTTCACGCCTTTCCTCGACTCGCTGATGCGCGAAGGGTACTGTTTTCCGAACGCTTTCGCGAACGGGCACAAGTCGATCGAGGCGTTGCCCTCGATCCTGTCGTCCATCCCTTCCTACCGCACGCCGTTCGTGCTGATGCCGCAGGCGCTAGCCGAAACCAAGGCGCTGCCCGCCCTGCTCGCCGACGAGGGGTACTCGACCTCGTTCTTCAACGGATCGGGCCGGGGATCGATGGGATTCGGGGCCTACGCCACGCTGGCGGGCGTCCAGCGCTATTACAGCAGGGAAGACTACGAGAAGGCTTGCGGCACGGGCGATTTCGACGGCTACTGGGGCATCTGGGACGAACCGTTTCTGCAATATATGAGCCGCACGCTGTCCGAAACGCCCGAGCCTTTCTTCGCGTCGGCCTTCACGCTCACCTCGCACCATCCGTTCGTCGTGCCCGAGCGTTACGCCGACAGTCTGCCGAAAGGAAAGACGAAAGTGCACCAGGGTGTCGCCTACACCGACATGGCGCTGAAGAAGTTTATGGAAACGTCGTCGAAGGAACCTTGGTTCCGCCGCACGATTTTCGTCTTCGTAGCCGATCACGTCTCGTCCGAGACGTTCGCTCCGAAAACGCTGACCCCCACGGGGAATACTCAGATCGTCTGCCTGATCTACACGCCCGACGGATCGGTGCGCGGCCGTCACGAGGGCGTGGCGCAGCAGATCGACCTGATGCCGACGCTGCTCGGCCTGCTCGGCTACGACAAACCCTACTTCGCGTTCGGACGGGACGTGCTGCGCGAAACCGACCGGCCGGCCATGGCAACCAATTCGGCGGGGAACATCTATCAGGGAATCACCGACTCGCTCGTGCTGTTCTTCGACGGAGAACGCACGACCTCGGCTTATCTGCGCAGCGACACGCTGCAGCGGCAAGACGTTTCCGACCGCCGCACGCCGTTGCTCGAGGAGGCCGAGCGACAGCTCAAGGCGCGCCTGCAACAGTATTACGAGCACGTCGAGCGCCGGGACTATCTGGCCCCCGCACAGAAAACTCCCTCGACCGGCCGCGCCGAGCGGTAGCGCCGGAGTGCTCCCGGACCCCAAAGATCGTTCGCGCGGCATCGGTTGTCCGCCGATTTTTACTTGCCAACGGCCCCGGATGCTTTTCGCGGAAACAGACAACGCCCCGGGAAGGAAACCGCTATTCCGGAACGTTCTGTGCAGGAGGGCAAAAGCCGAGACAAAAATAGGGGACAGGAGGTACGCGCCTTATCGGAAAACGGACGGATCGCTTCCATAAGACCGGTCCCCGTCAAAAAGCCGCAGCCCGTCTTCCGACGAGCTGCGCTCATACGGACCATTCCGGCTACTCCAGCATCTTCAGCGTCTCGGTCAGCAGCTTCCAGAACTTATCGACCGAAGCGATCTCCAGACGCTCGTCGGGCGAGTGAACGCCGCGAAGCGTCGGACCGAACGATACCATTTCGAGCCAAGGGTATTTCCTCAGGAAAAGCCCGCACTCGAGCCCGGCATGGATCGACCGCACGAGCGGCTTGTTACCGAACAGCTTTTCATAGGCCTCGATCGTCACCGCAAGCAAATGCGACTCGGGATCGGGCGCCCAGCCCGGGTAACCGTCCGAATGCGTCACGTCTCCGCCTCCGAGCGACAGAACCGATTCGACCGACGCGGCCGCTGCGTCGCGCGCGCTTTCGATCGACGAGCGCTGCGAGGTCGTTATCTCGATCAGACGGTCGCCGACGAACTTGACCGACGCGAGGTTGGTCGAGGTCTCGACCATGCCCGGCATCGTCGGGCTCATCGCCAGCACTCCGTTCGGCAGCCCGCACAGGGCATACAGCAAATACCGCTGGGCGTCGGCATCGATCACCGTATCGGGCTCCGGCATATCGGACAGCGTGATTTCCATCGACTTCTCGACCGGAGCGAACTCCTGTCCGACGCCTCGGACGTATTCCTCAAAAAGCTCCCGAAGACGCTTGGTCTCGCGCGACGGCACGCCGAATACGGCGAAAGCCTCGCGGGGAATCGCGTTGCGGAGATTTCCTCCGTCGAGGTATACCAGTCTCATTTCCGTCTGCCGCGCCGCCAGCCACAGGAAGCGGGCGAGCAGCTTGTTCGAGTTGGCCCGTCCCTTATCGATGTCGTCGCCCGAATGACCGCCCAGAAGGCCGCCGACGTCGATGCGGAAAAAATCGTAGTTCTTCGGCGCCTCCTCCTGACGATAGCGCATCGTCGCTACCGTGTCGATCCCTCCGGCGCAGCCGATGAAAAGCTGGCCCTCGTCCTCCGAGTCGAGATTGATCAGGTACTTCCCGCTCAGCATACCCTCGCCGAGGCCGAAAGCGCCGGTCAGACCGGTCTCCTCATCGACGGTGAAAAGACACTCGATCGGGCCGTGCGCCAGATCGCCGGCGTCCAGCACGGCCAGCTCGGCCGCCATGCCGATTCCGCAGTCGGCACCCAATGTCGTGCCCTCGGCACGCACCCAACCGTCTTCGACGCGGGTCCGTATCGGGTCCGTATCGAAATGGAGGTTCACGTCGCCCCTCTTCTCGCAAACCATATCCACATGGCTCTGCAGAACGACCACAGGGCGGTTCTCCATACCCGGCGACGCTCCCTTGCGGATCACGACGTTCCCCGTCGAATCCTTGCGGTACTCCAGCGAGCGGCTTTTGGCAAAATCGATCAGGTAGGCCACGATCTTCTCCTCCTTTTTCGACGGACGGGGAATCCGCGTAATCTCGTCGAAGAAGCGCCACACGGCCTCCGGCTTCAGATTGACTATATCCGACATAGGCTTTTCATTTGGTTTTTACGTGTAAATATAGCGATAAATTCGTTACTTTGTCAACAAACTCCATGCTATGAACGACTTCAGAATCGGGCACGGCTACGATGTGCACGCGCTCGCCGACGGCCTCCCCCTCCGGCTGGGAGGCATCCTGATCGAACACCCGCGCGGCTGCGTCGCGCATTCCGACGGCGACGCGCTGATCCATGCGCTGTGCGACGCGCTGCTCGGAGCGGCGGCCTTGGGCGATATCGGGCTCCATTTTCCGGATACTTCCGAGCGGTTCAAGGGTATCGACAGCCGGATCCTGCTGCGGCATACCGTCGAAATGCTCCGCGACAAAGGCTACCGCATAGGCAACGTCGACTGCACGCTTTGTCTGCAACGCCCGAAGATAAAACCTCATATCGCCGCCATGCGGGAAACGCTGGCCGAGACGATGGGAATCGATCCGGAACGTGTCTCGGTCAAGGCCACGACGACCGAGCGGCTCGGATTCGTCGGCCGGGAAGAGGGAGTCGAAGCTCATGCCGTCGCGCTGGTCTACAGGGAAACCCCATAGCAAAGACCCTGCCCGGACTCCGAGGGAGACGGCACTCCCGAAAACGGAGTCCGGCACACGGTCGCTGACCGGGACAGCGGAACGTACCGTGTCTCCTCAGCCGGACTCGCCGGACCGGAAACGGCCTGCGCAATTCCTGATCCGCGCCGCGCCATCCGATTCCCGAAACGAGAGGCCTCGCAGGCCGAAGCAGGCAACTGCAAGCTGCCCCGTAAGCGGTGCTGCCTGCCACATATCCTATCTAATATTCCGCTTCCGATCGGAAGACGGAACGGAAATTCCGGCTTTAGCGCGTAAATCGGCCGCTCTCGGCCCGACAAAAAAAGAGAGCATACCGACCCGGCACGGAAAACCGGCTCCCGGCGAACGGAACCGTCTCTCCGATATCCGATTTCCGACAACGGAATCTGCCTGCCGGGGCTACACAAGGGTATGAGTCCATGATAAAAGGGATGCGGGAAGCCTCGACTTCCCGCATCCCTTTCATGCCACTCTCCGCCGGCCGAGCACACACCGCAACGGCCGCGCCACCTACCGGCCGACAGCCATCTTGATAATCGCGGCGACCGGAATCACCACAACAGCCAGCGCCAGCGCATACAGCGTATAGACATCCATGACCGGCTGACCGAAAGCCGAAGCGATCCGGTTGTAGCTCGCATAAGCGTACAGCACGACGATCAGCAACTTCAGCACCCGAAGCATGCGGGTCGCCATCGTATACAGCCTCTGCCGGTTGTCGTCCGTGACCGGTCTCGGATAGGGAAGCCGGTGCGGAATACTCGTCAGCCACGTCAGCAGCAGATAGCTCAGCAGCGCGACGGCAGGCAGAATCCACAACCCGGCGCGCAGCGAGGCCATGCTTCCGCCGCCGCGGAACTCGAAGAACTCGGGCGGCATTTCCGGCAGCGCGAACGTGCCCCACGCGGTAAACGAGAAATCGGCAAGCAGCACCAACAGCGCCGCGCCCTCCAGAATCCATCCTACCACGCCGGGACGGACGACCGGCCTGCTCTCGGCTTTTCTCTTTTTCATCGGACGACTTCGATTCGCGTACAACTTACTTTTTCTTGGATTTCGCCATGATCTCGCGGCACTGTTCGAGCGTCAGTTCCTCGGGTACATATCCCTTGGGAATGCGATAGTTCTTTCCGTCGAAGGCGATATAGGGACCGTATCGGCCGTTCAGCACCGTCAGTCCCGGTTCCTCGGGGAAGCTGCGGATCGGCTCCTTGGCCTTGGCGTCCTTCTCCCTCTTCTGAGCGATCAGCTCCACGGCCCGGTCCAGCCCGATCGTATACGGATCGTCCGTCTTGGCCAGCGACACGAACTTGCCGTCATGACGGACATAGGGGCCGAAACGACCGACCCCGATCACGACCTCCTTACCCTCGAACTCTCCGACCGCGCGCGGTAGCGTAAACAGATCGAGCGCCTCCTCCAGCGTGATGTTCGCGATCAGCTGTCCCTTCTTCAGACTGGCATAGCGGGGCTTTTCCCCGTCGTCTCCGCCGATCTGCGCCACCGGGCCGAAACGGCCGATTTTCACGTAAACCGGCTTTCCGCTCGCCGGATCGGTTCCGAGCAGATGGGCCTGACCGCTCCGCACGGGCTCCTGCTCCAACGCCCGGTCCACCGTCGTATGGAAGCGGCCGTAAAAAGCACGGATCATGTCCACCCAGCTTTTCTCACCTTCGGCGATCTCGTCGAACTCCTTCTCGACGAGCGCCGTGAAGTTATAGTCCATGATATCGCCGAACTGCGTATCCAGATAGTCGGTCACGATCATCCCTATATCGGTGGGCGACAGCTTGTTCTTTTCCCGGCCGACGTTCTCGGAAAGCGTCTTGCGCGCGATGGAGCCCTTCTCCAGTCTCAGTTGCACGTACTCCCGCTTGACGCCCTCCCTGTTCTCCTTGACCACGTAGCCCCGG
>CABUJP010000087.1:0-11052 GCA_902491835.1 uncultured Alistipes sp. | reverse complement strand
AAAGCCGTCCCGAGGTCAGCGAGCAAAGCACAGCCGCCTCGTTCAGGCAGACGCCGTGCGTCCGCTCGAAATTCCGCTCGAAATCGTTCAGCGCCTTCAGTATATCGCGCATAAGGCATGCTATTTCCATCCTACCCTCATTTATCGCCTAAAGCTCTCCGCCCGAAAATTTCCTTCAACAATAATTTCCACAGGAAAATACAAGCCAAAGGTACGACTATTTTCCAATAAAACAAATTTCCAATGGAAATTATTATTCAGAACAAGAAGCAGAGCGGGCAAAACCCGCTTCCCGAAAGCCGGACACATCTGTTTCACAAACTGTTCGGAAAGCCTCGAACCCGACAGCAGAAGCATGTATACCTATCTCCGCCGCTCTAAGCGCCGCCCATGAAAACGACGCCGTCGCATAAAGCCGCTCGATCGTACCGCCCCGGAATCGAATCACCGTACAGATAAAGCCTTCTCTCGACGAGCTGCCTGCAACGACAACGGAGCGAACCGGCGCGGCCGATCCTCTTTTATCGTTTGCCGATCTCCCGACCGACCGCCGCAACGTTCGTTCGCAGGCGGCCGCCCGACCGAGCTTCGACCCAAACAAAACGGTTTCAAACGCTCTGACGAAAAAGGAAATATCGCCGCCAGAACAGGGGCGAGTCTCGACTTATCATCCGTTTCTCGGAAAGTCGGCGGGACGCAGGAAGACTCTCTTGAACCGTATCTCGCAACGGTCGCCGTGGTCGGCGAAGCAATGCTCGACCAGTTTCTGCTGACTATCGCATACTTTGAGCATGCGGAAAAACCTGTCGCGTTCCGAATCGGTCGGCAGACGGGAATACATGAGTCCGTGAGGCAAACGGCAATCCCAATCGATTCTCATGCTCGCCCCGGGCAACGAAGACTCGGTCATCAGCACGCTCAGGGAAATCCCGTCGCATGTCCAGCCGCTCACGATCGCATAAGAGGGAGGGTTGAAAAACTCGTTGTCAGCAAACACGTACAACTCACCCGACTGGAGATTTTCCATACTAACGACTTGATACATCATTCTACATGCAAAATCACAGAAAGATACGAATTCCGCCTCTCCCGGATCAAGGTGCGATTTCCGCAACTCGTATCCAGGGATTGTCTTTCATAAAATCTATCCTATACGGCCGATACCCTCCATACCTACCTTGTTCAAACAAAAAAAGCGGACGAAACGCTCGACCGGCAGACTGAAAGGATTAGAGGGCGGAAGGGATACGCTCACCCATTACATATACCCTTCCTTTGTGCCCTCTAATTTTATCTATGCAAACCTCTAAATAAAACTCCTACTTGTTCGTAAACTCTCCGTAGAAGCTTCCGACGGGCTCACCGTTCATATCGATCGGATAGAAATGAACCGTTAATCTACCCGTACCCAAACCTCTGGTACTTATCTTTCCGTAAAGTCCCTGCGACGGATAGAGCATCTTGAACGAACCTATGGGGCTCAGCCCTCTCTTGAACACTACTTCCGCGTATTTCACGGGCTCGGAGAAAGTAACGTATATCGCACTGGCCGACCCATCGTAATACCAACCTAAGAACTCGCCGTCTCGAATCGTTATAACAGGAATTCCGCTCGGCTCAGGCCCTCCAATATCATCAGGCTTTCTCCCTCCCATTTCTATTCTTTCATCGGTAGGTCCCCTTGTCACCGGAGAATCGGGTACTTCGGCTCCCGCCGACAAAGCACTGGCTAATACCGCCACAATAGCCAAAAACAAAACTCGTATTTTCATAATCTCATCCTAAATATAAATTCCGAGTTTCGAACTCCACTCTGCAACTTTTACGTCATGCAAACGGAATCGAATCCCACTGCAAACATATCCAATTTTTTCAGTGTTGATACCCGGAGACACGATACCGGACATATGACAAGCACGAAAAAACGGAATTTCTCAAGAAATTTACTGCCTAATTATCAGAGCATTAAAATCGGAGGAAATTTATCTGCAATTTCATATACGGACAAATCGGCATATACATAAACAGAACGATATCAACCATTTAACCAAAATCAAATCCAAGCGGACAGTAGCTTTTTGAGCGTCTTATCGGAGTTTCCGTCGATTTTCTTTTTCAAACGGTTCCGCTTTTTCGATACGGAAGCCGGCTGAATGCCTAAAATATCGGCAATCTGGTTCGTCTTGATCTCGACGAGGACCATGCAACAGAGCTTCAGATCGTCCTCGGACAGTTTCAACTCCGTCGCGCGCAAACGGTGCAGGAAATCCTCGCTGACGATATGGTTCGATATTTCGTAAATATCTTTCCAACTGTCCTGCGTGAATTTATAATCGTCGAAAAACTCCTTGGCCGCCAGCGCGAAGCGCCGATTGTCGCGTCGGTCGTCGCTCCACAGCTTCAGGATATCGTTCATTTTCTGGATGATTCTCAGCTTGGACTCGATCAGCGTCTTCGCGCTCGACTTCAGCAGATTCAGCTTGTCGATCCTCATTTCCAATTGCTGATTGTCGATCGTCTTTTGCTGATTTTCTATTTCCGCCTCCCGCAGCTTGACCATATCGTCGCTGATCCGCTTGTTCTTTTTCGCGACAACGACCTTGTAAGCGCTGACCGAAGCCACTGCGATCAGGAGCATGACAAGGAAACCGACCAACAAGGTTCTGTTACGGATAACCAGTTGCTGTCTTTGCGAGTTCAATCTTTCGCTGTCATATTTCTGTCGAATCTCGATAATGGAATTCCGCTCGTTTCTGTCGTTTATTGCCAAATACATCTTATGGTATTCCTCGAAAGTCTTCAATGCCTCATGGAAAGAGTATTGCTGACTTTCCAACCGATATAAACTATATAAAACGCTCGCAACTTTTGCCGTATCGAGAGGTTTATTAGACAGATAACTGTTATAAAAGAACTTCGCCGAATCCAACTGACCTTGCTTAAAATAGACATCACCCAAGGAAACATAGTGACGAATCATTGCGTTCCCTTTATTAAACTCAATACATTTAACAACACATTCTTTCGCTTTATTGTATTTATCCAACCCATTGTACACATTACTTAAAGAATTGTAAACTGCATCCATGCATAACGAATCACATAAACTTTCAGCGATAGTCAAAGCCGCTTTAAAATTTTCTTCCGCTTCGACATAATCTTTCGTATACAAATAGGTCCATCCCAAATTATACAAAGCATAAAATTCATTTTTCGCTTGTCCTGATTTTTTATAATGGATGAGAGCTTTCTCGTAATAGCGTTTCGCAACGCTATCAACATATTGTTTTTCATAAGCCTCTCCCAAATAATAGCATATTGTACCAGCTACGCCATCATCTCGGCATTCAGGGATCAATGCCTCTGCTTTCAACAGCGTCTCCAGTCTAGCCTTTTCGTCGATCCCTTGAAGCGTCTTACTCTGATAATAATAGGCAAGGATCGCATGGGGATCTTTCAAATGTCTCGAATAATAAGTTACAGCGACGTTTATCAGCGAGTCAGAAGGAAGTGGTTGCCCTACCTTGTTAGCCGCTTGCGTACTAAGCAGACAATAGAGAGCCCGGTTCGGCCGGCTGAGCCATCTCGGATTGGTAATCTCGCCCAATGTCCGGACGGCACTGTCCGGACAAGAGTCCATCACGGATTCGGCCCTCGAGAGAATCCCTTCCATCCGGTCGTTGAATTTCCCGCAGGAAGCCAGAAGGCCGGTCAAAGCCAATATAAACACGAAGATTCGATTTCGTCCCATATCATTTTGCCAATCAATTTATTATTCCCCGGTCTGTGAAGAACAAAATTAATGATAAAAAACGGCGCGAAAGCGGTTTCCGTGCAAAAATTGTCATCAAATGACAGAAAAAATACGAACGCGCCCACCCTATTTCCAGTCGATCGCCATATCACATTCAGACCGTATTCTACGCTCCGCAGGCCGGTCGCTCTCCCGCCGATCCGGCCAATACGCCGTATGCCTTATTTCCCTGACTTCTTCGTCTCCGTCCCTTTTACCCACGGGATTTCGACCGGCCGCCGCAACCGTCGCCGGATTGCTGTGCCCGCCAAGGCCCCGTGCATTTCGCTGTCCGTCCGCCTGTCGGGCCCTGCGACGAATATGGCTGCACTGCGGAGCGATTTCCGGCTCCGGGGAGTATCCCGCTTATCGTCGTAGTCGTGGAGTATCGTCGCCGGGGTTGCTTTCGTTGCCGTCGCCGTGTCCGGCAAGGCACCCGCGGCTGTCTCTCGGGTCGGCGGGAGCCGTACTGCACAACCGCTTGATCATCGGGCATTGTAGCCCACGGCGTAATCGAACAGTTCGGGCGTCTCGTCCAGTCGCGGATGCCGGCTGTCCTGAGAGAAATCTCAGGACAGCCGGGCCGGCGGCCTGCCTCTCCGGCGCAGGCCGCCTTTCCCCTTCCCTGCTCACCCAATCGCACCCGTCGGCGAGCCTCGCTGTCGCGGCTCCCCTGCCGCGTAGTAGTCCGTGTCATAGTCGAACAGTTCGGGGTTTCGTCCAGTCGCGGATGACAGCTGTTTTTCCCGAGAGGACGACTCTCTCCGCGGGGATTCGCCAGTCGATCCCCGGCCGGGGATCGTTCCATGCGACGAGTCAGCCGCTCCGTTACGGACGCGGGCCGTACCGCTCTTGCGGAATCGCCCGAAATTTTCTACATTTATCGACCAATTCAAACGAGAGATACCTATGAAAAAGACTTTATCGCTGTTTGCCGGCGCCCTGCTCTGGATTCTGCCGGCGCCGGCACAAGTTCCCGAGGCGCAGCCGCTCTACCCGCAAGGCGCGCCGGACAGCAACGGACTGCCCGCAGACAAGGCCGTTTATGCCGAAAGCCATGCGGAGAAGATCGCCGAGGCCGACTACATGCTGTTTCGGGCCGATCCGTCCAAGGCAACGGGCCAAGCCGTCGTCATCTGTCCGGGAGGAGCTTACCTGGGCGTAGCCTACACCCACGAGGGCATTCAGGTCGCCCAGTGGATGAACGAGCGCGGGATCACGGCGCTGATGCTCCGCTACCGGATGCCAAACGGACATCACGACATTCCGCTGCACGACGCCCGGACGGCGATCGCGCTGCTGAGGGATCACGCCGCCGAATGGGGAATCGACCCGCATCAGGTCGGCATCATGGGCTTCTCGGCCGGAGGACATCTGGCCTCGACGGTCTCGACCCATTTCGAGAACGACTCGCAGCGCCCCGATTTCTCGATCCTGATCTACCCGGTCATCACGATGGACGAGCGCTACACGCACAAGGAGTCGCGCGAGGAGCTGATCGGCCGAGACGCTCCGATCGAGCTCGTGGACCGGGACTCGAACGAGAAGCAGATGTCGGACCGCACGCCCGTCACGTTCCTGGCATTGAGCGACGACGACGGAGGAGTGCCCCCAGTCAACAGCACGATGTACTACGAAGCGCTGAAGGCCCACGGCGTACCGGCGGAGCTGCACGTCTATCCGTCGGGAGGCCACGGCTGGGGCTGGCTCGAAACCTTCAAGTACCACGACGAACTGCGGACATCGCTCGACCGCTGGCTGAAAGAGATACGGGAATAGTCCGGTTTCAGTCTCAGCGCCCCGCGCCGGACACATCGCACGGACGGGAATGAAACCGGTCGGACGGCCGGTTCGCGAACCGGCGGGCGGAATCGTTCCAAACAAATCGCATATCGTGTCGCGGACGATGCGCTGCGTCCCGATCATCGTATTGCGAGCGGAAGCGCGCCGGCCGAGTCGAAGCGAGTGCAGCGATACAGAACGCGCGAAGTTCCGCCGGCCGTTCCTGCCTCGCCGGCACAAAACCCGTTTCGGCAAAGCGAGGAACTCCGGTCGTTGCGTCCAAGAAAGACCCGAAACGTCATTCGCATAAACGGACGATCGGACCACAGGCGCAGCAGCCGACGAGTCCGGGACCGGCAGGCCGCGCAGCTATCGATTGCCCCGGAAAAAAAGACCAATATCGAACGCCATGAGAAAATATCGCATCCGACCGATTTTGGCGACAGCCTGTCTGCTGAGCCTCTGCTACCTGCAGGCCCAGACGCCCCGGGCCCGGCCGCTTTATCCCCAAGGAGCTCCCGACAGCAACGGGCTGCCGCCCGAAAACGTACGCACGACGCAGGACATCGTTTTCGGCGCTACGGAGGCCGACTATTTGGCCTACCCGGCCGATGCGGACCGGGCCACAGGCCAAGCCGTCGTGATTTGCCCGGGAGGAGGCTACGCGGCCGTCTGTTTCGATCACGAAGGGATACAGGTCGCCCGGTGGCTGAACGAGCGGGGTATCACGGCCGTCGTGCTGCGCTACCGGATGCCGAACGGACATCCCGATATTCCGGTCGGAGACGCGCTGGCGGCCATACGAATGGTTCGGGAAAAGGCGCGGCTGTGGCATGTCGATCCGCACCGCGTAGGTATCATGGGCTTCTCGGCCGGAGGACATCTGGCGGCGGCCGCATCGACCCGATTCACGGGAGCGGACGACCGGCCCGACTTATCTCGCGCGACGAGAGGATGATCGATCGCGAGACGATGGGCAACCTATTCGGAGCCGACGTGCCAGCGGATTCCGCGCTTTACTCCTGCGAGAAGGAAGTGACCGCCCGGACGCCACCCGCCTTCATCGCCATGAGCGACGACGACGACAACGTGCTGCCCGGCAACAGCATCTGCTACTATACGGCGCTGAAAAGGCACGGCGTTCCGGCCGAGCTGCACGCCTACCCTCACGGCAAGTACGGATGGGGCTGGAACCCGTCGTTCAGGTATCATGACGAACTGACCGCCTCGCTGGGCCGCTGGCTCGGAGAGATCGGGGGAAAACAGGCCGGGCGCTCCGTTCCATAGTCGCAACGCCCGGACGCAAACCGAAGGGAAGAGATAGCGACGAACGACCGAGGAACGGAGCGGAAGCTCGGCTATCCTCGGCCCGGTTCGTCATATGACAGTAGGTAAAAGCGGATATTTTCCCCGGCCCGCCCGTTAGAAAGACCTGCTTTCGTCGGAAGACCGCGCCGCAGGGAAAATACGCATGCGACGTATCCTGTCCCCGAATGCGTTCTCGCCGCGCGCCCCGCAAACACCCTCCAACACCCGCAATAGCAGCACCTCGACGAACGCCTTACGCATACGGGAAAAGCCGGGCGCTTTCCTGCCTACGGTAGTCTGCCGGAAACGCTCGAACGACCGGCTTCCGCCAAACGAGCAATGTCCGGACCGCTCGTCGCCGTCCGGACATTCGATCGGGAAACGCTCGGCGTCGCTTCCCGTTTCCGGGAAAGGGGAAGCGACGGAATCGTCCTACAGCAGCTTGGCGATTTTCTCCTCGAGCACGCTTTTCGGGCAGGCGCCGACTTGCTTATCGACCACCTGACCGCCCTTGATAAAGAGAATCGTCGGGATGTTGCGAACGCTGAACTGCGTAGCGACGGCATTGTTGTCGTCCACGTCGCATTTGCCGATTGCCACGCGGCCCTCGTACTCGGCGGCCAACTCGTCGATAATCGGGGCGATCGTCCGGCAGGGTCCGCACCATTCGGCCCAGAAATCGACGACCAGCGGTTTGCCCGAATCCATCAGGGCTTTCAGATTTTCAGAGGTGATAGCAAGTGCCATATCGGTGAGTTTTAAATGATTTGTCTGCCGCAAAGTTGACAATTCCTTCCGAGAAAAACGCATCGCGGCGGACAAAACGGTCAACAAGTTATTTACGTTTTTCGCATCGCGCCGAGCCTCAGCGAGATACGTCCTACATCAACGTATACCGAAGCGAGTAATCGTCGAAAGTCCGGATCAGGTCGCCGGTCAGCGCCACCTTGACGCTCTTCGAGTACAAATTCACTGCCACTTCGGCAGCCGGGTCGTACACCTTGAAACGTAGGATCACCTGGCCCCGGTTCTCTTTCGCCGCGGCCGACAGCCTGCCGACCAATTCCTCGGTCAGCTCGTCGACGGGAACCGATACGGTCACTTCCTTCATCAGCGTCTCCTGCGCCTCGGCCAGCATCATGATCGACGTAATGCGCGTCTCCAGCTCGTTGGGATTGTATATGCGCGGAGCGACCTTTCCCTTGATAAGCAGATAGTAACCCTCGAACAGGAAGCGGCGGAAGTTCTCGTAGTCCTTCGAGAACAGCACGAACTCGTGCGAGCCGTTGTAGTCCTCGATCGTGAAGCGTCCGTAGGGCTTGCCCGTCTTCGTAGTCAGGTGCATGACCGAGGTCACCATGCCCGCCGCGACGAAATCGCGCCCGTTCATCGACGGCAGATCGGCCAGATCGCCCAGCGAGCAGGTACAGTAATGTTTGATAATCAATGAAAAGTCATCCAACGGATGCGACGACAGGTAGATCCCGATCACGTCGCGCTCGCGGTTCAGCGTCTCGAGTTTCGTCCAAGGCGTATATTGCGGCGGCTCGGGCTTCTGTACCGACGACTCCTCGGTAATGCCGCCGAACAGGCTCTGCTGCACGTTGTTCTTCTCGCTCTGCACGCGGTTTCCGTACCGTACCAGCGCATCCAGCAGCGTGCCGTCGTGCTCGTCCCGCGCCAGATAGGCGCTGCGCGGCAGGTCGCTGATCGCGTCGAACGCGCCTCCGAGCACCAGATTTTCCAACGTTTTCTTATTGACGGTCTGCAGGTTGACCCGCTCCACGAAATCGTACACGGACTTGAAAGGCCCTCCTTCCTTGCGCGTGTCGATGATATTCTGCACGGCCGACTCGCCCACGCCCTTGATAGCGGCCAAACCGAAACGGACATTGCCCCCCTCGTCGACCGAGAAGCGGATCTTGCTGTGATTGACATCGGGCCCCAGCACCGAGAGGCCCATCCGCTTGCACTCGTCCATGAAGAAGCTGATCTTCTTGATATCCGACAGGTTGCGGCTCAGCAGCGCGGCCATGAACTCGGCCGGATAGTGGGCCTTCAGATAGGCCGTCTGATAGGAAACATAAGCATAGCAGGTCGAGTGCGACTTGTTGAACGCGTACGACGCGAACGCCTCCCAGTCTCCCCATATCTTCTCGCAGATTTTCGGGTCGTGCCCGTTCTTCTTCGCGCCCTCGATGAACTTGGGCTTCATCTTGTCCAGCACGTCGCGCTTCTTCTTTCCCATCGCCTTGCGCAGCGTGTCGGCCTCGCCCCCGGTGAAGCCGGCCAGCTTCTGCGACAGCAGCATGACCTGCTCCTGATAGACCGTAATGCCGTACGTGTCCTTCAGATACTCCTCCATGTCGGGTATCTCGTACGTGACGGGCTCCTGACCGTGCTTGCGGGCGATGAAGTTCGGAATATACTCCATCGGGCCGGGCCGGTACAGCGCGTTCATCGCGATCAGGTCCTCGAAACGGTTCGGCTTCAGGTTGCGCAGGTGTTTTTTCATGCCGGGCGACTCGAACTGGAACAGGCCCGTCGTCTCTCCCCGGCTGTAGAGGTCGTAGGTCAGCGGATCGTCGAGGGGGATCGCGTCGATGTCGGGCCGGCTGCCGGTCGTCGACTCGATGTTCTCGAGCGCATCCTTGATGATCGACAGCGTCTTGAGGCCCAAAAAGTCCATCTTGATCAGCCCGACGCTCTCCACCAGCTTGCCCTCGTACTGCACGACGTTCAGCTCGGCGTCCTTCGCAATGGCCATCGGAGCGAACTTCTCCAAATCGTCCTGTCCGATAATCACGCCGCAGGCGTGCACGCCGGTCTGGCGCACGGAGCCCTCGAGCTTCTCGGCGTACTTCATCGTGTCGCGGATCAGCGGATTGTCCGACTCTTTCTCCCTTGCCAGCTCGGGAACTTCCTTGTAGGCCTTGGCGAAAGTGGTCCCGGGCTTTTCGGGCACCAGCTTCGAGATGCGGTTACTCTCCGAGAGGGGCAGCTTCTGCACGCGGGCGACGTCCTTGATCGCGGCCTTCGGCGCCATCGTGCCGAACGTGACGATCTGCGCGACGCGCTTGCTGCCGTACTTCTCGACCACGTAGTGCAGCACGTCGGCGCGGCCGTCCTCGTCGAAATCGACGTCCACGTCCGGAAGCGAAATCCGGTCGGGATTCAGGAAACGCTCGAACAGCAGGTCGTACTTCATCGGGTCGATATTGGTAATCGTCAGCGAGTAGGCGACGACCGATCCGGCCGCCGAGCCCCGGCCCGGCCCCACCGAGACGCCCATTTCCCGGGCGGCGCGAATAAAGTCCCACACGATCAGGAAGTATCCCGGGAAACCCATCCACTCGATCGTCGACAGTTCGTACTCGATACGCTTGCGGACGGCCTCCGACAGCGTGCCGTAGCGTTTCTCGGCTCCCTTGTAGGTCAGATACTCCAGATAGCGGAACTGCTTGGCGATCGTCAGCTGGTCCGACAGCTCGGGATGCCGCCCGATCACCTCGTCGAGCGAGTCCGTGCATCGGTCTATCTCGGCGAGCACGGCCTCGTCCTCGATCTTCTTGCGGAACGTCTCCTTGAGCCGGTCCAGCGGCACGTCGAAGTCGTCCGGAATCGGGAAGTTCGGCATCAGCGGCTTGTGCTCGAGTGAATATTCCTCGACCTTCGCGGCGATCTCGGCCGTCGTAGCCAAAGCCTCCGGATGATCGGGAAACAGCGCGGCCATCTCCTCCTCGCTCTTGAGGTACTCCTGCCACGTATAGCGCATACGGTTCGGATCGTCCAGATCGCGGCCCGTATTGAGACAGATCAGCCGGTCGTGGGCCGGCGCGTCGTCGGCCATGATGAAGTGCACGTCGTTCGAGCAGATATATTTCACGCCGTACTCGGCCGAAAGCTGCAACAGCGCGGCGTTCACCTTCTTCTGATTCTCGTACACCTGCTCGTCGATACGCGGAATGCCGCTTGGGTGGAGTTGCAACTCGAGGTAGTAATCCTCGCCGAAAATGGAGACGAACTCCTCGACGACGCGACGCGCTTCCCGCATGTCGCCCCTCATGATAGCCTGCGGCAGTTCGCCGCCCAGGCAGGCCGAGCAACAGATAATCCCGTCGTGATAGAGACGCAGCAGCTCCTTGTCGACCCGGGGACGGTAATAGAAC